>CAZDCR010000125.1:0-6972 GCA_964503995.1 uncultured Segnochrobactrum sp.
CACCCTCATCCTTGGTGATGGCGCCACCGCAGTGCAGGGCCGATGTTGAACAGGCTGACCGCGGCGAGTGGCAGCACGGCGCGGCGCGGCGGCAGCCCGGCGCCCAACAGCATCAGGAGCACGCCAGCCGGCAGGGCGCGGAAGGCGGAGACGAGCAGCGGATAGTCGGTCGGCAGCAGCTGCGTGAACACCACGTAGGTGCTGCCCCACAGCGCCGGCGCGAGCGCCGTCGTCAACACCAGAAGCCCGCGCCCGCCCAAATCCGTCCCTCGCGCCATGCCGAATCCGATCGGCGCGGACCCTAAAGTGCCGCGGCCGACGGGGGAAATGAGTTGAAGTGATCCGGTGCAGGCGCAGCGCTGATCGCCACCATCCGCTCGATGGGCCGAGACAGCCGCCACCCGGACCCAAGCTTCGCGACAGCCGGCACCTTCACAAAGACGGGCTGTCGAGAAGGGCCATCACGTCCCGCGTTGCGACGTCGCTTCTGCTCCGACGCCAGCATGGGCGGGCTGCGCGTGGGCATCGCAGGCCGGCCGCCCGCATCCTCGCCGTTTGCCAAACTGCTGCCACGTCGGCGGGCCAACCTGTGGCCATGCCGACGCTGGAACGCGCCATCACCATCGCCTGCGAGGCCCACAAGGGTCAGGTCGACAAGGCGGACGAGCCCTACATCCTGCACGTGCTGCGCGTCGTGCTGAGGGTGGAGAGTGCGGACGAACAGATCGTCGCGGCCTTGCACGACGTCGTCGAGAAGAACCCGGAGTGGACGCTCGAGCGCATCGCGATCGAGAGCTTCCCGCCGGAGATCGTCGAGGCCGTCGACGCGCTGACGCGCCGCCCGGAGGAGAGCGAGGAGGCCTTCCTCGCCCGCGCCACGTCCGATCCGCTCGCCCAGGCGGTGAAGCGGGCCGACCTCGCCGACAATCTGGCACAGATCCGGCGACGCGATGCCGGCAGAGGCGACGCTGAGCGTGAGGCGCACTATCGCGCCACCCTGGCGCGTCTCGGCACGGCGGCCTGAACCGCCACGTCCACGGCTCACCCCCCGCACCCCGCGCTACCGCCACTGCTTGGAGTTTAGGCCTTACCCGCTCGGTTGCGGCGCGGATTGGCGCAGAAAGTCGCCGATCGGTCCTGATACGGAATGGTTCGCGCCTGCCTCCTGCAAAATTGACCACTACTTTCGGACTAGTCGCGATGCCGTGCTCGACGGCGTCGGCTTAAGGGGCCGGTTCTGGGTGGGACAAGCCCGGTGTGGGGGCGAAGATGGTCAGCGCGAGTTCCGAACGAGCGCCCAGCCGGGGTCTGCGGGTCGGCATCATCGACGATGACCGAGCGCTCGCGAGCGAGCTCGCCGATATCGTCCGGGCGACGGGGCACGTTGCGGAAGAGATTGCGGCGGACACACGCGTCGACGCGCTGTCCTGGACCGACCAGGACGTGGTGATCCTCGATGTGGTGATGCCGGGCGTCGACGGCCTGGACGTGCTCGACAAGCTCTCCCGTTGCGGACGCGCGCCCGCTGTCATTTTGATGAGCGGCCATGGTGAGGCAGTCCTGCGGGGGGCGACAGAAGCCGCTCGGCGCAGCGGGTTGACGGTGGTCGGAGGCCTGGCGAAGCCGTTCGAGTTCGAAGAGCTCCATCGCCTGATCGAGGGCGCACGCGCGCACCCGGAACCTTCGGCGGCCGCGGCCCCGGGTCCGTTCGCGATCCGGTCGGCCGTGGCGAGGGCGATCGCCGACGGCACCCTGGCGATCAACTTCCAGCCGATACTCGACGCCGTCACTTTTGCCTTCGCGGGGGCGGAGGCCCTCCTGCAGGGCGTCCTGCCCGGGTTGCCACCGGTGGCGCCGGCGAGGATCATCGAGGCGGTCGCCGACGACGAGGACCTGCTCGCCGCACTGTCGTGGGTAGTGGTGCGTCGGGCGGCGGAGGCAGCCCGGCGCTGGACCGACGCCGGGTACCAGGGCCCCGTCGCCGTCAACATGCCCGCGAGCGTGCTCCGCGCCCCGGAAGCCGGCGAGATGCTCCAGCTCATCGTCGGCGCTGCTGGCCTGAAGCCCGGGCAGATGGCCATCGAACTCATCGAGGAGAACGTCTACGACGGGGCGGCCACGACGCTTGCCACGCTCGTGAAGCTGCGCGTCGCGGGTTTCGGCCTCCTCCTCGACGACGTCGGCCGCCGGGAAAGCGGCTTGACCCAGCTCTCGGCACTGCCTGTGACGGGTCTCAAGATCGACATCGAGCTGTTGCGCGCCGCCCGCAGCTGGGAGAAGCCCCGCTTCATCTTCGCCGCGCTGGCGAGGCTCGGCGCAGACCTCGGCCTGACCGTCACGGCGGAGGGCGTTGAAACCCGCGCCGATGCCGAATTTGCGCGCGATCAAGGCGCCAGCCACCTCCAGGGCTTTCTGTTCGCCCGGAAGCTGCCGCTGGATGACCTTATCGCTGCACTCCCGACCTTGCAGTCGTCTGCTGCGGCCGCAGCGGCCGGGCGGCCAGTGGTCCTCGCTTAGCGATGCTGGCAAACCCGTTTCGAACCCTCATCGTCGACGACGACACGGCCCTCCTCGAGGAACTGTCGGAGGGTCTCTCCCTCGAAGGCCTGTCTGTGTCGACCTGCACCTCCGGACAGCAGGCGCTGCAGCTGATCGCCGCGCAACCCGACATCCGCGTCCTTGTCACCGACCTCGCGATGCCGGAGATGGGCGGCATCGAGTTGCTGCGACGCCTGGCGACCCGCAAGGTCAGCCCCGGCGTGAGGGCGATCGTTCTCACCGGCGAAGCGACGCTCGACAGGGTGATCGACTCGATGCGGCTGAATGTCTCCGAGTTCCTGTACAAGCCGGTGACGGCGGACGAGCTTGCTTCAGCGGTGCGACGGACGGTGGGCGTCGGCGAGGCGTCCGTCGACCCGTCTTCCGCGGCAACCGCGCCGACGGATGCCGATCTGTTCGCGAGCAGGCTCGGCGCCCTCGTGGGGCTATACGAGGACCGCAAGGCGACCTTCGGGGTCGAGCTGTTCCAAAATCTCCGCTGGGAACTGCTGCTGCGGCTGGCCGCATTGCCGGAGGCCGGAGCCGTGTCGCTGCACGATCTCGCCCAGCCCTTCGAGCAGACCCAGCGCGCTGTTCGTCGCTGCCTGCGCGACCTCACGGTGGCCGGTCTCGTCGAGGAAGCCCCGGTCGCGGACCGGCGGCGGCGTGCCTTCCGGCTGACGGCGGAGGGGCGGTGCCAGACCACCACGTTCCTCGCCCGCCTCGCCGCCCGCTGAAATCTGTGCCGTCGGACGAGGGCGCTCGGCGCGACGGGGGATCAGCCAGGGCTCTCCGGAACCATCTGCCGATTTGTGCGTTACCCCGCTGCAGTTTGCCTCCATCCGGCGGCAGCGAACAGCGGGCGGGCAACCGGCGATGGCTGGAAGATCGTTTCGCACCCTCATCGTCGATGACGATCCGGCCGTTCTCGAGGAGCTGTCGCAGGCGCTCCGTCTCCTGGGCTTTGCCGTCGAGACCTGCACCTCGGGCCACGACGCGCTGGAGTTGATTGCCACCGTCCCCGACATTCGCGTCCTCGTCACGGACCTTACAATGCCGGAGATGGGCGGGATCGACTTGCTCCAGCGCCTCGCTGCCCGCACAGTCAGCCCGGATCTGAGGGTGATCATCCTGTCCGGCCAAGCGACACTCGAGGGGGTGATCGACGCGATACGGCTGAATGTTTCGGAATTCCTGTACAAGCCCGTGACGGCGGACGAACTCGCCTCGGCGGTACGCCGGGCCGCGGCGGCAGGCGAACCGCCCGTTGTCCACCCCTCCAGCAGCAAGCCTCCCGCTGCGCGCGCCCCGACTGGCGACGATCCGGTCGCAGGTGGAGTCAGCGTCCTCTTGGCGCTCTATGCGGACCGCACCGCGACATTCGGGAGTGAACTCTTCCACGATACCCGCTGGGAACTGCTGCTGCGGCTGGCCGCATTGCCGGAGGCCGGAGCCGTGTCGCTGCACGATCTCGCCCAGCCCTTCGAGCAGACCCAGCGCGCTGTTCGTCGCTGCCTGCGCGACCTCACGGTGGCCGGTCTCGTCGAGGAAGCCCCGGTCGCGGACCGGCGGCGGCGTGCCTTCCGGCTGACGGCGGAGGGGCGGCGCCAGACCACCGCGTTCCTCGCCCGCCTCGCCGCCCGCTGAGCCCGGTCACACCGGTGAGGGTGCGCCGGACAAGTCGGGTCGGCCGCCGGACGGCCCGCGGAACCCTCACCGTGCCGGATCGTTGGGACCGCACAGGAGGATTTTCATGCGGTACCAGACGAACACCCTCGCCGCGGCCGCGGCCGCGGCCGCCCTCGCCCTGGTGGCGGCGCCCGCCGTCGGCCAGAACCCGGACGATCCAACGGACGCCGGAGGGGCGGCCGGCCCGGCCCACACCAGCACCATTCTCACGCCCGACCCTCGCAGCGACCAGCCGGGCCGCTCGCAGATGCTCGCACCGGAGGAGATGGAGCAGATCGCCCGCATCCTTCTCGCCGACGGCGCGCCGATCGAAACCACCGGCATCGACGACGTTCGCCCCGGGGCCGTCATCCCGCGGACGACGGTGATGAGGCCGGTGCCGGCCGGGGTGGTGGAGATCGCGCCGGGCTACGCCGACTACAGCTTCGTGGCGCTCCAGGGACAGATCTGCATCGTCGACCCGCAGACGCTGGTGATCATCGCGGTCCTGCCTGCCGCCTGACACGGCATCCCGGCCCGCCGCGGCGCCGTGTCCGGTGGACCGGCGCCGCTGGCGCGTGCAAGCAGACGGCAGCGGACGCAGCCGGACCGACCCCACGATGACGCAGCACACCTCGCGACTTTCGGACTGGCTCTGGCGCGGCGCCTACCTGATGTGGCCGCTGACCTACGCGATCCTCGTCTACGACGACCTCACCCACCACGAGACGTGGCACCAGCGGCTGATGCCGATCTTCACGCTGGACGTGCTGTTCGCGCTGTTGTGGCCGGGCATCTGGGTCTACTGGATCATCCAGGGGTTTTTGCAGCACGCGACGGCCCTGAGCCGCCTGCTGGGGTTCTGAGGCGGGAGACGAGCGGGCCTTCGGGCAAGAGGCGGTCGATCGGCGCATTCGGATAGGGTCGCGCAAGGGGCCCTGCCTGCCCGAACCAGAATCGTCGCCAAGCCTGCACCCGTCGCCAAGCCCCCACCCAGCGTCTACAGTGCGGGAGCACGCGCGGCGGGGGCGACATGCGGCAACGAACTTTCCTTTTGGTGACACGCACTCTGTCGGCGGCGCTCCTCGTCGCGATGGCGTTCGTGCCCGATGGCCCGGCCGCATTGGCCGCCGGCGCGGACCCCGCGCAACCGTCGATCATCACGGCGTCGTCGCCGGCCGAGTTGCAGGAGAAGTTCTGCGCCGCTGACGCGACGAAGGAGCACGTGTTCGTCCTGCCGGCAGCGATGTTCGTCGACAGCGAGGAGCTGATCTGCCCGGTCGGGCCCTACAAGCTCTACCGCATCCTCGAGCACAACGATCCGGACGACTTTGAATACTACCTCGACCCGCCCTTCGGCACGACCGGCCGCCTCGGCTGCGACGGCAAGGGCGGACGGGACATGAAGTTTGTGGCGGTGAACTGCCGGCCGGAGTGAGGGCGGACAGGCCCTCAAGCGTCGTCTGCGGGGCCAACGGCCAGCGGGCCGCTGCGGGCGGCGGCGGCAGCCCAGCCGGGCTTCGCGCCCGGCCAGACCCTGCCGATCAGATCACCGCGAAGAAAGATCTCAACGACGACGCCGTGGTCGGGATCCGTGAGCCATCGGAACGAGATATCGGAGGGGTCGCGAGCAGGGGTCGGATGAGCGTGTGTGCGAATGTAGCGCGCTGGATTGAGAAAGGGAGCGGCCGACAGGTCGTGCCATTCTGGCGCAAGTGGCGTAGAGGCGCGGTTGTAGAGCCAAACGTCCGCGATGATCTGGTCCGCGCTGTCGATCAGGTAAGCGTAGGCAACGCGCCCGTTGTCTTCGAAAATCACGCTCAGACCGAAACCGGGGCTCGGCTCGGTATGGAAAACGCCTGCGTCATCCATCATTGGCATTGCCGCTTTTCAAGCGGCCCGTATCGGGTAGCGGACGATCTCGCAAGGCTTTGCGATCCCTAGGCGCGCTCCTCCGCCGCCAGCCGCTCCACCGCCTGCTTCACCAGCGGATCAAGCCCCGCGCCGCCCGCCGCGCCGTGGGAGACGATGGCGCTGCGCATGCGCGGGTCCCAGAAATCGTCGAGGTGCTTGGCGATCGCGATGACGGCCTTCTCGTCGGCTTCCGGCCCCTGGCCCTGGTGGGCGAAGAAGGTGCCGATCTGGTTGGCCATGCGGACGAGCTTGTCAGGCGACATGGGAGGCCTTTGCGAGGGACGCGGCTGGTGATGGGGCGAGCGACGGGCCGGCGTCGTCGCGGGGCGGCGCCATGCCCGCGATTCGGCGGGCGTGGGTGAAGACCTCGAACTCTCCGCCGCGGGCGATGCCGATCAGGGTGATGCCGGCCGTCTCGGCCGTGCGGATCGCGAGCGCGGTTGGGGCCGAGACGGCGACGAGCACGCCGCAGCCGGCGACCGCCGTCTTCTGGACCATCTCCACGGACAGCCGGCTCGTCACGACGATCGCGCCGTCACTCGCGGCGATGCCCGACCGCGCGAGCGCCCCGACGAGCTTGTCGAGGGCGTTGTGGCGGCCAACGTCCTCGCGCAGCGCCACGAGCGCGCCGCCCGCGGACGACGCCCCGGCCTTGTCCGGCCGCCAGAACCCCGCGGCGTGGGCGGCGCGGGTTTCGCGGCCGAGCACCTGGGCGGGGGCGAGCGCGGCGACGGCGGCGGCGATCTCGGCCGGCGTCAGAACGAGCGCGGCCGAGACCTGCGGAAGAGTCCGCATCGCCTCCTCGAGGCTCTCGATGCCGCAGAGGCCGCAGCCGACCGGCCCGGCCATCCG
>CAZDCR010000126.1:0-6929 GCA_964503995.1 uncultured Segnochrobactrum sp.
AAGGCCAGCGGCACGAGGCCGGCGATCGCCCGCCAGCGCTCCCAGCGGTGCAGGCCGGCGAGGTTGTCGGCGCCCATCACGAAGACGAAGCGGACGCCCGGCCGGCGCGCCTTCAGGAAGCGCACGGTGTCGGCGGTGTAAGTGTAGTGGCGCGCCGCCTCGAAGGCGGTGACGATGATGCGCGGATCGCGCGCCAGCGCCCGCGCCGCGGCGACGCGGCTGGCCAGCGGAGCGAGGCCGTCGTGCGTCTTCAACGGGTTGCCGGGGGTGACCATCCACCAGACCCGGTCGACGCCGAGGCGGGCGAGCGCGGTCTCAGCAACCGCAAGGTGGGCGCGGTGCGCCGGATTGAACGAGCCGCCGTAGAGCGCGATGCGCATGCCGGGCGCCGAGGGCGGCACCCGTAGCCAGTCGGCCTCGGGCGTCTGGCGCCCCTCCCCTGCCCCCGCAGCGTCGTTCACGGACGCGTCTGGCCGTGCCCGCGGACGCGATACTTGAAGCTCGTCAGCTGCTCGACGCCGACCGGCCCGCGCGCGTGCATGCGGCCGGTGGCGATGCCGATCTCCGCCCCCATGCCGAACTCGCCGCCGTCGGCGAACTGCGTCGAGGCATTGTGCAGCACGATGGCCGAATCGACCTCGGCCATGAACCGCTCGGCGGCGGCGAGGTCGTCGGTGAGGATCGCGTCGGTGTGGTGCGAGCCGTGGGTCTCGATGTGGGCGATCGCCGCGTCGAGGCCGTCGACGACGGCCACCGAGACGATCGCGTCGAGATATTCGGTGGTCCAGTCGGCCTCGCTCGCCGGCTGCGCGGCCGGATAGAGGGCGCGCACGGCCGCATCGCCGCGGATCTGGCAGCCGGCGGCCGCGAGCGCGTCGAGCACTGGCACGAGGTGCGAACCAGCGAGCGCCCGGTCGAACAGCAGCGTCTCGGCGGCACCGCAGACGCCGGTCCGGCGCATCTTGGCGTTGACGACGACGCGCTTCACCATCTCGAGATCGGCCGGCGCGTGCACGTAGACGTGGACGATGCCTTCGAGGTGGGCGAACACCGGCACCCGCGCCTCGGTCTGGACGCGGGCGACGAGGCTCTTGCCGCCGCGCGGCACGATGACGTCGAGGTTGCCGTCGAGCCCGGCGAGCATCGCGCCGACGGCGGCGCGGTCCGGCGTCGGTACCAGTTGGATCGCGTCGGCCGGCAGGCCGGCGGCTTCCAGTCCGCGGGCGAGGCAGGCGTGGATGGCGAGCGAGGTACCGAGGGCATCGGACCCGCCGCGCAGCACGACGGCGTTGCCCGCCTTCAGGCAGAGCGCGCCGGCGTCCGCCGTGACGTTCGGCCGGCTCTCGTAGATGACGCCGACGACGCCGAGCG
The DNA here is from genome assembly GCA_964503995.1 of uncultured Segnochrobactrum sp. Classification (GTDB taxonomy): domain Bacteria; phylum Pseudomonadota; class Alphaproteobacteria; order Rhizobiales; family Segnochrobactraceae; genus CAMDHY01. The sequence goes on from CAZDCR010000126.1 coordinate 1,372, forward strand.
GCGTGCGCACGCGCTCGATCGACAGCCCGTTCGGCCTTTCCCAGGCGGCGATGACGGCGCCGACGGGATCTGGCAGGTCGGCGACCTCTTCGAGCGAGCGGGCGATCGCCTCGACGCGGCCGTCGTCGAGCGTCGAGCGGTCGATGAAGGAGCCCGCCTGTCCGGCCTCGCGCATGGCGGCAACGTCGCGGCGGTTCACCGCCAGGATCGCCTCGCGATCGGCGCGCACTGCTGCAGCCATGGCGCGCAGGGCAGCGTTCTTAGTCTCGGTCGGCGCCAGCGCCAGCGTACGGGCGGCAGCGCGGGCGCGGCGGCCGATGTCGGCCATCAGCGCCGAGGCGCTCCCTTCTCTCGAATGTCGAGCAAGGTCCACGTTCATGCGCGCGCCCTTCTAGCTTCCTCTTCAACTTTTATCACGTTAAATATATCTCTTGCACTACTGATGTTGTTTTCATTGCAAAAAATAGAACAGCAAATACTAGCTCGCACAATCTGCTCATCGTACTCACTAAAAATAACTGACTTCCCCTCGTGAAAGAAGGCGTCGCGCTCTTCTTTCATAGATTTTAGCTTTTCATCCAAATAGACTGATCCAAGCAAATTCGCAAATTTCGCCCGCCCCTTCCCGCCACCTACCGCCGACTCAAGAGCAATCCAGTATGCCATAAACGAGGTGTTTCTGTCACTAGAACCACGAGTTCTCGCAATCAGATCACAAATAGCATGAATTTTCTCAATCCCTACATTTGACTTTGGCCGATCCGACAAGAATTTTCCAATTGCGATGGTAACTTTTATCTCCAAAGTCTCTCCAACTCCGGCTGTAGCGATATTTGAGTACGAACTCGCCCCTCCTCCAGCCGCGCTGAAAAACTGAAGATGGTGGCGCTCAGTGCACGAACTGACACCAAGGATGAGCTCTACCATGGCCGAGATCCTATCGATCTCCAGCCTAGCCAGATCATCTGATTCGTTGCCGCCCTGACCCGCCCGGACCGGAACAGAAACTGCCGTGTACTTCCCCTCTAAGACAAAGCCGCTGGGGAAAAATCCGCTAAGCTGCGGCCTACCATCGACAAAGTGGCTCCGGAGAACAAAATAATCCTTTATCTCCTTTCGCTTCCAAGTCCCATTCTGGATTTTACAGTCACTAAGCCGCAGTGTTTCAAGTATAAATCGGTAGCTTCCGGCAAGATTCGAAACATTATTCATGCACGAAAAGAATGCAATCGCGAAAGCAGGGTGCCCTGCTTCAGAAAAATGCCTTTGTAGATCGGAACCAGTCATACCTGGTCCACCTGCAATCCATTCATAGCGTGCAGCGCCATGTCGTCCCGGTGGATCATCTCGCCGCGGCCGGCATAGCCGAGAATCGCCTCGATCTCCGCCGTCTTGCGGCGGACGACGCGCTCGGCCTCGGCACGGTCGTAGGCGACGAGACCGCGGCCGAGCTCATGGCCGGCCTCGTCGAGAATGCGCACGCAATCGCCGCGCTCGAAGGCGCCATCGACGGAGGCGACGCCGGCGGGCAGCAGGCTGCGGCCGGCCTTCAGCGCCGTCACGGCCCCGGCATCGACGACGAGGGCGCCGCGGGGGTCGAGCGAGCCGGCGATCCAGGTCTTGCGGGCGGTGGCGGGCGAGCGGGCGGCGAGGAACCAGGTGCAGCGGCCGCCGTCGTCGACGGCGGCGAGCGGGTGCTGGCGCTTGCCGGAGGCGATCACCATGGCCGTGCCGGCGGCGACCGCGATCTTGGCGGCGTCCACCTTCGTCTTCATGCCGCCGCGCGACAGCTCCGAGCCCGCGGCCCCCGCCATCGCCTCGATCGCCGGCGTGATCACGTCCACGACGGGGAGATGGACGGCGGTGGGGTCCTGCGCCGGCGGGGCGGTGTAGAGGCCGTCGATGTCGGACAGGAGCACCAGCGTGTCGGCGCTCGCCATCGTGGCGACGCGGGCGGCGAGGCGGTCGTTGTCGCCATAGCGGATCTCGGTGGTGGCGACCGTGTCGTTCTCGTTGATCACCGGCACGGCGCCGAGGCGGGCGAGGGTCGCGAAGGTCGAGCGGGCGTTGAGGTAGCGGCGGCGTTCCTCGGTGTCGCCGAGCGTGAGCAGCACCTGCGCGGCCGTGACGCCGTGGCGGCCGAAGGCCTCCGACCACGCGCGGGCGAGCGCGATCTGGCCGACGGACGCTGCCGCCTGGCTCTCCTCGAGCTTAAGCGCCCGGCGTGGCAGGCCGAGCACGCCGCGCCCAAGCGCGATGGCGCCGGAGGAGACGACGATCACCTCCGTGCCGCCGGCGCGCAGCGCCACGAGGTCTTCCACCAGGCTGTCGAGCCACGACGACTTCAACCGTCCGGTCGTGCCCTCGACGAGCAGCGCCGAGCCGACCTTGACGACGAGGCGGCGCGAGGCAGCGAGACGGCGGCCGTCCGCGACCGCCGCCGCGGCGGGCTGCGCCGTCGGAACGGCGCTCGCGGCGACCGCGCTCACGGCCGCCACCGCTCGGCGGGCTCCGCCGGCAGGTCGCTCGGGTCGGGCTCGTTGGCGCCGTCGATGGTTCGCAGCAGCGCCCGGAGCGCGCGCTCGACGCCCTCGCCGGAGGCAGACGACAGCGCCAGCGGCGTCTTCTTCGCCGCCCGCCCGAGCGCCTTCAGACGCTTGTCACGCGTCGCGTCGTCGAGGGCGTCCACCTTCGACAGCGCGACGATCTCCGGCTTGTCGGCGAGTTCGTCACCATAGGCGGCGAGTTCGCGGCGCACGACCTTGTAGGCGGCGGCGGGGTTCTCGTCGGTGCCGTCGACGAGGTGCAGCAGCACCCGGCAGCGCTCGACGTGGCCGAGGAAGCGGTCGCCGAGGCCGACGCCCTCGTGGGCGCCCTCGATGAGGCCCGGGATGTCGGCGAGCACGAACTCGCGCGCGTCGACGCGGACGACGCCGAGGCCGGGATGGAGCGTGGTGAAGGGATAGTCGGCGATCTTCGGCTTCGCCGCCGTGACGGTAGCGAGGAAGGTCGACTTGCCGGCGTTCGGCAGCCCGACGAGGCCGGCGTCGGCGATCAGCTTCAGCCGGAGCCAGAGCCACTTCTCCTCGGCCTCCTGGCCGGGGTTGGCCCGGCGCGGCGCCTGGTTGGTGGAGGACTTGAAGTGGGTGTTGCCGAAGCCGCCGTTGCCGCCCTTCATCAGGCGGAAGCGCTCGCCGACGCGCGTCATGTCGGCGATCAGCGTCTCGCCGTCCTCCTCGAGGATCTCGGTGCCGGCGGGCACCTTCAGGACGACGTCGGCGCCCTTGGCGCCGGAGCGGTTGCGGCCCATGCCGTGGCCGCCGGTGCCGGCCTTGAAGTGCTGCTGGTAGCGGTAGTCGATCAGCGTGTTGAGGCCGTCGACGCACTCGATCCAGACGTCGCCGCCGCGGCCGCCGTCGCCGCCATCCGGGCCGCCGAACTCGATGAACTTCTCACGGCGAAACGACACCGCTCCCGCGCCGCCGGCACCGGAGCGCACGCATACTTTCGCCTGGTCGAGGAACTTCATGACTGGATGGTCTCGCGCGACGCCATAGCGAGCGCGGAAAAGCGCTCACGCGTCAACAGGGTGTCCGTATGGGGGAGGTCGGCGCCCTGCGCAAGGCAGAACACGCGGCTCTCGCCCGTCACTGCGAAGCCGAGCCGGCTTTGCACGGCGAGCGAGGGGGCGTTGCCGACGAAGACACCGGAGCGCACCCGCTCGGCACCGAGCGTGGTGAAGGCATGCGTGAGCACCGCGCGGCCGGCCTCGGTGGCATAGCCGCGGCCCCAGCGCGACGGCGTCAGCCAGTAGCCGAACTCCGGTGCCGCGCCGAGCTCGTGGAGACCGATGCCACCGGCGAGGCCATCGTGATCAAAGATCATCAATGGCAGGCCGGCGCCGCGCGCGAGCTCGCCGCCGGCGAGCCCGAGGAAGGCGTCGGCATCCTCGCGGCGGTAGGGAAACGGCACGCGCGCCAGCCAGCGCACCACCGCCCAGTGGCCGATGGCCGTGACGATGGCGTCGCGATCGGCCGCCGTCGGCGGCCGCACCAGCAGGCGCTCGGTCTCGAGGCGGACGGCGGAAAGCCCCGTGGCAGCGTTCATCGCCACACCCCGTCGTCGCGGGGCCCCGGCCCCGGCGCCGCCTGCTTCTCGCCCGTCGCGGCCCGGTGGTCGCCCCAGGCGCGCAGCGCCTTCCAGCACTTGCGGTCGAGACGGTAGCGCTCGACCGACATCATGCCGCGCAGCGCCTTCGAATGGCGCAGCCCCGTGCCGACCCACTGGAAGCCGCATTTGACGATGACCCGCCGCGACGCCTCGTTGGTCATCCGGCAGGACGCCCACACCTCGTCGAGCGGGCTCGATCGGAAGGCGTGGTCGATCACCGCCTGCGCCGCCTCGGTGGCGTAGCCCTGGTTCCAGAACGGCTCGCCGATCCAGTAGCCGACCTCGGTGTCGCCGGTCGCGGGCTGCGGGCCGAAGCCGACGGCGCCGATCACCGGCATGCCGGGCCGCCGCAGCCGCACCAGCAGACCTCTGCCCGGCGACGGCGTCGTCACGCGCGCGATCCACGCTTCCGCGTCGGCGCGCTCGTAAGGGTGCGGCATGGTGGCGAGATTGGTCGCGATCTTCGGATTGTCGGCGAGCGCCGCCAGCGCAGCCGCATCCTCCCGGCGTGGCGCGACCAGCACGAGGCGCCGGGTGGTCAGACAGTCGTCGTCGTCTTCGAGACTCTCGTCTTCCGCGAACATGGGAACTCTCCGGTCCGAAACGCACGAGGGGAGGCGTTCGACCGCCTCCCCTCCGCGCTCGCCGGAGAGTGACGGTCGTCCCGTCAGCCCCCGCGGTCTTTGTGGACCGTCCTCGCACCGGGGTCTGAAGAGACACCGGCGCGGGAACTTCCCAAGGCCGGCTTCTACTCGGCGGCTTCCGCCGTCGGAAGTACAGAAATGTACGTGCGGCCGTTGGCTTTGGCCTGGAACTTCACGTTGCCTTCGACGACGGCGAAGATGGTGTGATCCACACCCATGCCGACGCCGGTGCCCGGGTGCCACTTCGTGCCGCGCTGGCGGACGATGATGTTGCCGGAGATGACGGCCTCGCCGCCGAACTTCTTGACGCCGAGACGTCGGCCGGCCGTATCACGACCGTTACGCGACGAACCGCCTGCTTTCTTGTGAGCCATGGAGCTCTCCTATTCCGACCCGTTTTCCGACTTCAGGCGTTCGCCGCGGCGCCCGGCACGATGCCGGTGATGCGCACGACGGTGAGCCGCTGGCGATGACCGTTGCGGCGGCGCGAGTTCTTGCGGCGCCGCTTCTTGAACACGATCACCTTGTCGCCGCGGGTCTGCTCCACCACTTCGCCGGCAACGGAGGCACCTTCGATCATCGGCGCGCCGACGACGGTGCCGGCCTCGCCGCCGACCATGAGGACCTCGCCGAAGGTCACGATCTCACCCGCCTCGGCGACGAGCTTCTCGATCTTCAGCTGGTCGCCTTCGGCGACGCGGTATTGCTTGCCGCCGGTCTTGATCACTGCAAACATCGTCCGTC
>CAZDCR010000127.1:0-6852 GCA_964503995.1 uncultured Segnochrobactrum sp.
GGTGCGCTTCGCCGGCGGCGCCGCGAAGAGCAAGGCGTGGTCGGAGATCTTCGCGGCCTCGCTCGGGCTGACGCTCGAGGTGCCGGCCGGCAGCGAGTTCGGCGCCCGCGGCGCGGCGCTGGTCGCCGGCGCCGTCATCGGCCGCTTCGCCTCGCCCGCCGCGGCCGCCGCCGACACCCGCATCGACCGCCTGATCGCCCCCGACCCGGTGCTGCGGGCAAAACTCGACCGCCGCTACGCCGCCTACCGCACCCTGATCGACACCCTCGCCCCCGCCTGGAAGGAGGTCGCACCATGACGGCCACCGACGATCCGCGCCCCGCGTCCGCCTCCGCCGGCGTGCCGGTGCTCGAAATGCGCGACATCTCCAAGACCTTCCCGGGCGTCAAGGCGCTGTCGGGCGTCTCGTTTGCGGCCTATGGCGGCGAGATCCACGCGCTGATGGGCGAGAACGGCGCCGGCAAGTCGACCCTGATGAAGATCCTGTCGGGCGCCTACCAGGCCGATCCCGGCGGCGAGATCTGGATCGGCGGCCAGAAGGCGGTGATCGACGGCCCCCTCGCCGGCCGCCGCAACGGCATCGCCATCATCTACCAGGAGCTGGCGCTCGCCGCGAACCTGACGGTCGCCGAGAACATGTTCCTCGGCGAGGAGCCGTCGAAGAACGGCCTGATCGACCGCAAGGCGATGGCGGCGGCGGCCGCGCCGGTGCTCGCCCGCCTCGACGCGCCCTTCCTGCCGACCACCAAGGTGGGCGACCTGTCGATCGCCGAGCGCCAGCTCGTCGAGATCGCCCGCGCCGTCGCGGCGCGCTCGCGCATCCTCGTCATGGACGAGCCGACCACCTCGCTCTCGACCCACGAGACCGAGCGGCTGTTCGCGGTGATCCGGCAGCTGAAGTCGGAAGGCATCGCCATCATCTACATCAGCCACCGGATGGGCGAGGTCTACGAGCTCTCCGACCGCGTCAGCGTCCTGCGCGACGGCGCCTATATCGGCACCCTCGGGCGCTCCGAGATCAGCGCCGACAAGCTCGTCCGCATGATGGTCGGCCGCGAGCTCTCCTCCTTCTTCGCCAAGGAACACCGCGCCCCGCCGCACGACCGCCAGGTCCTGCTGAAGGTCGAGGGGGTCGGCGACGGCCGGCGCATCCGCGACTGTTCGTTCGAGGTGTGGGCGGGCGAGGTAGTCGGGCTTTCCGGTCTCGTCGGCTCCGGGCGGACGGAACTCGCCCGCCTGATCTCCGGCGCCGACCGCAAGACCACGGGCCGCGTCTTCATCGACGGCCGGGAGTGCCGGATCGACGGGCCGCTCGACGCGGTCGACGCCGGCCTCGTCTACCTGACCGAGGACCGCAAGGCGCTCGGCGTCTTCCTCGACATGACGATCCGCGAGAACATCAATCTCGAGGTGATCGCCCGCGACGCCCGGCCCGGCGGCTTCCTCAACGGCAAAAGCGCCCGCGACCGGGCCGACGCCGCCATGAAGGCGCTGTCGATCCGCGCGCCGCACACCAACCTCAACGTCGGCGCTCTCTCGGGTGGCAACCAGCAGAAGGTGCTGCTGTCGCGGCTGCTCGAGACGAAGCCGAAGGTGCTCATCCTCGACGAGCCGACGCGCGGCATCGACGTCGGCGCCAAGTCGGAGATCTACCGGCTGATCGACGCCCTCGCCCGCGCCGGCAACGCCATCGTGGTGATCTCCAGCGAGCTGCCGGAGATCCTCGGCACCTGCGATCGCGTGCTCGTCATGCGCGATGGCACCATCGCCGGCGAGGTGACGGGCACGCCGGAGGCGCCGATCACCCAGGAGGCGATCATGGCGGTGGCGACGGGGGCGGACGTGCAGCGGGCGGCCTGAGGCGAGGGCGAGGCACGCCACCAGATCGAAAGAACGCCCGAAAAGGGCGACGGACGGAGGAGGGGACGAGGATGGCGGAGATGCGCAGCGGAGGCGCGGGCGACACTGCGAAGGCGACGGCGCTGCAGGAATCGCGGCGCGGCTCGATGCGCCAGATGATCCAGGTGCTCGGCATGCTGCCGGTGCTGATCATCATCTGCATCGCCTTCGAGCTGATGAGCGGCCGCTTCATGAGCTGGCAGAACATCTCGATCGTCGCGCAGCAGGCCTCGATCAACGTCGTGCTCGCCGCCGGCATGACCTTCGTCATCCTGACGGGCGGCATCGACCTGTCGGTCGGCTCGATCCTCGCCGCCTCGGCGATGGTGGCGATCATGGGATCGCTGATCCCCGACTGGGGGATGCTCGGCGTGCCCGCGGCGCTCGCCGTCGGCCTCGCCTTCGGGCTGATCAACGGCGCCCTGATCGCGCTCGCAAACCTTCCACCGTTCATCGTCACACTGGGATCGCTGACGGCGGTGCGCGGCGTCGCGCGCCTGCTCGGCGAGGACACCACGGTGTTCAACCCCGAGCTGCCGTTCGCCTTCATCGGCAACGGCACGCTGTTCGGCGTGCCCTGGCTCGTCATCATCGCGCTCGCCGTGGTGGTGATCTCGTGGATCATCCTCCGGCGCACCGTGCTCGGCACGCGCATCTACGCCGTCGGCGGCAATCCCGATGCGGCGCGGCTCGCCGGCATCAAGGTCTGGCAGATCCTGCTGTTCGTCTATGGCGCCGCCGGGCTGCTCGCCGGCCTCGGCGGCGTCATGGCGGCGGCGCGCCTCTATGCGGCCAACGGCCTGCAGCTCGGCATGAGCTACGAACTCGATGCGATCGCCGCCGTCATCCTCGGCGGCACCTCGTTCACCGGCGGCATCGGCTCGATTTGGGGGACGCTGATCGGCGCGCTGATCATCGCCATCCTGACCAACGGGCTCATCCTCGTCGGGGTCTCGGACATCTGGCAGTACATCATCAAGGGCTTGGTGATCATCGGGGCGGTCGCGCTCGACCGCTACCGCCTCAGCCACGGCGGGCGGACCTGATCGTCACCCGGACGGACGGCGGCCGCCAGGCGGCCGTCGCAAGGACCACGCAGCGAGGCGAACCCCGCGCCAAGGCGGGCCGCCGCAGACCATTACCGGAGGAGACAACAATGACGCTTTCCCGCATCGCGATCGGCCTCGCCGTCGCCGCCGCCGTGGCGGCCCCGGCCGCCGCCAAGGACCTCAACACCGTCGGCATCTCGGTCGGCTCGCTCGGCAACCCGTTCTTCGTCGCCACCATCAAGGGCATCGAGGCCTCGGCCAAGAAGATCAATCCCGACACGAGCTTCACCAACACCTCGTCGGACTACGACCTCAACAAGCAGTTCACCCAGATCGACAACTTCATCGCCGCCGGCGTCGACGTGATCATGATCAACGCCGTCGATCCGGTGGCGATCGAGCCGGCGATCAAGAAGGCGCAGGCGGCCGGCATCGTCGTCGGCGCCTTCGACGTGTCGGCGAAGGGCGCCGACGTCACGGTGATGACCGACAACGTCAAGGCCGGCGCCATCGCCTGCCAGTATCTCGCCGACCACCTGAAGGGGAAGGGCGAGGTCATCATCGTCAACGGGCCGCAGGTCTCCTCGATCGTCGACCGCGTCAACGGCTGCAAGGAGACCTTCGCCAAGTATCCCGACATCAAGATCCTGTCGGACAACCAGGACGCCAAGGGCTCGCGCGACGGCGGCTTCGCCGTCGGCCAGTCGCTGCTCACCCGCTTCCCGAAGGTCGACGCGATCTTCGCGATCAACGACCCGACGGCGATCGGCGTGAACCTTGCGGCCAAGCAGCTCGGGCGCAGCGAGTTCATCATCACCGCGGTGGACGGCGCGCCCGACATCGAGGCGGAGCTGAAGTCGGGCACCTCGCTGATCAAGGCGTCGGCCTCGCAGGACCCCTACACGATGGCCGGCCAGGCGCTCGACATGGCGGCCGAGGTGCTGAAGGGCAACAAGCCGGCCGAGGCCGTCGTGCTGCTCGAGCCGAAGCTGATCACCTCGGAGAACCTCGGCGAGTACCAGGGCTGGACGGCGGCGCGCTGAGGCGCGGCTGATCCATCCGGACAAGCGAACGCCGGCCGGAGCGATCCGGCCGGCGTTCTGCATTTCTGGGCTGCGACGGACAGGAGCCGGCGCGGCCGATCAGGCGAGGCTGATGCGGACCGGGATGTTGCCCTTCGTCGCGTGGGCGTAGGGGCAGACGATCTCGGCGTCGTGCAGGAGCTTCTCCGCCGTCGCCTTGTCGAGGCCCGGCAGCGATACCTTGAGGTCGACCTCGAGGCCGAAGCCGGTGCCGTCGTCGCGCGGGCCGATGCCGACGCGGCCGGTCACCTTGGCGTCCGCCGGCACGCTGATCTTGTCCTTGCCGGCGACATACTTCACGGCGCCGAGGAAGCAGGCCGAGAAGCCGGCCGCGAACAGCTGCTCGGGGTTCGCCCCGCCGCCGCCGCCGCCCATTTCCTTCGGCACGGCGAGCTTCACGTCGACGACGCCGTCGTTCGACACGGCGCGGCCGTCGCGGCCGCCGGTGGCTGAGGCTTCCGCCGTATAGACGCTGGCCATCTGACATCTCCCTTTTCGTTTCGGCCGGGCACCCGACGCTCTGGGGCGAAGGGCGCTTCCGGCCAGGCATTTGCATTGTGCACAATTTAATTGGATGCTGTCAAGCCTGCAGCCGAGCAGTTCGCGATGGGATTTTGCGCAATCGAAATGGCCGCGCTATGACGGCGGGGAGAAGGGTCCCAGCCGATGCCGCACGCCGACGAGAACGTCTCCCCCGCAACCGTGTCCGAGGCGGGCGCGCTGGCGCTCGACAACCAGCTCTGCTTCGCCGTCTACGCCGCCTCGCACGCCTTCTCGCGCACCTACCGGCCGCTGCTCGAGCGGCTCGGCCTCACCTATCCGCAGTACCTCGTCATGCTGGTGCTATGGGAGGGCGACGGGCTGACGGTGAAGGCGATCGGCGAGCGCCTCGGTCTCGATTCCGGCACGCTGACGCCACTCCTGAAGCGCCTCGCCAGCGCCGGCCTGGTGACACGCAGCCGCGACGCCGAGGACGAGCGGCAGGTCCGCATCGCCCTCAGCGACACCGGCCGGACGCTGCGCACCGAGGCGGCGGGACTGCCGACGGTGATCGCCGGCCGGCTCGGCCTCGATGTCGATGAACTGAAGCGCCTGCGCCGCGAGATCGACGGGCTGCGGCACGCCCTCGACGCGGCAATCGAGGGGGCAGAGGCCGGCGCCGTCTCCGCCGGCGCGCCTCGCCCCCGGTCGGCGCCCGGCACGCCGGGCTGAGCGTGACGTTGCGTTGTCAGCCGCCGGGCGCCCGGGCTCCCGGGGTCCGGCGCGGCGCAGGCTCCTGCCGCGCGGCATCCGACGCCAGCGCCTCGATCAGCGCCACCGTCTCCTGGTGCACGGGGCTCGCCGGATCGCGGAAATCCGCTGCCGTGTACCGGCGGCCGAGGGCGGAGAGGCGGACGAGGGCGCGGGCCCGCTGGCGCCGCGTCCGCTTCAACTCGCTCGGCTGGTAGCGGAAGAAGACGCGGAAAAGCTCGCCGTCACCCAGCAGCCCCGCCACCTCGGCCGCCGTGCAGTAGAGCAGGAACAGCACGAGGATCCAGGTCTGGATGAACAGGAACCGGTTCCACGAGAAATGCTCGGCCAGGTGGGTGCCGAAGCCGCCCACCCCGCCCGTCTCGAAGACGTAGTGGATGAGCGCCTCGAGCAGCCGGGCGATGAAAACGAAGAGCCAGTAGACCACCGTCTTGAACAGGATTGGCGCGATCAGCGGCGCGTGGTCGAAGACGCGCAGGAACGGCATCTTGTCGGCGACGAGCACCGCCTTGCCGACCACCAGCGCCATCACCACGGCGACGAGATAGCCGGCGAAGACGATCTCGTACTCGGCGAGGATCAGGTGCTGGGTGAAGACGATGATGATGAAGCCGACGGCGAAGAAGATCGTCGGCGGCAGCACCTGCCGGAACTCGTGCAGGAAGAAGGCGAGCGCGCGCGCACCGAAGCTGCGCGGCGCCGTGTCTGCGGCAGGACTGTGCATCTGCTGGCCTCTCCCGGGCGCGACCGGCCGTCCCCCGACCGCCGTCAGCCGAGCCCGCCCGCAGTCTCCACGAAGCGGACGACGTCGTCGACACCCTCGCCGGACTTGACGTTGGTGAAGACGAACGGCCGCGCCCCGCGCATTTTTCGCGCATCGCGGTCCATCACCTCGAGGGAGGCGCCGACCAGCGGCGCGAGGTCGATCTTGTTGATGACGAGGAGGTCCGAGCGCGTGATGCCCGGCCCGCCCTTGCGGGGGATCTTGTCGCCGGCCGAGACGTCGATGACGTAGATCGTGATGTCGGCGAGCTCCGGCGAGAAGGTCGCCGCGAGATTGTCGCCGCCGGATTCGATCAGGATCAGGTCGAGGTCGGGAAAGCGGGCGTTGAGGTCCGCGACGGCGGCGAGGTTGATCGAGGCGTCTTCGCGGATCGCCGTGTGCGGGCAGCCGCCGGTCTCGACGCCCAGGATGCGCTCCGGCGCCAGCGCCCCGGAGCGGGTGAGGAACTCGGCGTCCTCCTTGGTGTAGATGTCGTTGGTGATGGCGGCGAGCTCGAAGCGGTCGCGCAGGCGCTTGCACAGCGCGTCCATCAGCGCCGTCTTGCCGGAGCCGACAGGCCCGCCGACGCCGACGCGGAGCGGCCCGTGCGGGGAGCGGGCGCGGCGGACCGGCGCGGTGGCGGCGGAAGCGGTGGCGGTCGGCGCGAGCGTCGCAGTCATGTGCGGAACAGCCTCGTGTACTGGGTCTCGTGGCGGGCGGAGGCGATGTCGGCGCGCAGGCTCGCCCCGCCGATGTCGTCGAGGGCGGCAGCCTCGGCCTCCGCGACGACCGCGATCACCACCGACAT
>CAZDCR010000128.1:0-6709 GCA_964503995.1 uncultured Segnochrobactrum sp.
CGGCAGGCGGACGTCACGGCTGCGACCCGCACTTTGCTCGCCCCGGCCTGAGTGCCATGTCCACCGAGCCCACGCTCACCCACCTCGACGAGACCGGCGCCGCGCGCATGGTCGACGTCTCCGACAAGGACGTCACGAGCCGGGTCGCCGTGGCGCTGGGCGCCGTGCGGATGCTGCCGGAGACGCTCGCCCTCATCACGTCGGGGTCCGCCGCCAAGGGCGACGTGATCGCCACCGCCCGCATCGCCGGCATCATGGCGGCGAAGCGCACCCACGATCTCATCCCGCTCTGCCACCCGCTGGCGCTGCAGTCGGTCAAGGTCGAGATCGCCGCCGACGAGGCCCTGCCGGGCCTGCGCGTCACCGCCACCGCCAAGGTCACCGGCCGCACCGGCGTCGAGATGGAGGCGCTGACGGCCGCCTCCGTCGCCTGCCTGACGATCTACGACATGGCCAAGGCCGTCGACCGCGGCATGGTCATCGAAGGCATCCGTCTCGCCGCCAAGAGCGGCGGCCGTTCCGGCGACTGGCGGGCCGACGAGGCCGGCGAGCCATGAGCGCGTCCCCGCTGCTGCCCGTCGACGAGGCGCTCGCCCGCATCCTCGCCCACGCCAATCCGGTCGGCGCCGAGACGGTGCCGGTCGAGCGCGCCGCCGGCCGTGTCCTCGCCGCCGATCTCGCGGCCGCCCGCACGCAGCCGCCCTTCCCGTCCTCGGCGATGGACGGCTACGCCGTGCGCGGCGCGGATGTCCTTGAGGTCGGCCGCCGCCTCACGGTCATCGGCGCCTCCGTCGCCGGCCGCGCCTTCGACGGCGCGATCGGCGCCGGCGAGGCCGTGCGCATCTTCACCGGCGCCCCGGTGCCGGCGGGCGCCGACACCGTCCTCATCCAGGAGGACGCCCGGGTCGTCGAAGACGGCGTCATCGAGGTGACCGAGGCCGGCACGCCGGGCCGCCACGTCCGCGCCGCCGGCCTCGACTTCCGCGCCGGCGACGTGCTGGTGCGCGCCGGCACGGTGCTCGACTTCCGCCACGCCTCGCTGGCGGCGGCGATGAACCACGCCACCGTCGCGGTCGTCCGCCGGCCGCGCGTGGCGATCCTCGCGACCGGCGACGAACTGGTCCTGCCCGGCGAGACGCCCGGGCCGGACCAGATCATCGCCTCCAACCACATCGGCGTCGCCGCTCTCGTCGAGCGGGCCGGCGGCGAGGCTGTCTTCCTCGGCATCGCGCCGGACCGCACCGAAGCGATCGCGGCGGCCGTCCGGCGCGCCGCCGACGCCGGCGCCGACGTGCTGATCACCCTCGGCGGCGCCTCCGTCGGCGAGCACGACCTCGTCCGCGACGCCTTCGGGCTGGAGGGCCTGTCCCTCGACTTCTGGAAGATCGCCATGCGGCCGGGCAAGCCGCTGATGTTCGGCCGCCTTGGCCCGATGCACGTGCTCGGCCTGCCCGGCAATCCGGTGTCGAGCCTCGTCTGCGGCCTCATCTTCCTGGAGCCACTGGTGCGCGCTCTCGCCGGCCTCGGTGCTGCGCCGGTAAAGCCGGAGTTGGCCGTCCTCGGCGCCTCGATGGCGAAGAACGACGTCCGCCGCGATTATGTCCGGGCAAGCCTTGCCCACGACGGCGGCCGCCTCGTCGCGACGCCGGCGCGGGTGCAGGATTCCTCGATGATCTCGGTGCTGTCCGCCGCCGGCTGCCTGATCATCCGCGAGCCCGGCGAACCCGCCGCAGCAGCGGGCGAGCCCTGCCGCATCATCCGCTTCTGAGCGTGTGCGTCGCAGCGGTGCGGCGTGCATCGGCGCGCGACCTCGGTTAGAACGCCCCCAAACCGAAACCGACCGCGCGCGGAGACCCGCCATGACCGTTCACGACCTGCCGACCGCGGTGCCCCGCCACGTCTCGCTGCTGCCGCTCGGGAAGGACGAGACCGTCTACCGCAAGCTCACCAGCGAGCATGTGCGCGTCGAGACGGCGCTCGGGGAAGAGGTCGTCGTCGTCGAGCCCGAGGGCCTGCGGCTCCTCGCCGAGCAGGCACTGGTCGACATCAACCACCTGCTGCGGCCGTCGCATCTCGCCCAACTCGCCAAGATCCTCGACGACCCGCAGGCGACCGACAACGACAGGTTCGTCGCCTTCGACCTCCTGAAGAACGCCAACATCGCCGCCGGCGGCGTGCTGCCGATGTGCCAGGATACCGGCACGGCGATCGTGCTCGCCAAGAAGGGTCGTCGCATCTGGACCGACGGCAGCGACGAGGCGATGCTCGCCGCCGGCATCCGCGACGCCTACTTCAAGCGCAACCTGCGCTACAGCCAGCTCGCGCCGCTGTCGATGTTCGAGGAAAAGAACACCCGCACCAACCTGCCGGCGCAGATCGATATCTTCGCCGAGGGCGACGACGCCTACAAGTTCCTGTTCATGGCGAAGGGCGGCGGCTCGGCGAACAAGACCTTCCTGTTCCAGGGCGTGCCGTCGCTGCTGACGAAGGACAGGCTCGCGGCCTTCCTGAAGGAGAAGATCCTCACCCTCGGCACTGCCGCCTGCCCGCCCTACCACCTCGCCATCGTCATTGGCGGCCTGTCGGCAGAGCAAACGCTGAAGACCGTCAAGCTCGCCTCCGCCCGCTATCTCGACGGCCTGCCGACCGCGGGCTCCGAGGACGGCCACGCCTTCCGCGACCTCGAGATGGAGGCCGAGATCCACGCGATGACGCAGGCCCTCGGCGTCGGCGCGCAGTTCGGCGGCAAGTATTTCTGCCACGACGTGCGCGTCATCCGCCTGCCCCGCCACGGCGCCAGCCTGCCGATCGGCCTCGGCGTGTCGTGCTCCGCCGACCGCCAGGCGACCGCCAAGATCACCCGCGACGGCATCTACCTCGAGCAGCTCGAGGCGAACCCCGCCCGCTTCCTGCCGGAGATCGACGACAGCCACCTCGGCGAAGGCGTCGTCCACATCGACCTGACGCGGCCGATGCCGGAGATACTCGCGGAGCTAACCAAGCACCCGATCCGCACGCGGCTGTCGCTCACCGGCCCGCTGATCGTCGCGCGCGACCTCGCCCACGGCAAGCTGCGCGAGCGGCTGGAGCGCGGCGAGCCGCTGCCGGACTACTTCAAGAATCACCCGATCTACTATGCCGGCCCGGCGAAGACGCCGGAGGGATACGCCTCCGGCTCGTTCGGCCCGACGACGGCCGGCCGCATGGATGCCTTCGTCGACCAGTTCCAGGCGGCCGGCGGCTCGATGGTGATGCTCGCCAAGGGCAACCGCTCGTCGGCGGTGCGCGAGGCCTGCCACAAGCACGGCGGCTTCTACCTCGGCTCGATCGGTGGCCCGGCCGCACGCCTCGCGCAGGACTGCATCAAGCACGTCGAGGTGGTGGAATATGCCGAATTGGGCATGGAGGCCATCTGGCGGATCGACGTCGTCGACTTCCCCGCCTTCGTCGTCGTCGACGACAAGGGTAACGATTTCTTCAAGGAATTGAATCTCGGCTGACGATTCGCTTCACGGCTGCTGACCCCGCGAGCGGGAAAACGTTGCAGACGAGGCACAGTGGGGGACTTTCCCGTCGCCTGGGCCATCCAGGCGGCTCGAACCGCTTGCGGGTGCGGGAACGCCCCTTCATTGCTTCGAGTTGACGAGAAGTTGGCTGGCCTACGGCGACGATGTGTCGTTTTCTCGGCTGCTCACGGTTTCGATCGCGTTCGGTTCCAGCGGATGAAGGGCGCACGATGCGCAAGATGATTTTGGCGGTTGCGGCGATCGCCGCGGCCATGACGAGCGGGTCCGCCTACGCCCAGGGTCCCCTGGCAGCGCTGCGGGCCTATGAACAGAACGGCGGCTACGAGGGCCACAAGGCCGGCACCGGCGGCAAGTCGTGGGCCCGCATCCCGCGCGAGGAAGTCGACTTCCCGGGCAACTACAAGGCCGGCACGGTCGTCGTGAACACCACCGAGCGGCGCCTTTATCTGGTCCTCGGCGACGGCAAGGCGCTGAAGTACGGCATCGGCGTCGGCCGGCCGGGCTTCGAGTGGGCCGGCACGCACCGCGTCACCCGCAAGGCCGAATGGCCGGGCTGGACGCCGCCGCCCCCCATGCGCAAGCGCCAGCCGGACCTGCCGCAGCACGTTCCGGGCGGCCCGAACAACCCGCTCGGCGCCCGCGCCATGTATCTCGGCTCCTCCTGGTACCGCATCCACGGCTCGAACGAGCCCTGGACGATCGGCCAGGCGGTGTCCTCCGGCTGCTTCCGCATGACCAACGAGGACGTCATCGACCTCTACGAGCGCGTCAAGGTCGGCGCCCAGGTCGTCGTCGTCCGCTGATCCGAGACGGAACCGATGCTGACGGGCCGGCCGCGAGGCCGGCCCGTTTGCGTTTGCGCGCGATCTGCGGGGCAACTTCCCGCCCGACAGCCGGATAGGCTAGAAGCGGGCCAGCCCCCGCACGCCCTTGGGCGCTGCGTCATCACGAAACGACGAGGACATCATCATGCGCACAGCCCTCAGCGAGGCGCTGAAGACGGCGATGAAGGCCGGCGAGAAGCGCCGCGTCTCGACCATCCGCATGGTCCAGGCCGCCATCAAGGACAAGGACATCGAGGCACGCGGCGCCGGTCGCGAGACCGCCAGCGAGGCCGAGATCCTGTCGCTCCTGCAGAAGATGATCAAGCAGCGCCAGGAATCGGCCACCGTCTACGAAGGTGCCGGCCGGCCAGAGCTCGCCGCCCAGGAGCGCGAGGAGGTGGCGATCATCGCCGAGTTCCAGCCGCAGCAGTTGGACGAGGCCGAGAGCGCCGCCGCCGTGGCCGCCGCGGTCGCCGAGACGGGCGCCAGCGGGCCCCAGGACATGGGCAAGGTGATCGCGTCGCTGCGCGCCGCCTATGCCGGCCGCATGGACTTCGGCAAGGTGTCGGGCCTCGTGAAGGCCGCGCTGACGAAGTGACCCGGCGCGGGCCGGTCGCCAGGAGGCGCGGTCGATGGGGGCGCTGGCGAAGCTCGGGCGCGAGATCGACGGCGCGGCGCTCCTGTGGGGCGTCGCGCTCGTCGCGCCGTTCACGCTGGTCGCCACCATCGGCGGCGATCCCCTCGCGCTCAAGCTCGGCTTCCTCGCCGTCTGCCTGCTGATTCCCGCCTACAAGCTCGACCTGCCGCCTCTCGCGACGCTCCTGCACGCGCTCGCCACGGTCGCCGCCTGTACACTGCTGTTTGTCGCCGCCGCGCAGCCTGTCCTCTTTGTCGTCGTCACCGCGGCCACCGCGATCGGCACGATCTGGCTGACGCGCTACGGCACACGGCTGCGCACGCTCGGCTCCTTCTTCTTCATCCCCGCCCTCTATCTCGCCTGCGAGCTGCGCGAACTGCCGGACGGGGCGCAGGAGCTCGGCCGCCTCGTGCTGCTCTCGCCGGTCGCGGTTGCCGCCGTAATCGGCATCGGGCTCTCCCGGCGCTGGCTATTGGGTGAGCGGCCCGATGGCCCCTCGGAGCGGTCGCTGGAGACGTCGCTGCTGCGGGGTGTCCGGCGGGGCGACGCCGAGGGTCGGTGGGTGACGCACGCCATCGCCGTGTTCGTCGCCGTGCTGGCGGCGGCGGCGGTGGTCGAGGTCTTCCAGATGCGCGAGCCGCAGTGGGTGATCTGGTCGTCCGTCAGTGTCGTCACCGGCGACCGCCGCGAGGCGGTGGGCAAGCTCGGGGTGCGGACCATGGGTGTCGTCGTCGGCGCGCCGCTGGGGCTCGCCGCGGGCTGGCTGCTGCCGCAGACGGAGGTCGTCTACTCGCTCGCCCTCATCGCCCTGTTGATGACGCTCGTCGCCGTCCCGCGCTATCCGCTCGCCTTCACGCTGCGCTGCTTCTTCACCGGCCTCGCCGCCGTGGCGGCGGGTGGCTCGGCGGCCATCGCCGAGAGCCGCGTCGAGAACGTCATCCTTGGCGGGGTCATCGGCGTGCTCGCGCTGCTCGCCGTCGCGACGCTGCGCCGGGAGCCGCCGGCTCGGGCGGACTGACGCTCAGCGGTCGCGCGAGAGTCCCTTCGCGGCGAGCTCCGCGACATAGGCGGACCACAGCGCCTCGCGGTCGGCGCCGAGGCGACGCAGGTAGCCCCAGGTGAAGATGCCTGTGCTGTGGCCGTCGCTGAACTGCAGCCGCACGGCGTAGTTGCCGACCGGCTCGACGGCCCTGATTTCCACGTCACGCTTGCCGCCGACGGTGATGCGCTCCGCCGCGGAATGCCCCTGCACCTCGGCCGAGGGCGACATCACGCGCAGCATTTCGGCGGCGATCTCGAAGGCGGCGCCGTCGTCGTAGGTCACCGCCAGCGTGCGGTGGCCGGTCTTCAACCGGATCTCCACCGGCCAGCTCTGCTCGTCCGCCATCGGGCTTTCCCCTTGCCGTGCCGCTGTCGAATGGCAATATCAGCGCAAGCGCGGCGGGCCAACCACCGCGGGCGACGGAATGTCGGCCGGAACATCCTCCGGCCCTCGGATCCGAAGCCACGGGAGCGAAGCAGGATGCTGCGAGACGCCGACATCGGCCCCGGCCGTGCCCCCGTGCCGAACGGGACTGCCTCAGTGCCGAGCCTGGTCGATCCGTTCGGCCGCTCGATCACCTATCTCCGCGTTTCGGTTACCGACCGCTGCGACTTCCGCTGCGTCTACTGCATGGCGGAGGACATGACGTTCCTGCCGAAGCGGGACCTGCTGTCGCTCG
>CAZDCR010000129.1:0-6599 GCA_964503995.1 uncultured Segnochrobactrum sp.
GCACACCGAAATCTACCGCGGCACCGAATACGCCGTGAGCTTCCTGCCGAAGCTGAAGATCGAGATCGCCGTCTCCTCCGACGCCGTCGACAGGACGGTCGAGGCGATCGCCAGCGCGGCCAAGACCGGCCAGATCGGCGACGGCAAGATCTTCGTCTACTCGATCGACCAGGCCGTCCGCATCCGTACCGGCGAGACCGACGTCGATGCGCTCTGATCCCGCCGCTTCCACTCTCGCCGGCACGAATAGGGGAATTGCCACCATGACAACGAGTTCGATCCTCCGCCGAGCGGTGTCGACGGCGGCGTTTTCGCTGCTCGCCGCCGGCGCCGCCTTCGCCCAGGACACGGCCGCGCCCGCGGTGGAAGCCGTCGTCGAGGCCGTCGCCGCCACGCCGGTGCCCGACAAGGGCGACACCACCTGGATGATGGTCGCCACCATCATCGTGCTCTTGATGACCATCCCGGGCCTGGCGCTGTTCTACGGCGGCCTGGTGCGCGCCAAGAACATGCTGTCGGTGCTGATGCAGGTGTTCATGATCACCGCGGTCGTGATCATCATCTGGGTGACCTACGGCTACAGCCTGGCGCTGACGGACGGCGGCAGCCTCAACACCTACATCGGCGGCTTCTCCAAGCTGTTCCTCGCCGGCGTCACGCCGGACTCGGTGTCGGCCACCTTCTCCGAAGGCGTCGTCATCCCCGAGTACGTGTTCATCTGCTTCCAGATGACGTTCGCGTGCATCACGCCCGCCCTGATCGTCGGCGCCTTCGCCGAGCGCATCAAGTTCTCGGCGGTGATGCTGTTCTCGATCCTGTGGGTGACGTTCGTCTACTTCCCGATCTGCCACATGGTCTGGTACGGCGAAGGCGCCCTGATCTTCGACTGGGGCGCGCTCGACTTCGCCGGCGGCACGGTGGTGCACATCAACGCGGGCATCGCCGCCCTCGTCGGCTGCATCATGCTCGGCAAGCGCACGGGCCTCGGCAAGGACATGATGGCCCCGCACTCGATGACGCTGACGATGGTCGGCGCCGCCCTGCTGTGGGTCGGCTGGTTCGGCTTCAACGCCGGCTCCAACCTCGAGGCCAATGGCGGCACGACGCTCGCGATGATCAACACCTTCACCGCGACGGCGGGTGCCATCGTGGCGTGGTCGATCGTCGAGACCTTCGCCCGCGGCAAGGCGAGCATGCTCGGCGCGGTGTCGGGTGCGGTCGCCGGTCTCGTGGCGGTGACGCCTGCGGCCGGCATCGCCGGTCCGATGGCGGCGATCGTCCTCGGCGCCGTCGCCTCGATCGGCTGCTACTTCTTCGTGGCCGTCGTGAAGAACGCGCTCGGCTATGACGACAGCCTCGACGTCTTCGGCATCCACGGCATCGGCGGCATCATCGGCGCCATCGGCACGGGCATCGTCGCCTCCGACTCGCTCGGCGGCATCGGCTATGCCGACGGCGTGACGATGGCGGCGCAGGTCTGGACGCAGATCAAGGCGGTGGTGTTCACAATCCTGTGGTGCGGCATCATCTCGGCGATCCTCTTCAAGATCGTCGACCTGATCGTCGGGCTGCGGGTCACGCCGGAGCAGGAGCGCGAGGGCCTCGACCTCGTCTCCCACGGCGAAGCCGCCTACCACAACGGCTGAGGGCCTGCCCGGCTCTGCCGGGCGGCACTTTTCTTCGACGACGGCGCGGCCCGGGAGGCATCCTCCCGGGCCGTCGCGTTTTCGGGCTCTCCGGTCCGGCGGTGCTTGACGGCGCCCGCCGGCCGGGGCTCCCTCGGCGTCCGGTGCGTCGGGTCGGAGCGACAGGGAGAGACGAGTGCGCGGGTTCTTCGCCAGGCATCCCGGCGCGTCGGTGTTCGGCCTGCTCGCAGGCCTGCTGCTCGTCTACGAGATCGTCTCCTCCTTCGTCGCCTACACGACCGACGCCTTCGTGGTCACCGACGTCGTCGTCGTCGCCCCGCAGGTGGCCGGGCCGATCGCCACGGTGGCGGTGGCGCGCAACCAGACGATCGCCGCGGGCGACCTGTTGTTCTCGATCGACCCGACGCCGTTCCGCTTCCGCGTCGACGAGCTCAAGGCGGAACTCGCGCTGGCGCAGGCGAACCACGCCAAGGCCGTCGACCAGGCGTCGGCCGCCGCCTCCGTCGTCAAGTCGGCGCAGGCGACGCTCGACGACGCGCAGACGCGCTTCCAGCGCCTCGCCGCCATCCAGAATTCCGGTGCCGTCACCGTGCAGGCTGTCGACGACGCCAAGCGCGACTTCGACACCGCCGCCGCCCGCGTCGCCGAGCTCACCGCCCTCGAGCAGACGGCGCAGCAGGACATCGCCGTGCAGCTCGCCGCCATCGGCGCGGCGCAGGCGTCGCTGGCGAAGGCAGACTACGATCTCGCCCAGACCCGCGTCGTCTCCTCCGTCGCCGGCTCGGTCGCCCCCTACGAGATCAAGGAGGGCGACTTCGTCAACATCGGCACGCCGGTGATGGCCGTCGTCGCCGACCGCGGCTGGCGGATCGTCGCCAACCTGCCGGATTATTATCTGGGCGCGCTGACGGTCGGCCAGCCGGTGTGGGTGCACGTCTCGTCGGACCCGTGGCGGCTGCACCGCGCCACCATCCGCTCGATCCCGCGCGGCATCTCGCGCCAGCCCGACCCGCTCGGCGTGCTGCCCTACGTGTCGCCGACGACCGAGTGGATCCGCCTGCCGCGGCGCTTCCCGATCGAGGTGGACATCGAGGGCTTCGCCGCCCGCGTGCCGCTGTTCTCCGGCGCCGACGCCCGCGTGCTGATGTGGGCGAACACGTTTGCCACCGACGCCGCGCCGCCGGCGGGCTCGCAGGAGCCGGCGACCAGATGATCGGCGGCGAGCGCCAGGCGCTGGTGGCGGCGACCGGCTGCTGGCTCGCCGCGGTGCTGGCGTTCTGGACCGGCACGTCGGACCCGTGGTGGGCGTGCATCTCCGCCTGGGTCGTCGCCAACCCCAACCGCGACGCGCTGGTGCTGAAGTCGGGCATGCGCGTCGTCGGCACGTTCATCGCGTGCATCGTCGGCTACAACCTCGCCCTCGTGCTGGAAGGCCAGCCGGTGGCGCAGGCGCTGGTACTCGCCGCCGTGTGCATGGCGGGCATCATCATGCGCTACCGCAGTCGCTTCGACTATGCGTGGCTGCTCGGCGCGATCACGGTGGCGATGGCCCTTGTCGGCTCGATGACGGACCCGGCCACCCTCTACGCGTTCGTCGTATACCGCGGCCTGGAAATCTGCATCGGCGTCTTCGCGGCGATGGTCGCCTCGCTCGTCCTCGGCGAGAACCTGCCGGAGAAGCCGAAGGGCTTCGAGCCGGGTGCCGCCGAGGAGAGGCTCGAGGCGCTGCATGCGGCCATCATCGCCGGGGCGGCGCTCCTCACGGCGCTGGTGCTGTGGTCCTGGTACGACCTGCCGAGCATCCTGCAGATCGTCGTCAGCATCCTCGCCGTGCTCGACCGCGACATCGCCGTGATGCGCGCGAAGAGCCTGCAGCGCATCATGGGTTGCCTCGTCGGCGGCAGTGCCGGCCTCGTCATTACCGCGAACGGCGTATCGTCGTTCTTCGTCTGGTCGATCCTGTTCGTCGGCGGGCTGATGGCGCTCGCCCACCTCTATCACGGCCGCGGCGGCTATTCGTATGTCGGCCTGCAGGGCGGCTTCGCCTTCATCCTGGCGATGGTGACCGGGCTCGGTCCCCCCGACACCATCGAGCCGGTGGTGGAGCGCGTCGCCGGCATGCTGATCGGCGTCGTCATCCTGCTCGCCGTCGTCGCGATCCTGCGGCCGGCGCTGACGGCCCACCGGGCGGCCGTGCTCGCGCCGTCGCCGCCCGGCTGAGGCCGGACGGCGGGTGCCGCATGGCCGGCCTCAGCCCGCCGTTGCCGCCGCGACCGCCTTCTCGAGCTCGAGCTTCAGGCCGGGATCGAGCCCGAGGCGGGCGGCCAGCAGCTGCAGGTAGGCCTGCTCGGCCGGGTGGTCCGGCGTGATGACGAGCAGCGAGGCGGCATAGATCTCGGCCGCCACCGCCGGCGTCGTCGCCTCGCGCGCCAGCCGGTCGATGTCGATCGGCGCGGCGAGCTCCTCCTCCAGGAAGCCGCGGTCCTCGGCCGAGAGGCCGATGTCGTCGAGGCGGCCGACGATGCGGGCGCGCTCGTCGGCGTCGACGTGGCCGTCGGCCTTCGCGGCTGCGATCATCGCGTGCAGCAGCGTCAGCGCCAGCGTGCCCTCGCCGCCCGGGGCGTGGGCGGGATGGAACGGCGTCTCCGGCGGCGGCAGCGCCAGCGGCTGGCCGGCCTGCACGGGCGCCGGCGCCGGCTGGCCGGACTGCTGGGCCTGCCAGTTGCGATAGGCGGAATAGGCGAGCGCGCCGACGACGGCGAGGCCGCCATAGGTCAGCGCCTTGCCGCCGAGCTTGCGGGCGCTCTTCGAGCCGAGCAGCACCGAGACGAGGCCACCGGCGAGCGCGCCGCCGCCGAGGCCACCGAGACCCCCGAGGGCGCCCCCGAGGCCACCACCGCCGCTCTTGCCGCCACCGAGCACCCCGCCCAGCATGTCGCCGAGCCCACCGAGGCCACCGGCCTGACCGCCACCGGGCTGACCGCCACCGGGCTGACCGCCACCCTGGGCGCCGGGGCGTCCGCCGCCGAGCATGCCGCCCAGCGCGCCACCCAATCCGCCGCCCAGTCCCCCTCCCTGGCCACCGGCACCGGCGCCGAGAAACTGGTCGAGGAGCTTTTTCGTGTCGATCATCGTGCGGACCCTTCCCTCATGTCGCAGCGCAGGTATGGCGCCTGCCGGCCCCCCGCAAGGGCCGCGGGGCCAGGACACACGGGAATTCCAACGAACTCAGCCGGGGATGCGCACCCGGGCGCGCAGGCCCCCGAGCGGCGAGCCCTCGAGGCCGATGTCGCCGCCGTGGCCGCGCACGATGTCGCGGGCGATGGCGAGGCCGAGGCCGGTGCCGGCCTGGTCCTGGTTGCGCGCCTCGTCGAGGCGGACGAACGGCTTGAACACCTCTTCGCGCATGTCCGGCGGCACCCCCGGCCCGTCGTCGTCGACGATCACGGTGATCCATCCGTCGGCGTGGCGGCCGGAGAGCTCCACGGTCTCCGCATGGCGGCAGGCATTGCCGACGAGGTTGACGATCACCCGCCGGAAGGCGCTCGGCTTGAGGGTCACCTGCGGCTCGCCCTCGTAGCGGGCGGTCACGGCGCAGCCCTCCGACGCCTCCTTGGCGGCGATCTCGGACAGCATCGCCGAAAGGTCGACCGGTGCCGCCTGCTCGTCGCCGTCGCCGCGCACGAAGGCGATATAGCCCTCGAGCATCGCCTGCATCTCGTCGACGTCCTTCTTGAGCTCCGCCACCTCCTCGCCGTCGCCAAGGAAGGCGAGCTCGAGGCGGAAGCGCGTCAGCATCGTCCGGAGGTCGTGCGAGACGCCGGCGAGCATCGTCGTGCGCTGCTCGATCTGGCGCTCGATGCGGCGGCGCATCTCGAGGAAGGCGTAGGCGGCCTGCCGCACCTCCAGCGCGCCGCGCGGCCGGAAGCCCTCCACCGGGCGGCCGCGACCGAAGTCCTCGGCGGCGGCGGCGAGGGTCTGGATCGGCCGGATCTGGTTGCGCAGGAAGGGGATGGCGATGGCGAGCAGCACCAGCGCCGTCCCCACCATCCAGACGAGGAAGATGTGGGCGTTCGCCGCATAGGTCTGGCTGCGGCGGGCGTAGACCTTGAGCTGCTGTTCGCCGAGGTCGATGCGGATCTCGACGAAGTCGGAGCGGCCGACCGTGTCGATCCAGAACGGCTTGCCGATCGATTCGGAGATCAGCCGCGACAGCGTGCGGTCGAGGAGTGAGAAGAACGGCTTCTCGGCCGGCGGCGGCAGTGGCTGCTTCGGCAGCACCTCGATGGTGAGCTTGAGGTCGTCGCGGGCGATGCGCTTCAGGGTCGCGTAGTCGGGGTCCTGCGGATAGGACTGCAGCACGCTGATGACCGCCGTGATGTCGCGGACGGTCGCCTCCGACAGCCGTCGCGTTACCAGCTCCCAGTGCCTTTCGAGGAAGACGTAGGCGGCGACCGACTGCAGCAGGATCATCGGCAGCACGATGATCAGGAGCGAGCGCGGGAACAGCCGCTTCGGCAGCGTACGGTGGAGAGCGCGGCCGAGCGACGGCAGCAAAAGGAAGCGCCTGGCGCGGTCGCCGACGCGGGCCCAGTCCATTCCCGTGCCGGTCTCGGCCAAGCTCGTCCTCTCCGGCTTCTCAGCTCGTCGCCAGCTTGTAGCCGATGCCGCGCACCGTCTGCAGATGCACCGGATTGGCCGGGTCGACCTCGAGCTTGCGGCGCAGGCGGTTGATCTGCACGTCCACCGTCCGCTCGCCGAGGCTGCCCTCGCCCTCGACCAGCAGATGGCGGGCGATGGTGTCGCCGGGCCGCTCGGCGAAGGCCTTCAGCAGCCGCTTCTCGCGGTCGGTGAGGCGGACGGCGACGTCGCCGCGCATCAGCTCCATCTTCTGCAGGTGGAAGGTGAACGGCCCGAACCGCACCTCGGCCGGCCCGGTCGCGCGCGGCACCC
>CAZDCR010000130.1:0-6446 GCA_964503995.1 uncultured Segnochrobactrum sp.
CTGATCTACGCGCCCTCGACCGAGTTCGCGCTGCTCCTCTGCGCGTGGATCGTCGCCTTCTTCCCGGTGCTGTCGAACACCACGGCGGGCCTGAAGAGCGTCGACCACAACCTGCTCGACCTGTTCCAGCTCTACGGCGCCTCGCGCTGGCGGACGCTGTGGCATCTGCAGATCCCCGCCGCCCTGCCCTTCTTCCTCGCCGGCCTGAAGATCGCCGGCGGCCTCGCGCTGATCGCCGCCGTCGTCGCCGAGTTCGCGGCGGGCTCGGCCGGCGCCGGCTCGGGGCTCGCCTTTCGCCTGCTCGAGTCGCAATATCGCCTCAACATTCCCCGCCTGTTCGCGGCACTGATCCTTTTGTCCCTCACCGGCGTCGTCATCTTCGCGATGACGAGCCTCGTCTCCCACCTGCTGCTCCGCCGCTGGCATGAAAGCGCGCTGCCGCGCGACCGCTGAAACAGAGCTCGCTATCCCGCGATATCTGAAACCAGACCAACGGGTCCCATGTCCGCCGATTTCACCGTCGTCCCGTTCGCGCCGAGGCTGAGGCTGAGCTGCGCCACCGTCGTCGCCTGCGTCACCGATGCGCCCGGCCTCGTGCCGGACGGCGACGGCCTCGCCTCAGCCGACATTGTCATCGCCGACGGCCGCATCGTCGCCATCGAGGCCTCCGGCTGCGAGGCGGGCGCCGAGGAAGCGAGCATCGCGCTCGACGACGGCTTGGTGCTGCCGTGCTTCGTCGACATGCACACCCACCTCGACAAGGGCCACATCTGGCCGCGCCGGCCGAACCCCGATGGCAGCTTCAACGGTGCGCTGAACGCCACCCGCGACGATCGCGAGGAATACTGGACGGCCGAGGACGTCGCCCGGCGCATGGATTTCTCGCTGCGCTGCGCCTACGCCCACGGCACGCGGCTGCTGCGCACGCACATCGATTCGATCGCGCCGCAGCAAAAGATCTCCTGGCCGGTGTTCTTCGACATGCGGGCGCGCTGGGCCGGCCGCATCGAGTTGCAGGCGTGCTCGATCATGCCGCTCGACGAGCGCACCAGTGATGCCCTGCTCGACGAGCTCGCCGGCTATGCGGCGAAGTGCCAGGGCGCCGTCGGCGGCGTCACCATTCCGGTGCCCGATGCCGCCCACCACATCCGCCGGGTGCTGGAGGCCGCCGGCCGCCACGGCGCGGCAGTAGACCTGCACGTCGACGAGACGATGGACGCCTCGGTCGATACCCTGTCGCTGGTGGCCGAGGCCGTGCTGGAGACCGGCTTCACCGGCACCGTCGTCTGCGGCCACTGCTGTTCGCTGTCGGTGATGGAGGACGACGACGCCCGCCGCGTCATGGACAAGGTCGCCCGCGCCGGCCTCGCCATCGTCTCGCTGCCGCTGTGCAATCTCTATCTGCAGGATCGCGGCGGCTCGGCCACCCCGCGACGCCGCGGCGTGACGCTGCTGCACGAGCTCGCGGCGCGGGAGATCCCGGTCGCGGTGGCGAGCGACAACACCCGCGACCCGTTCTACGCCTATGGCGACCTCGACATGCTGGAAGTGTTCCGCGAGGCGACGCGCATCGGCCACCTCGACCATCCGGTCGCGGGCTGGCCGCGCGTCGTCACCGCCGCGCCGGCGGAGATCATGGGCCGGCCCGATTGCGGGCGGCTCGCCGTCGGCCTGCCGGCCGACCTCGTGCTGACCCCCGCCCGCACCTGGACCGAGCTGCACGCAAGGCCGCAGTCCGATCGCGTCGTGCTGCGCGACGGCAAGCCGATCGACCGGCGCCTGCCCGATTACCGCGAGCTCGACGACCTGATGTCCCCACCCGCCCGCGCGCCCCGCCCCGCCCGCGCCGCGACAGGAGCCTGACGTGCCGATTTCCGCCGCCCTGAAGGCCGATCTCGAAGGCCTCGCGATCGAGGAGAACCCCGCCCTCGTCCGCCAGAAGAGCCGCGACTTCTACTGGTACTCGCCGGTGCTGAAGCGGCAACTGGAGAACGTCACCGCCGACGGCATCGTCACCGTCAAGAGCGAGGCCGAGGTCGTCCGCGTGCTCGCAGCCGCCTTCCGCCACGGCGTTCCGGTGACGCCGCGCGGCGCCGGCACCGGCAACTACGGCCAGGCGATGCCGCTGTCGGGCGGCCTCATCCTCAACCTCGCCGAGATGAACAAGGTCACCGCGGTGAAGCCCGGAATCGTCGTCGCCGAGGCCGGCGCATTGCTCTCGGCGATCGACGAGGCGGCACGGCCCTCGGGACAGGAACTGCGCCTCCATCCCTCCACCTACCGCACCGCCTCGATCGGCGGCTTCATCGCCGGCGGCTCTGGCGGCGTCGGCTCTATCCGCTGGGGCGGCCTGCGCGACCTCGGCAATGTGCTCAGGCTGCGGCTGGTGACGATGGAGGCGGAGCCGCGCGTCATCGAGCTTTCCGGCGACGAGATCCAGAAGGCGGCGCACGCCTACGGCACCACCGGCATCATTACCGAAGTCGAGATGCCGCTGACCGCCGCCTACGACTGGGTGGACGTGCTCGTCGGCTTCGACGACTTCGTCGACGCCGCGCACTTCTGCGACGGCCTCGCCAAGCAGGACGGGCTGCTGACCAAGGAGATCGGCACGGTGGCGGCGCCGCTGGCGCACGACTATTTCCTCCGCCACCAGAAGTTCATCCGCCGCGACCAGTCGGCGGCGATCCTGATGGTGGCGCCGTTCGCCATGCCGGCGCTCGAAGCCTTCGTCGCCCGCCACCAGCGCGCCAGCCTGCTCTACCGCTCCGACAAGGCCTCGGAGGAGGACCTGAAGGCGCTGCCGCCGGCCTACGAGCTGTCGTGGAACCACACGACCTTGCGCGGCCTGCGCGTCGACCCGTCGATCACCTACCTGCAGGTGCTCTACCCGGCGCCCGACCATCTCGCCCGGGTGGCGGAGATGACAGCGATGTTCGGCGACGAGGTGCCGGGTCACCTGGAGTTCGTCCGCTTCGACGGCGCCATCACCTGCTTCGGCCTGCCGGTGGTGCGCTTCACCACCGAGGAGCGGCTCGAGGAGATCATGCGCCTGCACGAGGCGCACGGCTGCCCGATCTTCAACCCGCACCGCTACACGCTGGAAGAAGGCGGGATGAAGCGGTCCGACCCGGTGCAGCTCGCCTTCAAGCTCGAGGCGGACCCGAAGGGCCTGCTCAATCCCGGCAAGATGATCGCCTGGGAAGACCCGGACTTCGACTTCTCGGCGCAGCGGACCTATCTTTTCGCCGGCCTCGACGCCGCAACCGACACGACCGGAGCCTGACGCTGATGACCGACCACGGCCACGATCACGACAGCGGCTGCACCGCCACGCCGACGGTCCAGGTCGACGACGACGCGGTCCGCATCACCCGCTGGGACTTCCGCCCCGGCGAGGCGACCGGCTGGCACCGCCACGGCATGCCCTATGTCGTCGTGCCGATCGTCGACGGCGTCCTGAAGATCGTCGATGCCGGCGGCGAGAAGCTGGTGCCGCTGACCGCCGGCGGCAGCTACGCCCGGCCCGAGGGCGTCGAGCACGACGTCATCAATGCCGGCCCCGGCATGATGTCGTTCGTCGAGATCGAGCTGAAGCAGCGCTAGGCCGACACGACCATGCGCGTGCTGGTGCTCTACGCCCATCCCGTCGAGACGAGCTACGGGTCGGCGCTGCACGCCGCCGTGCTCGAGGGGCTGACAGCCGCCGGCCACACCGTCGACGACTGCGATCTCTATGCCGAGGGCTTCGACCCGGTCCTGGCACGGGAAGAGCGCATCGCCTACCACACGACGCCCGCCAACCAGGCGGGCGTGGCGGACTATGTCCGCCGGCTCCAGGCGGCCGATGCGCTGGTGCTCGTCCATCCTGTGTGGAACTTCGGCTACCCCGCGATCCTCAAGGGCTTCCTCGACCGGGTCTTCCTGCCGGATGTGTCCTTCCGCATCGAGGAGGGCCGGGTGAAGCCGGCGCTGCACAACATCGGCACACTGATGGTGGTGGCGACCTACGGCGCGGACAAGGTCCGCGCCTTCCTCGCCGGCGATCCGCCCCGCAAGCTCGCGACGCGCATGCTGCGGGCGACGATCCGCCCCGGCGCCCGGGTCCGCTATCACGCCCACTACGACATGAACCGCTCGACCGCCGACAGCCGCGCCCGCTTCCTCGCCCGCGTGCAGGCGGCGGCGGAAGCGTTGAAGTAGCGGCACGAAAGACGAAGAAGCCCCGGAGGTTCGCTCCGGGGCCCACCCTCGGCGGGATCACCAGCCGTTACTGAGGCAGCACGTCGCTGTTCGGGTGCGGCGTGGCGGCTGTCTCCGGGGGCAGCACCGGATAGGTGATCTCCGGGATCTTCCCCGTCAGAGAGTGCAGGAAGGCGACGATCTCGTCCGTCTCCTGGTCGCTCAGGTCCTCGCCGAGCTGCGATGCGCCCATGATCCCCACCGCCTGCCGGAGATCCCAGACCTTGCCGGAGTGGAAGTAGGGTGCCGTCAGCGCGATGTTGCGCAGCGGCGAGGCCCGGAAGACGTAGCTATCGTCGGCGGTCGCGGTCACCGCGAAGCGGCCCTTGTCGTTCTCCGGCAGCACGTCGGCGCCGGGCTTCTCGATCAGGCCGAACGGATAGTAGCCGTGGCCGCCGACATTGACGCCGCTGTGGCAGGAGACGCAGCCCTTGCTGATGAACAGCGCGAGGCCCTTCTTCTGCTCGTCGGTCAGCGCGTCGTCGTCGCCGTTGAGGTAGGCGTCGAAGGGCGCCGGAGTGATCAGCGTCGCCTCGAAGGCCTCGATCGCCTTGGCCATGTTGTCGAAGGTGACCGGGTCGCTATCCTCGGGGAAGGCGCCCTCGAACCATGTCACGTACTGCGGCATGCTCTTCAGCGTGGTGACGACGTTGGCGGGCGTATTGGCCATCTCGACGCCGGCCTGGATCGGACCTTTCGCCTGCGCCTTCAGGTCGTCGGCGCGGCCGTCCCAGAATTGCGCCTCGTTGAGCACCGCATTGAGCACGGTCGGCGAATTGCGCGGCCCCTTCTGCCAGCCATGGCCGATCGAGACCTCGAGGTTGTCATCGCCGCCGGTGGCGAGGTTGTGACAGGAGTTGCAGCTGAACACGCCGGAGGCCGACAGCCGCGGGTCGAAGAACAGCGCCTTGCCGAGGTCGATCTTCTCCTCCGTGATCCTGTTGTCCTTGACGGCCGGGATGGTCGACGGCAGCGGCTTGAACAGCGCCTCAGCCTCGTCGCGCAGCTCGTCGGCCGCTGCCGGTGCGGCGAGCGCCACAACCAGGGCCACCGCAATCAGTCCCAGCGATTTCATGACAGCACCCCTCTGCAATCGGAGAATGCAGGGATGCTAACTGGAACTAGTCCAGTCTGGCTTTGATCCGGATCAAGTTCGACCGCCCTCACGCGCCCGCGTCGGCGGGACCAGGCTCGACCTCGACAACGTTGCGGCCGTTGCGCTTCGCCCGGTAGAGGGCGCGGTCGGCGATGGCGATCAGCCGGTCGAGCCCGACCTCCTCGCCGTCGACGACGGTGACGCCGACGCTGACTGTCGCGCGGACGTCGGCGTCGCCCTCGGTGACGATGACGCCTGCGAAGGCGGCACGGACACGGTCGGCGGCGGCAACGGCGGCGGTGCGCGGCGCCCCGGGCAGGATCGCCGCGAACTCCTCGCCGCCGATGCGCCCGAAGAGGTCGGTCGGCCGCAGGAGTTGCGTGGCAAGCGTGGTGAACTCGATGAGCAGGCGGTCGCCGACCGGATGGCCGAAGCGGTCGTTGATCTGCTTGAAGCGGTCGATGTCGAAGAGCAGCACCGCGAGCGGCCGGGTGTCGGTCTCGGCCCGCCGGACGAGCCGTTCCGCCCGGTCGAGGAAGGCCCGCCGGTTGTACACCCCGGTGAGGGAATCGATCGTCGCGGCGCGCCGCTGCGCCACCTCGGCGCGCTCCTTCGTCAGCGCCACGAACGTGAAGCCGGAGGCGATGACGAAGACCAGTCCCTCGAGGGCGAGGATGCCGTAGAGGATCGGCGCGCTACCGAGATTGGTCGGTAGCGACAGAACGTCCGCGAACGGGACGCGGACGGCGAAGAACAGCCCGTGGATGCCGCAGATGATCATCGCCGGAACGCGGGAGGCGAGCCGCTCCGAACGGTTGCGCCAGAAGTCGTAGGCGATGGCGAAGCTGAGGCCTGCGATCAGGAAGGAGACGATGGCCGTGCGGGTCGACGCGCTCTCCTGCACCACGGGCAGTTGCGCGAGGGCGAGCCACAGGATGCAGAGCGTCAGCACGCGCCCGATCGGCTGCCGTCTCCGGAAGAACCGGCGCACGCCGATCCACAGGCAGCCGTACCCGAACAGCATCAGCGCGGCCGACGTCGAGTAGAGGAGGTCCGGTGCGATCGTCCGGCGGCCGATCAGCGCGAGGAGCGAAAGCGCTCCGAAGAG
>CAZDCR010000131.1:0-6441 GCA_964503995.1 uncultured Segnochrobactrum sp.
GCTTCGGCGACTATCAGGACGCCATGAAGCGCGGCGAGCCGCTGCTCTTCCACGCCCGCCTGTCGGCGGCTCTCAACATGGGCCTGCTCAGGCCGATGGAGGTCTGCCGCGCCGCCGAGGCGGCCTTCCGCGACGGCGACGCGCCGCTCAACGCGGTGGAGGGCTTCATCCGCCAGATCCTCGGCTGGCGCGAGTACGTGCGGGCCCTCTATTGGCACTTCATGCCGGATTATGCGGCCACGAACGCGCTCGCCGCGACGCGGCCCCTGCCCGGCTTCTACTGGACCGGCGAGACCGACATGGCCTGCATCGCCGAGACGGTCGGCGAAATCCGCCGCGGTGCCTACGCCCACCACATCCAGCGACTGATGGTGACCGGCAACTTCGCCCTGCTCGCCGGCCTCGCGCCGGCGGAGGTCGCGGCGTGGTACCTCGCCGTGTTCGCCGACGCCTATGAATGGGTGGAGCTGCCAAACACCCACGGCATGGCGCTCTATGCCGACGGCGGCATCATGGCCTCGAAGCCCTATGCCGCCTCGGGTGCCTACATCGACCGCATGTCCGATTACTGCGGCGGCTGCCGCTACGATCCGAAGGTGAAGGCCGGGCCGGACGCCTGCCCGTTCAACCCGCTCTACTGGAACTTCCTGATCGATCACCGGGACCGGCTGTCCGGGAATCCGCGGATGGCGATGCCGTATCGGACGCTCGACCGCATGGATGCCCGCCGCAAGGCCGAGATCCGCGCCGACGCCGGCCGCATCCTCGCCGCCCTCGACGCGGGCCCGCGCTGGCTGCCCAGGAATTAGGCGGACCGTCGAAGTCCTCTGCCCGGCGGTTTGGCACGGGCAACGTTACGGTGGTTGGCCGGCGGGCGGTGCCGGACGCATGCCAGCGGAAACGCCGTGTCTGGCACGCAGTCTGCAAGGGGATCGAGGAGTACCGGCATTCACGCCGCGCGTACGAAGGCCGCCTCCCAAGCGACCGCATCTCCGCCTCGCCCGATATTGCCGGGACCGAAGCGGATCCGGGGTGGTGCTCCCTGAAGTGAGCACCACCCCGACTTTCTTCTCCCGAGCGCTCCGTCAGGCGATCCCGAGTTCCGCCGCGACGTGGTCGGCGAGTGCCAGCGAGGACGTCAGACCGGGGGACTCGATGCCGAACAGGTTGACGAGCCCGGGCACGCCGTGGTCGCGCGGGCCGCTGATCAGGAAGTCCACCGGCGCCTCGCCGGGTCCGACGAGCCGCGGCCGCACGCCGGCATAATCCGGCACCAGCCGGTCCTCGCGCACCGCCGGCCAGTAGCGCCGCACGGCCTCGATGAAGGCGCCCGCACGGCCGGGATCGACGGTGTAGTCGATCTCGTCGATCCACTCGACGTCCGGCCCGAACTTGCCGCGGCCGGACAAATCGAGGGTGAAGTGGACGCCGAGCCAGGCTCCGTCCGGCACCGGATAGACGAGCCGCGAGAACGGCGTCTTGCCGGAAAGCGAGAAATAGACGCCGCGGCAGTAGCGCACGCGCGGCACGTGGGCCGCGGGGAAACCTTCGAGGGCCGCCGCCACCGTGTGCGCCGTCAGTCCGCCGGCGTTCACCACCATCTTCGCCGACAGCGTCATCGGCTCGGCGCCGCCGACCTCGAGGCGGATGCCGTCCGCGCCGACGGCACCGCCGGTGAGCGGCGCGGAAAAGGCGAATGCCGCACCCGCCGCCTCGGCATCGCCCTGCAGGCTCAGCATGTAGGCATGGCTGTCGATGATGCCGGTGCTCGGCGACACCAGCGCGCTGTAGACGGAGAGCTCAGGCTCCAGCGCGCGGGCCTCGTCGCCGTCGATCATCTGGAGGTCGCTGACGCCGTTGGCGTGGCCGGTCGCCATCAGCTTCTGCAGGTAGCCGGTCTCCTCGGGCCGGCCGGCGACGATCAGCTTGCCGACCCGGGCGTGCGGCAGGCCACGTTCCCCGAGATAGGCATAGAGCCGCTCCTTGCCCTCGACGCAGAGCCGGGCGCGCAGGCTGCCGGTCGGATAGTAGATGCCGGCGTGGATGACCTCGGAGTTGCGCGAGCTCGTCCCCATGCCGATCGAGCGCTCGGCCTCGAGCACGATCACCTCGCGCCCGGCCTCGGCGAGGCGCCGCGCTATCGCGAGGCCTACGACGCCGGCCCCGATCACCACGCACTCGACGCTGTCCACCTCAGCCGATCCTCACAACGGGGTGCCGTAGAGATGCTCGGCGGCGACGCCGAGATCGGCGCAGACGAGGCCGGCAATGATGTTCCGGTGGCAGTGCTCCGGATGCTTCTCGAAGCAGAGCAGGCAGACACTGCGGCCGGCACGGACGATCGCCTCGAGCTCGGCGAGCTCGGCCTGCGCACCGTCGGTCGCCATGTGGGTGTCGAAGATCCGGCGCATCTCGGCATGACGGCCGGCGCGCGCGGCGGTGCGGCCGTCGGCCGGCGTGCCGAGGCCGCGCAGATGCAGGTAGCCGATGCCGCGCTCGTCGAGCCCGGCGGCGAGCTGGCGCTTGGAGAAGCCCGGCCGGCGCGAGGCGGCGACGGCGCGCACGTCGACCAGGAGCTCGACGCCGGCGTCAGCCAGCGCATCGAGCACCGAGGCGGGCGTCGCCTGCTCGTAGCCGATGGTGAAGAGGGACATGGGACCGTTGTCTCGAAGCGGCGCGCTGAAGGCCGCATCATGCACGCCGGCGCCGCGGCGCCAAGCCCGAGCGGCACCTCTTCGCAGGGTCTCGCGCCGGCCAGCGGTTGGCACGGTCGTTGCTGCAGTGCACGCGCTTGGGGCGACGGGCGCCCTTCCCTGCGAGAGTCTGAGCGTATGAGCACCACCGAGACCACCGTCGAAGGCAACAGCCTGTTTCCGATCGTCCTCGCCGTCGTCGCCGGTGTCGCCACCGGCGTGCTGTGGGCCTACGCCAATCCGATCCAGCTCGTGCCGGGCGTCATCCAGTGGCGCATCTTCGCCTTCCTGCCGCCGCTCATTGGCATCCTGCTCGGCTCGAAGAGCGGCTTCATCTGCGGCTACATCGGCTCCGTCGTCTGGTCGCTACTCGCCGGCACCTTCATTCCCGCCCACACGCTGATCGTCGACGGCATCATGGTCGGCCTCACCGGCTTCATCCCGGGCCTCTTGTTCAACCCGGCGAAGAAGCCGATCGACACGACCGATCTCATGAAGATCGCCGTCGTCTGCCTCGTCGTCGGGCTGGTGATGGTGGCGGCGGTCTCGGCGTCGCTCGCCTTCCTCGGCATCTTCCCCTTCACCTGGGCGCTGCTGTATCTCGGCCTCTCCGACATCGTGCCGATGCTGATCGGGACGCCGCTGCTGGTGCTGCCGGCAATCAAGGTGCTGAAGGGCGCCGGGCTCGGGACGATGGTGCGCTTCTGAGGCCGGGCACCCGCAGGAAGACGCAGTCGCCGTGCTGTCCGTCGAAGGCCTGAGCGTCGCCTACGAAGGCGGTGGACCCGTCGTCGCGCCGACCGACCTCGCCGTCCGCGAGGGTGGCCGGCTCGTCGTCTGCGGCGCTGCGGGCTCCGGCAAGTCGTCGCTCCTGTCGGCGATCGCCGGCGTGGTGCCGCGCCTGCTGCCGGCGCGCGTCACCGGCAGCGTCCGCCTCGACGACACGCCGATCGCGACGATGCCGCGGTCGGCGCTGTTTCGCGCCGTCGGCATCGTCTTCCAGAACCTCGACGACCAGCTGTGGGACCTCGGCGTCGAGGACCTCGTCGCCTTCCCGCTGGAGAACCGCGGCGTGCCGCGTGCGGAGGTTCGCGGTCGGGTGCGGGAGCTGCTCCGGGCGCTCGGCGTCGCCGATCTCACCGGCCGGCGCGTGCTGACCCTGTCGGGCGGCGAGCGGCGGATGGTGGCGCTCGCCGCCGCGCTGGCCCCACGACCGCGCCTGCTCGTCCTCGACGAGGCGACCACCGGCCTCGATCCGGCGGCCCGCGCCCGCCTTGTCGGCACGATTGCGGCGCTCGGGCCCGAGATCCCGATGCTGGTCGCCGCCGAACAGGGCGCGGCGGCCTTCGACCCGGTCGCCACCGAGGTCGCCCTGCAGCACGACGGCACCCTCCTCGCCACGGCCGCGAGCGCCGCCGCCCTTCCCGACGCGGACTGGATCGCCGCCGGCCTGCCGTCGCCGCAGACGCCGCGACCACCGCGGCGGGCGCCGGCGCCAGGCCCGGTCCGCCTCGAGGTTGCCGGCCTGCGCACCGCACTGACGCGGCCCGACGGCCGACCGGTCGTCGAGGATGCCGGCTTTGCGATCCGCGGCGGCGAGGTCGTCGGCCTCGTCGGGCGCAACGGCGCCGGCAAGACGACGCTGTTCCAGACGCTGCTCGGGCTGTCGCGCCGCGCCGCCGGGCGCATCGTCGTCGACGGCGAGGACGCCACCGGCTGGACACCGGCGCGCCGCGCCCGCGCCATCGGCTACCTGCCGCAGAACGTCCGCCGCCTGATCTTCAACCTCACCTTGATCGAGGAGGCGGCCTTCGCGGTGACGGGCGATCCGAAATCGGCCCGCACGCCGCAGGCCCGCGAGAGAGCCACTGCTGCGCTCGCCTCCTACGGCCTGGCGGAGCGCGCCGAGGACAGCCCGTTCGCGCTGTCGACGCGGGCGCAGGGCGTGCTCGGCCTCGCCTGCCTCGCGGCGGCGCGGCCAGCGGTCGTCGTCCTCGACGAGCCGCTGATCGGCGGCGACCTCGCCGGCCGCCCCCTGCTCGCGGGCTTCCTCGCCGAGTGCCGGGCGGACGGTCGCGGCGTGCTCATCGCCGCCCACGATCTCGACCTCGTCGATACCCTCGCCGACCGCCTGCTGGTGCTCGCCGACGGCCGCATCGCCTACGACGGGCCGACGGCCGAGGGCTGGCGGTCGGCCGCCTTTGCGGACCTCGGGTGGCCGGCGCCGCAGCGCGTGGAGGCTCTGGCGTGAACGGCGTGCTTACGGGTCTGAAGGAGCTCAACTTCTTCCTCAAGCTCGGCGTCGGGCTTGCCGTGATGGCGGTGTCGTGGGCGGTGCGCGAGCCGCTGCCGGCGCTGGCGGTGGCGGCCGTTGTGCTCACGGTGATCGTCGCCGCCCGGCTGCCCGGCCTGCGCGGCTACCTGAAGGGCGTCGCCATCCTGTCGGCACTCGTCGTCGTCACCTGGACAATCAACCTCGTCCTGCAGGGCGCCGCGCCGACCGACGCCGCTCTGACCGCCGTACGCATGGCGGCGCGCCTCGTCGCCACCACCGGTGCCTTCTATTTCATCATGGAGACGAGTTCGCCCGGCGCCATCCTGGCGGCGGCGAGTGCGGCGCGCCTGCCGGGGATGGTGACACTGGTGCTGACGCTGGTGTTCGGCCTCATCCCGATGTTGCGCGACGAGTTCGAGCGCATCGCAGACGCCCAGCGCGCCCGCGGCATGGAGATCGACGGCGTGCCGCTGCCGGTGCGGCTGCGATACGCGCTCGCCCGCGGCGTGCCGCTTTTGGTGCAGGCGATCCGCATGGCGCAGGCGATCTCGACGGGCCTCGCCGTCTCGGGCTTCGACCCGGCGGTGCGGCGGACGACATGGCGGAAGGTCGGGCTCCGGGTCGAGCCGCGACTGCCGATGGAGGACGACAGACCATGAGCACATCCGTGGCCGGGCCCGACCCGCGGCTCGCTGGACGACAGGCCGTGACGGTGGACGTCGCCGGGCTGCCGGTCGACCTGCCGATCGTGCCGATCAAGGACGACTTCGCGATCTCGCTGATGATGGTGATCGACATGGGCGTGCGCTTCGGCGAGCACGTCGGCCGGGCGCTCGCCGAGCGGCTTTCGCCGCTGTCGCCGGAGATCGTCGTCGGCGCGGCGACGCTCGGCATCCCGGTGGCGATGGAGGTGACCCGCGCCCTCGGGCTCGACCGCTACGTCGTGGTGCAGAAGTCGCCGAAGATCCACCTCGGCGACGCGCTCACCCGCACGATCACCTCGATCACCTCGAAGGGCGAGCAGCGGCTGATGCTCGACCGCGCCGCCGTGCCGCTCCTCGCCGGCCGGCGCGTCGTCGTCGTCGACGACGTGGTCGCGACGGGCTCGAGCCTGAAGGGGACGATCGACCTCGTGCGCGATGCCGGCGGCGACGTCGTCGGCGTCGGCGTCATCCTCACCGAGGCGCACGACTGGGAGGAGAAGCTCGGCGCGGATGCCACGCTCGTCCGTGCGCTCGGCCACATCCCGCAGTTCCGCCCTGGCGCCGGCGGGTGGGAGCCGATCCCGGAGACGCTTTAAGGGTCGCATTCGGCCAGAGCCTGCTCGGAAACGAAAAAGGGCGGCCTCGCGGCCGCCCTTCGTCGGTTGGTCGAACGGTGGATGGATCAGAAGTCCATGCCGCCACCGAAGCCGGACGTGCCCGGCTTCGGCCTTGGTCAGTTTTGGGCGAATGGACTTCTTTAGAAGTCCAT
>CAZDCR010000132.1:0-6384 GCA_964503995.1 uncultured Segnochrobactrum sp.
CAGTTCGGAAGGGGAATCCCCGCCGAGTCGCTTCAATCACTCAACGGTATCAGGCTGCTCTTCTCAGAAGTGGCGGCCGATGATGCGGTCGACCGAAAACGTGCGGGCGCCGTTGACGGCGAAGAAGATCGTCACAGCCGCCCACAGGATCGACTTCTCCGACCCGGCCCAGCCCTGGTCGAGCTGGATCCAGTGGAAGTAGACCGTGACGAGCAGGATGATCGTCGCCACCACCGCGGCCGGCCGCGTCAGGAAGCCGATGACGAGCAGCACGCCGCTGCCGAGCTCGCCGACGGCGAGCAGCACCGACCAGAACCACCCCGGCCAGAAGCCGATGCTCTCGACCATGCCGGCGGCGCCGAACGGATCCATGATCTTCGGCAGCCCGTGCACGACGAGGGCGACGCCGCAGACGACGCGCAGCAGCGTCTCGGCCGGACCCGACAGCAGCCGGTAGATCGGCCCGAGGAAGGGCAGCACGAGCGTGCCGCGGGTGGTTGTGTCCTGCATTGAAAGCAATCCTTCTCGATCTCGCACACGCGAACCAGTCGCGATGACGTAGACGGCGCCGGCAGGGCCTGCAAGCTCTCCCCTCGTGCTGGAAGCAAGTGACACCAGCGACAGTGCCGGGCAGCGGCGCGGGATTCTCGCGAATCGGTGCTCCGTGCAGAGTTCCGAGGCCTCTCCTTTTTCGTCTCGTCAGAGGAGGCGATGCCAGAACTTCCCTTCGTCAAACAACCAATCGTATTTCTTGATTCCTTCTAGCTGTCTCAAGGTCTGCAAGCCGAAACCATATCGCGCTGCCATCGCGACCAGTTCTCGGAGGTGCGATTTGCGCAAATTCGCTCTGGGGATGCAAATCCATATTTCGTCATGGACGCAATCGATTGTAACAGCGTCGTTGATTCTTCCTATCCAGGAAAAGAAATAATCCTCATCGATCTGAGAGTAGAACTTCTGCCGCTTCACGCAGATTTCAATCAATCGCTTTGACATCGAGCGCCCCTTGAGAGGTCACCCTTACCTTGTATCGACGAGACAGGGCAACAACGTCGCGCGCTCGAGCGGCTGCCGCGACACGTCCGAGAGGGCGAGGCGATCGATGTGCATCGCCCTCTCCTTTTCCCCACCATCACTGGATGGCGGCCAGCGCGTAGGGGCACTCCCACGTGCTCGCGTCCGGACCGGCGCGGAAGCAGAGCTCGCGGTTGGTGATGTCGACGGCGAGCTCGGTGGTGTCGGTCGTCTGGCCGCTGCCGTTCGGGGCGCGGGCGAACAGGATGCGGTCCGGCTCGACCGCCTTGATGACGTGGCGGAACTCGGCGTTGCCGTCCGGCCGCTGCTGGAACTCCCGCCAGACAGTGCCGTCGATGCGGGTGATGGTGGCGTTGAGCAGGCGGTAGCGGCTGGTGGCGGTATCGAAATAGGGCGTCTTGAAGGTGATGACGCGGGCGTCGGCGAGGTCGAGGGCGCGGTTGGCCCCGACATAGAGCGACACCACCGACAGGCCGAGCGTGCCGAACATCAACAGCCCCAGCGCCGCCAGCCCGAGCCAGGGCGAGGTCTTCGGGGTCACGGCGAGATAGACGACGGTGGCGACCGCGATGACGAGGCAGACGAGGGCGACGATACCGAACCGCGACTGGCTCGCCGCACCGATGATCGCCGGAGCATTCTCGACGATCGCTTTCAGGGCTTCCATGACCGTTTCCTCCTCGGGACGAGGCGGACGCCTCGTCCGCGCCATCCGGCGGGGACCCCCGGCGGGGGTCCTGCGCCGCCGGGCGGCGGGTGCGGGATGGCGGGCGCCGAGGGGCGACCGGCGCATCCCGCCGAACGCACGCACGCGAGCAAGCACGTCGGCCGGACCGCGGGGGCCAGTGACGGCCGGCCGCCGCGGCGGCCGCCGGCCTCAGTCGAGGTCGAGATAGGTGCCGTGCACCCAGCCTTCGTTGTCGCCGGTGGCGACGAGGAACCAGCGCGCCGTGTCGTCGCCGTTGGTGAAGACGCCGGAGCGGACGATGCGCACCCGGGTGCCCTTCGCCAGCACCTGGATGACATTGTCGCCGAGGCTCGGCCAGCGCCGCAAGTTGACGCCGACGGTGGTGGCGGCGTCGGTGTCGTCGCCGTGACCGGGCACGTCCTGCCGGCCCATGACGCGGGCACGGACGGCCTCGAGCGGGAACAGCGGGTTGGTGTCGACCTTGCGGCCGGGCGAGATCGCCCAGTGGGTGGTGAGCGCGGCGATCGTCGGATAGGCCTCGCGCAAAGCGAGGCAGAGGGCGGCGACCGTCTCGATCTGGGCTTCGGTGTAGGGCATCCACAGGCCGGCGCCGTGCTGCGGCGTGGCGCGGTGCTCGATGCCGTGCTCGGCCGTGGGGAACACCTGGCCGAACCAGGCGCGGGCGCCGTTGCCCGGCGCACCCTGCATGATGCCGGGATTGACGATCTCGATGCCGATCGAGAAGCCGTTGACGTTCGAGCGGCCGTTGAAGCTCGAGGCGCCGGCGTGCCAGGTCGAGATGTTGGTCGGCGCGAGCTGCACGACCTCGCCGGCACGGCCGACGACGAAGTGGGCGCTGGCCTTCGCGGCCGGATTGCACAACCAGCTGACCGACGAGGCGTGGTCGAGGCGGCCGGCGGTGTCGTGCAGGACGATCGCCTCCGGCGTGATGGTGCCGCCCTTGTTGGGCGTGGCGGTGAAGTCGACGGCGCTCGAGCCGCGCTTCACGCGGTGATCCTTGATTCCGAAGTGCATGCGAGCCTCCCCGAGGAAATCGAGTGGCGCGCGGAGCCTGCGATCACGGATGTCGGCGGCTGGCCTGCCGGCCTGCCCGCCTCCGGCCTGTGCGGAGCCTCTGGCCCGATGAACTCATCCGGCCGGTGCAAGGCACCTGGCCCGTGTCGTCCCGCGCCACGGTGGGCGCTGGCGATCGGGGGCCGTCTCGCGGCGGAGCCGGGGCCGCCTGGCGTTGCGCCCGCTTCGGGCGTCAGCCAGGCCGGCGGCTCGCCGCGAGACCGCGACCGCGTCAGCGGCAGAAATGACGGCGACCGTCATAGCCGACGAAGGTGCCGGTGCGGGGGTCGAAGGAACGGTAGCGGTTGGCGCAGTACTCGTACCAGCGAGGCGACCACGGCCGGAGGCCCGCCCGCACCACCGGCCGCGGCGCCGGGGCGTAGTAGTAGCGCGGCTGGGCGAGGGCGCCGCCGACGATGGCACCGGCGGCGAAGCCGAAGGCGCCGGCCGCAGCGGCGTTGCCGCCCCAGTAGTGGTGGTGGCGGTGGCCGGCCTCGGCCTCGCTGGTCGAGGCGGCGATGCCGCCGACGGCGACGGTCGCGCACAGGGCGATGGCGGCGGCGGTCTTCGTGACGAACGTCACATCGATCTTCTTCGTGAACATCTTCGTCGTCCTCTTCTGGAATTCATCTTTACTGAGGAGAGGTCCGTTCGACCCCGTTTCCTCATGTCCAGACGATGCCCGATGGCGACGTTTCGCGGCGTGACGACGGTCACGTTTGTTCGGTTTGCAAGTTGAGAGGGGAGATAGTCTTCGAGAGGGGGGATTTGTGATGAAGATCACTTTGCGGCGCCCCACCCTCCCCTCGAGGGGGAGGGTGGCGCCGCCGCGCGGCGCGTGGCCGCTGGTGTGTGCCGCCACGCCCGGCTTCGCCGGGCGCCCTCACCCGCCCTTCGGGCACCCTCTCCCCGCCTTCGGCCGGGAGAGGGGACGCGTGGCGGGCGCCGGGCGACCCCGCACTGCCCACACCCTACTGCCTACTGCCTACTGCCGGGAATACCCCCTCACCGGCAGCGGTACCGTTTCCCGTCAAAGCCGAGATAGGTGCCGGTGGCGGGGTCGAAGCTGTGGTAGCGGGCGGCGCAGGCCTCGTTCCAGGCGGCGGTGCCGGGCCGCGCCATGATCACCTGCGTCGGCTGCGCCGGCGGGCGCCCCGGCGCGGGCCGCTCCTGCTGGAAGCCGAGGCCGAAGGCGGCGTTGAGCTGCGCCGAGCGCTTCTGGCCACCACCCTCGGCGAGCGCCGACGTGGCGGAGAGGGGGGCGAGAAGCACGGCGGCCACGACCGCGGAGATCCGCCGGACGGCGGTGCCGGCGGACCGGCGGACGGCGGGACGGCGGCGCGCGACGGACGGGTTTGAAACGGGCATGGGGGCTACTCCGGGAACGCAAGGGTCTCCCACCATAGGAAAACGCCACCGGAACGCGAAGCTCCGATGGCGGGAGGGTTGCTCAACTTGCGGCGAAACAGCCGCGCCGGGCGAAGCGGAGGCGCTCGAAATCCCCCGCGGTTCGCGGCGGGGGGCGCTCGATGCCCCCGCGCGCGCGGCGCGGCCGGCCTCGGTCGGGCCTCAGGAGGCCTTCATCACCTCGGCCGGGCGGCCCTTCTGGCGGCGTACCGACAGCTTGTTGAGGGCCGAGACGTAGGCCTTCGCCGAGGCGACCAGGGTGTCGACGTCGGCGCCGCGGCCGTTGACGATCTTGCCGTCCTCCTCGAGGCGGACGGAGACCTCGGCCTGGGCGTCGGTGCCCTCGGTGACCGCGTGAACCTGGTAGAGCGACAGGCGCGCCGTGTGCGGGATGATCTCGCGGATGGCGTTGAATGTGGCGTCGACCGGGCCGGAGCCGGACGCCTCCTTCGTCACGTGGACGCCCTCGACGTCCATGGTGATGATCGCCTTCTGCGGACCGCCGGTGCCGGCGATGACGGTGAGCGCGATGACGCGGGCGGTCTCGCTCTGCATCGAGATCTCGTCGTCGACCAGCGCCTCGATGTCCTCGTCGTAGACGAGCTTCTTGCGGTCGGCCAGGTCCTTGAAGCGGCGGAAGACGTCGGAGAAGGCGTTCTCGCCCAGCTCGTAGCCGAGCTCCTTCAGCTTCTCGCGCAAGGCGTGGCGGCCGGAGTGCTTGCCCATGACGAGCGAGGTCTGCTTCACGCCGACGTGCTCGGGCCGCATGATCTCGTAGGTCTCGGCGTTCTTCAGGATGCCGTCCTGGTGGATGCCGGATTCGTGGGCGAAGGCGTTCTTGCCGACGATCGCCTTGTTGTGCTGGACGGCGAAGCTCGACACCGCCGAGACGAGCTTGGAGGCCTGCAGCAGCATCGGCGTGACGATGCCGGTCTCGTAGGGCAGCACGTCGGCGCGGGTGCGGATGGCCATGACGACCTCCTCCAGCGCGGCGTTGCCGGCGCGCTCGCCGAGGCCGTTGATGGTGCACTCGATCTGGCGGGCGCCGGCGCGCACGCCGGCGAGCGAGTTCGCCACCGCGAGGCCGAGGTCGTCGTGGCAGTGGGTGGAGAACACCGCCTTGTCGGCGTTCGGCACCGTCTCGATCAACATGCGGATGAGGGCGAAATACTCCTCCGGCGTGGCGTAGCCGACGGTGTCGGGGATGTTGATGGTGGTGGCGCCGGCCTTGATCGCGGCCTCGACGCAGCGGCAGAGGAAGTCGTGCTCGGTGCGGGTGGCATCCATCGCCGACCACTCGACGTCGTCGATGTGGTTGCGGGCGCGGGTGACGGAGGCGACGACGCGCTCGTAGACCTGCTCCTTGTCGAGCTGCAGCTGGAACTCGCGGTGCAGCGGCGAGGTGCCGATGAACGTGTGGATGCGGCCGCGCTGGGCCGGCTTGATCGCCTCGGCGGCGCGGTCGATGTCGCCGAAGGCGGCGCGGGCGAGGCCGCAGACGACCGACCGCTCGATGCGCTTGGCGATCTCCTGGACGGCCTCGAAGTCACCGATCGAGGCGATCGGGAAGCCCGCCTCGATGACATCGACGCCCATCGCATCGAGGAGCTCGGCGACCTGGATCTTCTCTTCCAGCGTCATCGAGGCGCCGGGCGACTGCTCGCCGTCGCGGAGCGTGGTGTCGAAGATGACGACGCGGTCGCGGGCGGTGGCGGATACCGGCGGGGCGGATACGGAGGGGGCGTTCATCGGCTGTCTCGTCTGCTGGTCGGTGCCGGCCGCGGCTCACGCGCGGCGGACCTCTGGTCTCTGTCGTCCTGTGGCGGTCTTCGACCCCTGAGTGCCTGCCCGGATACGGGCCAGCCGGCGCTCAGGGGCGGCTAAGGAGGAGCGGAAGGGCGAGCAGACGCGCACGCGCGCCGAGGCGGCCACCCGGAAGGGCGGCGGTCGGCAGCAGCAGGTGGCGGGTCG
Organism: uncultured Segnochrobactrum sp.; assembly: GCA_964503995.1. Lineage (GTDB taxonomy): Bacteria > Pseudomonadota > Alphaproteobacteria > Rhizobiales > Segnochrobactraceae > CAMDHY01. The sequence goes on from CAZDCR010000132.1 coordinate 6,176, forward strand.
TGCGCTCGGACACGGTTCCAGATCTCGGATGGGGCGACGGCAGCATCGGCGCCCACGACGACGGCAGCGAAGAAACGACAAGTCGAGGGCGCCCGCAAGCCGCAACGGACGCCACCGCCGGCCGCGCGGGCGAAATGCCGCACGACCTTCCGGAGCCATAGCCGATCGGCGTCGATCCGGCAACCGGCGCGCGCCGTAAGATTGCCGAC
>CAZDCR010000133.1:0-6369 GCA_964503995.1 uncultured Segnochrobactrum sp.
TGTCGGGCCGTGCCTGGTAGCCGATGCGCAGCGCATCGCGAAAGCCGGAGGTGACGACGAGCAACGTCCGCTCGCCCTTGCGCTCGAGCAGCGCGTTGGTCGCGACCGTCGTGCCCATCTTGACCGCCTCGACACGGTCGGCCGGGATCGGCGCGCCAGAGGGCACGCCGAGGAAGCGGCGGATGCCCTCCAGCGCGGCGTCGGCGTAGGCCTCCGGGTTTTCTGAGAGCAGCTTGGCGGCCTCGATGGTGCCATCGGGGCGGCGGGCGACGATATCGGTGAAGGTGCCGCCGCGGTCGATCCAGAAGCTCCAGCGGCCCATGTCGGCCGAAGGAGCGTCCACCGTCGGTTCCGGAAGGGGCGCGTCTGCGGGATCCGTCGCGGTCATCGGGCCACACTCCGTCCTGCCGTCTGCGATCAGCCCTAGCCTGTCATCGAGAATTTGTCGATAATTTGTGCGAGAGATCACCGTGGACGGGGCATGCGGCGCGGAGGCAGCAAGAATGACGAACCCTATCGCGGATCGCGGCACCGTCGGCCCGGTGGTTTCCGCGGCCCATCTCGCCGATGGCCGGTTGCCGCCCCTGTCGGAGCTCGAGTTCGCGCTGACGATGGCCAACCACGCTTTCCATCGCTGGATGGTGCGTGGCATGGCGGCGGCCGGGGTGCCGGGGCTGTCGCCGCTCGAGGTGCTGGTGCTCCATCAGGTCCACCACCGCGAGCGCCCGAAGACGCTGGCCGACCTCTGCCTCGTGCTCGCGGTCGAGGACACCCACACCGTCACCTACGCGCTGAAGAAGCTCGAGGCACAGGGGCTCGTGCGCTCTGGCCGGCGCGGCAAGGAGAGGACCGTCGCGATCACGGCCGCCGGAGAAGAGGTGAGCCGTGCCTATCGCTCGATCCGCGAGGGTCTGCTGGTCGCCGCGGTCGTGGAGACGGGGCTCGACGCGGCCGAACTGTCGAAGCTCGCCGCGCTTCTCCGCGCCCTCTCGGGCCAGTACGATCAGGCCGCCAGGGCCGCCGCTGCGATGTGAGTGCCACGCGCCCTGCGGGCGGGGAGGGGGGCTTGATCAGCTCGGCTGAGAGTGGCCGCTCGGTCTGGTCAGGATGGCGGCCGCGCTGTTCGCCATCTTCGGCACGGCGTGGCTTGACCGCTCCATGCCGCTGTGGCTCGGGGCGGTGTTGTTCCTCTGGCTGTCCACGGCGATCCTCGCTGGTGCTTTTGACGACACCGGGTCCGACACGGTCGATGGTGCAGGCGGTAATGACGGCGGGCCTTGTCCTGGCGCTCGCGGCCAGTCTGCTCACCGTCTCGAGCGACCGCGCCACCGTGCTCCTCGGCGCCGTCCACCGCGTGCAGTTCCTCGTCTACGTGGTGCTGATCTTCGACCCCTGATCGGTCCCGGCGCGGCGGACAGGGCGGTCGCGGGTCGCCGTGGCGCGCGCTTCGGGTTATGAGTGGAGGCCGGCGCCCTCCCGCGCCGGAGTCCGGAGCCCACCATGCGACGCCGTTTCCCGGCCGTGATCCTGACCGCCCTCGCTGCCGGCGCCTTTTTCGGCCCCGCGCGGGCGCAGGCGCCGGCCGTGGTCGGGGACTGGTCCGTGCTGGCGATCGGCGACGAAGCCGTCGCTGCCGAGATCGGCCTCACCGTGGCGTTCACCGCCGATGGTGCGGTGTCCGGCTCGACCGGCTGCAACACTTTTTCTGGCCGCTACGAGGCGCGTGGCGCCGGGGTCACCATTCTGCCGCTGCGGATGACACGGCGCGGCTGCCCGGAGGCGGAGATGCGGCGCGAGGCTGCGATGATGCGCGCGCTCGGCACCGCGCGCCGGGCCGACCGGCGTGTCGAGGGGCGCCTGGCGCTCCTGGGCGACGGCAACGCCGGGGCCGAGCTTCTGCTCGGCCCGCGCGCGCCCTGACGCCCATACGCCGGCGCCGCAACCCATGACGATCTGGTCCCGCATCGCCCAGGTGCTGCAGGCCGTCGGTGCGAGCAGCGCCGGCCTGCTCGACCGGCTCGTCGCCGCGGTCCTCGGCACCAGCGAGCAGCGGCGCGGCGTCGCCTTCACCGTCGCGGTGGTCGCACTGTCGGCCAAGATGGCGCGGGTCGACGGCAAGGTGACGAATGACGAGGTCGCCGCCTTCCGGCGCTACTTCTCGGTGGCGCCGGGCGAGGAGCCGTCCGTGCGCCGCCTGTTCGCTCTCGCCCAGGCCGACATCGCCGGCTACGAGACCTATGCCCGTCGCATCGGCGCCCTGTTCGCCGACGAGCCGACGGTGCGCGAGGACGTCCTCGAAGGCCTCTTTCTCATCGCAGCCGCGGACGGCTGGTTGCACGAGAGCGAACTCGTCTTCCTCGAGCGGGTCTCCGAACTGTTCCAGGTCTCGCCGACGGCTTTCCGCCGCATCAAGGCGCACTTCGTCCAGGATCCCGACGACCCCTATGTCGTGCTCGGCATCTCACCGGACGCCGATCCGGTGACGTTGAAGGCGCGGCACCGCGAACTCGTGCGGTCTCTCCATCCCGACATGCTGATCGCTCGCGGTGTCCCGGCGGAATTCGTGCGCATCGCCAACGACCGCCTGGCCGCGGTCAACGCCGCCTGGGCGCAAATCTCAGCGGAGCGATTATTGTGATGGCGCCCTCCAACGACGCTCCGCCCATGGTCGACTTGCCGATGATCCACCTGCCATCGCCAAACCAGGGGCCACGGGCCGATGGCGTCACGCCCTCGATCCTGCTGTTGCACTACACCGGCATGCCGACGGCGGCGGCCGCTCTCGAGCGGCTCTGCGACCCCGTTGCCAAGGTATCGTCACACTACGTCGTCGACGAGGACGGCGCTCTCTACCGGCTGGTCGACGAGGATCGGCGCGCCCACCATGCGGGGGTCTCCTTCTGGGCCGGCGCCTCCGACATCAACTCCGCTTCGATCGGGGTCGAGATCGTCAATCCGGGCCACGAGCACGGATATCGACGGTTTCCAGACGCCCAGATCGCGACGGTGGCGGCTTTGGCGCGGGCCATCGTGGCGCGCTGGAAGATCCCCCCGCACCGCGTGCTCGCCCACTCCGACGTCGCGCCCGACCGCAAGCAGGATCCGGGTGAGTTGTTCCCTTGGGACCGCCTCGCGGCCGCGGGCGTCGGGCATTGGGTGAAGCCGGAGGCGATCACACCGGGCATCGCGTTCAAACGCGGCGACGAGGGGCAACCGGTGGCGGCCCTGCAGGCGATGCTGGCGCATTACGGCTACGGCCTGCCGCTCACCGGCGTCTTCGACCAGCGCACCGAGGACGTCGTGACCGCCTTCCAGCGCCACTTCCGCCCGGAGCGGGTCGACGGCGTCGCCGACCGCTCGACGCTGGTGACGCTGAAGCGGCTGTCGGATGCGGCCGCGGCCACCGGGCCGGCGTTGCGGGCCTGACGGTGCTGCCGGCGGGGTGTATAGGCGTGCCGTGAGAACCCCGCCCGCCGCCTTGCCGCCGGCCGCCGCCGCCATCCGCATGACCGCCCTGTCGCTTGCGATCGCCGCGGCAGGTGGCGGCCTCGCGCACCTCGCCGGACTGCCCGCCGCCTGGCTCGCCGGCTCGGCTGTCGCGGTCTCCGGTGCGGCGATCGCCGGCTTTCCCGTCGGTCTGCCCGGGCGGCTGCGCGATGTCGCCTTCGTGCTGCTCGGCGTCTCGATGGGCACCGGCGTGACGCCACAGGCGCTGGAGCGCGCGATCCACTGGCCGGTCTCGCTGGCGGTGCTCGTGGTCTTCATCGCCGCCGTGATCGTCGCGGGCTTCCTCTACTTTCGCCGCGTCTCCGGCTGGGACCGGGAGAGCGCCTTCTTCGCCGCGATCCCCGGCGCGCTCTCCTATGTCCTGGCGCTCGCCGTCACCTCGCGCGCCGACCTGCCCAAGGTGGCGACCGCGCAAAGCATTCGCGTCTTCGCGCTGGTGGCGGTGCTGCCCCTCGTCATCGGCAGCGTGCAGGAGGTGGTGCCGCCGCAATTGCCCCCCGTCGGCGGCCTCGGCGAGATCCTCGCCCTGATCGGCGGCTGCGCACTCGCCGGCATCCTTGCGGCGAAGGTGCGGGTGCCGGCCGGCCTGCTCACGGGGGCGTTCTTCGCCAGTGCCGCCGCCCACGGCTCCGGCCTCCTCTCGACGGGGCTGCCGTGGTGGCTGACGGTGCCGTCGTTCGTCGCGCTCGGCGTCGTCATCGGGGCGCGGTTCGCGGGGACGACACCGCGCACCCTCATGGCGCTGGCGGGTGCCTCGCTCGGCGGGCTCGCCGTCAGCGTCGCCGTGTCCGTGCTGGCGGCGCTCGCCGTGGTGACGCTGACCGACACGACGCTCGGCCAGGCGCTGCTCGCCTTCGCGCCGGGCGGCCTCGAGGCGATGATCGTGCTGTCGCTGCTGCTCGGGATCGACCCGGCGTTCGTCGCGACGCACCAACTAGCCCGCTTCGTCATCATCGCCCTGACGCTGCCGCTCGCGGCGCGTCTCGCCGGCATCGGCCGCACGTGACGGAGAGCCCAGGCCCCCGGGGCGTCGACCCACTGACCACCGTTGCCCGATTCGGGGCGATGCGGCATGGATGGCTCGGCCTTGCCGCGTGCGGCGACCCGGGGAAGGGGAGCATGATGTCGATACCGAAGTGCCTGCTGGTTGCGCTCGTCGCCGTTTCGTCTGCCTCTCCCGCCCTCGCCGAGAACGGTCGCACCCAGCGCGACGTCGCGCTCCAGGCCCTCCAGCTCTCCGACGAGGTGGCGCTGAACACCGCGCGCAAGGGCAGCCTGCCGGGTGGGCTGCCGCCCGGCGTCTATCCGAACCGCGAGCGTGACGGACGCGTGGTCTGCGTGCGCGAGCGCGTGCAGTCCCCGACCAATCCTGCCCACGTCGAGATCGTCACCGTCTGCGCGCGCTGACGGGCGCCGGGGATCGATTTTTCGCGGCCCAGGCTCGTCGCGGGACGGACGACCGGACTCCCGAGTTGGAACGATGCGGTGCGGGACACGTTTCCCAGCCGGCCAACGAAGGAGGACTTGAGATGTCCATCGCCCGGAAATCCGCTGTCGCCGGCCTTGCCGCAGCACTGGCGGTCGCCTCGTTCGTCTCACCGGCACTCGCGGACCGGTGGCACAACAATCGCGATGCGAAGATCGCCGCGGGCGCCGCGGCTGGGTTTGCCGCCGGTGCGATCGTCGGAGCGGCAGCGTCGCAGCCCGGCTACTACGCGCCCCGCGGCGTGTATGTGGCCCCGCGCGGCGCCTACGTCGCCCCCGCGCCGCGCGTCTACTACCGCCCGCCCGCGTACCGCTCCAACTGCGGCGTGCGGAAGGTCAAGGCTTGGGATCCGGTGCAGCGGCGCAACGTGACGGTGCAGAAGACCGTGGTGTGCCGCTGATACGGTAAAGTCCGGCGCCAAGGGCGCTTGGAGCCGACGACACTTGGAAGGCCGCCGAGGCATTCGGCGGCCTTCTTGTTGTCAGCCGTCAGTCGGTTCAGCCGCCGGCCGCCCGGAAGATGGAGTAGGGGACGAGCGCCGTCTCCCGGACGGCAACGGTGCCGCCGAGCGGCAGACCGAGCGCCGTCCAGACCTCGACCAGCGCATCCCGCAGGGCTTCGACGAGGGCGTCGTCGTGGAACGGCGTCGGCGTGATCCGCAGCCGCTCCGTGCCGCGCGGCACGGTCGGATAGTTGATCGGCTGGATGTAGATGCCGTGGCGCTCCAGCAGGCGGTCACTGGCCGCCTTGCACAGCTCGGCGTCGCCGACGAACAGCGGCACGATGTGGGTGTCCGACGACATCACTGGCAGGCCGGCGCCGGCGAGGGCCTCCTTCGTGTGCCGCACTTGCCGCCGCTGGCCGGCCCGCTCGCGCCAGGAGCCCTTCAGGTGGCGGATCGAGGCCGTCGCCGCGGCGGCGAGCGCCGGCGGCAGCGCCGTCGTGAAGATGAAGCCCGGCGCATAGGAGCGCACGGCATCGATGACCGAGCGCCGGCCGGCGATGTAGCCGCCGAGCACACCGATCGCCTTCGCCATCGTTCCCTCGATGACGTCGATGCGGTCCATCACGTCGTCGCGCTCGCAGATGCCGGCGCCGCGGGGGCCATACATGCCGACGGCGTGCACCTCGTCGATGTAGGTCATCGCGCCGTACTTTTCGGCGAGATCGGCGATACGGGCGATCGGCGCCACGTCGCCGTCCATCGAATAGACCGACTCGAAGACGATCAGCTTGGCGCGATCGCGGCCGGCGGCCTTCAGCAGCGTCTCGAGGTGCTCGACGTCGTTGTGACGGAACAGCTGCTTGGCGACGCCGGAGCTCTTTACGCCGGCGATCATCGAGGCATGGTTGAGCTGGTCGGAGAGGATCAGGCA
>CAZDCR010000134.1:0-2179 GCA_964503995.1 uncultured Segnochrobactrum sp.
TCGTCCATCCCGGCGAGGGCTGGGCCGTGGAGGCGACGGCGCTGAAGCCGGAGACGATGCGCACGCTCGTCAAGATGGCGCGCGACGTCTACCCGCACGACCAGGTGCCGGACCGCTTCTACGCGGTGGCGATGAAGTCGTTCGACACCCAGGCGGCGAGCGACGCCGCCTTCAAGGCGATGGTGGAGGACGGCGTCATCGCCCTCGACACGCTGGCGAACGCCAAGCAGGGCGTCGCCTATGTCGACGTCGGCTGGGAGGCCGACCGCGTCGCACTGCTGCGCGAGATCGAGGACGGGACCTTCTTCCAGAAGGTTCGCGGCAACCTCGTCACCGGCCTCTACAACAACGAGGAGGTGTGGCCGATCTTCGGCTACCAGGGCGAATCCGCCTCATACGGCGGCTACATCGACCGCGGGTTCGACGACATCGCCTGGCTCTGACGCCGGCGCATCCGTCCCTCCTCGTCTCACACAACGAACCAGAAATTCCCCGGAGGAAGCCCCATGGCAGCCCCATTCTCGCAGGACGACGACAGCGTCGTCGTCATCGTCGGCTCCGGTGCCGGCGGCGGCACGCTCGGCACCGACCTCGCCCGCCAGGGCATCAAGACCGTCATCCTCGAGGCCGGCAAGCGCGTCGAGATGGACGATTTCGTCAACAACGAGTGGCAGAGCTTCGTCGACATCTCCTGGCTCGACCCGCGCACCACTTCCGGCAGCTGGCGGGTGGCGAAGGACTTCCCCGGCCTGCCCGCGTGGATCGTCAAGGCGGTCGGCGGCTCGACCATCCACTGGGCCGGCGCGTCGCTGCGCCTGCAGCCGCACGAGTTCCAGGCGCTCACCACCTACGGCCACGTGCCCGGCGCCAACCTGCTCGACTGGCCGATCACCCGCGAGGAGCTCGACCCCTACTACGCCCGCGCCGAGGACCGCATGGGCGTGACGCGCACCAACGGCATCGCCGGCCTGCCCGGCAACAACAACTACAAGGTCTTCGCCAAGGGTGCCGAGACGGTCGGCTACAAGGACTTCTCGACCGGCCGCATGGCGATCAACTCCGCCGAGCGCGACGGCCGCGGCGCCTGCCAGCAGATCGGCTTCTGCTTCCAGGGCTGCAAGTCCGGCGCGAAGTGGTCGACGCTGATCGCCGAGATCCCGAAGGGCGAGGCGACCGGCAACCTCGAGGTCCGGCCCGAGAGCCAGGTGCTGAAGATCGAGCACGACGCCTCCGGCAAGGTCACCGCTGTCGTCTATGCCGATGCGGCCGGCGTCGAGCAGCGCCAGAAGGCCCGCGTCGTCTGCGTCGCCGGCAACTCGATCGAGAGCCCGCGGCTGCTCCTGAACTCCGCCTCGTCGATGTTCCCCGACGGGCTCGCCAACTCCTCTGGCCAGGTCGGGCGCAACTACATGCGTCACCTCACCGGCTCGGTCTATGGCGTCTTCGAGAAGCCGGTGCACATGTACCGCGGCACGACGATGGCCGGGATCATCCAGGACGAGGTGCGGAACGACCCAAGCCGCGGCTTCGTCGGCGGCTACGAGATGGAGACGCTCGCCCTCGGCCTGCCCTTCATGGCCGCGTTCCTCGATCCCGGCGCCTGGGGCCGCGACTTCACCTCGGCCCTCGACGGCTACTCGCGCATGGCCGGCATGTGGATCGTCGGCGAGGACATGCCGCAGGAGACGAACGCCATCACCCTGCACCCGACCGAGAAGGACAAGTTCGGCCTGCCGGTGCCGAACGTGAACTTCGACGACCACCCGAACGACATCGCCATGCGCGACCACGCCTACAAGGCCGGCCGCGCCGTCTACGAGGCCGTCGGCGCGACCCGCACGTTCCCGACGCCGCCCTACCCGTCGACGCACAATCTCGGCACCAACCGGATGAGCGAAAAGCCACGCGACGGCGTCGTCAACAAGTGGGGCCAGTCCCACGACATCCCCAACCTCTTCGTCTCCGACGGCAGCCAGTTCACCACCGGCGGCGCCGAGAACCCGACGCTGACGATCGTGGCGCTCGCCACCCGCCAGGCCGAGTACATCGCCGACCAGATGGGCAAGAACGCGATCTGAGGCCGAAGCCATGAGAAGAAGCCCGGCGTGGCGGCGCACCGCCGCCAGCCGGGCTACCCCACGCCTGTCGCGATCCGGTCCCCGCCGCCTCGATTGACCCC
>CAZDCR010000134.1:2279-6221 GCA_964503995.1 uncultured Segnochrobactrum sp.
AGCCGGGCTACCCCACGCCTGTCGCGATCCGGTCCCCGCCGCCTCGATTGACCCCCTGCCCCACCGTTGCTATACATTTGTATAGTTACAGATCGGCGTCGCCGGTGCGGGAGGAATCGTCATGACGGAAGCGGCGTTCGCGCGGACCCTGTCGCGGCATGGGGCGGGATCCAACACCGGGATCACGGCGTCCGACGACACCAGCCTGCCGGCCTGGCTCTACACCGACGACGAGTTCTTCGAGGTCGAGAAGGAGGCGGTCTTCCGCCCCTCCTGGCAGGTCGTCTGCCACCTCAACGACATTCCGAAGGTCGGCGACTTCCACACCTTCGACTTCCTCGGCGAGATGATCGTCGTGGTGCGCGGCGAGGACCAGCGCATCCGCGGCTTCCACAATGTCTGCCGCCACCGCGCCGCCCGCATCGTCGACGGCCCCTCCGGCAACTGCGGCGGCCGCCTCAACTGCCCCTATCATGCGTGGAGCTACGGCCTCGACGGCAAGCTCCTCGGCGTGCCCCAGCGGGCGAGCTTCGAGGGCATGGACCCGGGCAAGCACGGTCTTGCGCCGGTCGATCTGGAAGTCTTCTTCGGCTTCATCTTCGTGCGGCTGGAGGGCGGCGGGCCGAGCGTTGCCGAAATGATGAAGCCCTATGCCCACGAGCTCGAGCCCTACCGGATGGAGGAGCTCGTGCCGTTCGGCCGGGTGACGCTCAGGCCCCGCGCCGTCAACTGGAAGAACGTCGCCGACAACTATTCCGACGGCCTGCATATCACCGTGGCCCACCCTGGCCTGACGCGCCTGTTCGGCAAGGGCTACGGCATCGAGGCGGAGGACTGGGTCGACAAGATGTGGGGGCAGCTGCGCGATCAGCCCTCGAGCAACCGCTCCGAGCGCGCCTACCAGCGCTACATGCCCGACGTCGCCCACCTGCCGGAAAGCCGCAAGCGGCTGTGGACCTATTTCAAGCTCTGGCCGAACGTCGCCTTCGACATCTATCCGGACCAGATCGACTTCATGCAGTTCATCCCGATCTCGCCGACCGAGACGATGATCCGCGAGATCGCCTATGCGCTGCCCGACGAGCGCCGCGAGATGAAGGCGGTGCGCTATCTCAACTGGCGCATCAACCGGCAGGTCAACGCCGAGGACACCGACCTCATCAACCGCGTCCAGGCCGGCATGGGCTCGTCGAGCTACACCGTCGGGCCGCTCGGCTCCGGCGAGGTCTGCCTCAAGAACTTCACCCGCAAGATGCGGGCGCTGATCCCCGAGACGCGCCTCGACCGCAAGCCCGCGCGGGGCTGGAGCCTGCACCGCGCCGCCGTTCTCGGCTGAGTCTCTTCCCAGATTTCGGACAGGTGGGCGGTCCATGACCGACGCGGTGATCATCGGCGGCGGCCACAACGGGCTCGTCTGCGCCTTCTACCTCGCCTCCGCCGGCCTGAAGGTGACGGTGCTGGAACGCCGCGGCGTCGTCGGCGGCGCGGCGGTGACGGAGGAGTTCCACCCGGGCTTCCGCAACTCGGTCGCCGCCTACACGGTGTCGCTCCTTAACCCGAAGGTCATCCGCGACCTCGATCTGCCGCGTCACGGCCTGAAGGTCGTCGAGCGCCGGATGTCGAACTTCCTGCCGCTCGAGGACGGCGGCCACTTCTTCGTCGGACCAGGCCGCACCAAGGCCGAGGTGGCGCGGTTCTCCGAGAAGGACGCGGCGCGGCTCGACGAGTATGGCGAGCGCCTGGACATCGTCGCCGACCTGCTGCGCGACCTCGTGCTGGAGACGCCGCCGAACGTGGTGGAGGGTGGCTGGCTGTCGGCGCTGCCGGAGTTGATCAAGGCCGGCAAGATCGGCAACCGCATGCGCGGGCTCGATCTCACCATGCGCCGCGAACTGCTGGAGATCTTCACCAAGTCCGCCGGCGACTATCTCGACGGCTGGTTCGAGAGCGCCCCGATCAAGGCGGCGCTCGGCTTCGACGGTGTCGTCGGCGCCTACGCGAGCCCCTACACGCCCGGCACCGCCTATGTGCTGCTCCACCACTGCTTCGGCGAGGTGAACGGCAAGAAGGGCGTCTGGGGCCACGCCATCGGCGGCATGGGGGCGATCACCCAGGCAATGGCGAAGGCGTGCGCCGAGAAGGGCGTCGACATCCGCGTCGATGCCGGCGTCTCCGAGGTGATCCTCGAGAAGGGCCGCGCCGTCGGCGCCGTGCTGGAAGACGGCACCAGCATCCGCGCGCCGATCGTCGTCTCGAACCTCAATCCGACCCTGACCTTCGGCAAGCTGGTCGATCCTGCCGTGCTGCCGGACGACTTCCGCCGCCGCATCGGCGGCTGGCGCAACGGCTCCGGCACCTTCCGCATGAACGTCGCGCTGTCGGAGCTGCCGAGCTTCGCCTGCCTGCCGGGTCGGACGGTCGCCGACCACCACACCGCCGGCATCATCATGGCGCCGAGCCTTGCCTACATGGACCGCGCCTACCTCGACGCCCGCACCCACGGCTGGTCGAAGGCGCCGATCGTCGAAATGCTGATCCCGTCGACCCTCGACGACAGCCTGGCGCCGGCAGGGCAGCACGTGGCGAGCCTGTTCTGCCAGCACGTCGCGCCGGAGCTTCCGAACGGCGCCTCGTGGGACGACCACCGCGACGAGGTGGCCGACCTGATGATCGCCACCGTCGACCGCGCCGCGCCGGGCTTCGCGGCCTCCGTCCTCGGGCGGCAGATCATGAGCCCGCTCGATCTCGAGCGCACCTTCGGCCTCGTCGGCGGCGACATCTTCCACGGCCAGCTCGGCCTCGACCAGATCTTCTCCGCCCGCCCCGTGCTGGGCAATGCCGACTACCGGGCGCCGCTTCCGGGCCTCTACATGTGCGGCTCCGGCACCCATCCGGGCGGCGGCGTCACCGGCGCCCCCGGCCACAACGCCGCCCGCGAGATCCTGCGCGACCGCAAGCGCTGAGAGCGCTGCCTCGGCGCCCGATCGCCGATCGGCGCTCGCCTTCGCGGCGATTGCACGATAGAGGCGGAGGCGAGCGCGCCGCCGCGACGGCGCCATCCGCCGAGCGACGGGGTGCCCTCCTGCCCGCGACCTTCCCACCATGACGGTGCGTGCCCGCATCTTCGCCTTCGAGGCGATCGTCGTCGTCGGCGCGGTGCTGATGGTGGCGGTGATGGTGTTCACGCTGCGCATCACCGACGATTTCGTCGAGCGCATCGACGGCGTCCACCGCCGCTTCGAGGCGATCGCCATGCTCGATGGCCACGCCAACAACTACGCCGAGCAGATCGCCGAGGTGCTCCTCCTCGGCTCCGAGCAGATGGGCGACTTCGAGCAGGCCCGCCGGCAGATGGACGAGGCGTTCGCGCAGCTCGCCGAGGTGACGCGGGCGGAGGTCTCGACCTTCAACAGCGTCGAGGAGGTGCGCCGCGAGCTCTCCGACGTCGAGGAACTGGCGACGCTGCGCGAGCTCTACCGGGCGATCGACCGGGCGGCCGAACAAGTGTTCGGGCTGAAGGCCGAAGGCCGGATGGAGGCTGCCGTCGAGGTCTTCCGCCGCGACGTCGAGTACCGGCTCGCCAACGACTTCGAGAACCAGATCGAGGCGGCCCTGCAGGACGAGCGCGACGAGGTGGCGGGCGAGCTCGCCGACGTGCGCCGCATGCAGAACCGCCTGTTCGTCGGCGCTGGCGTTTTCTCGACGATCGCGCTCATCGCCGGCGGGGCGCTCGGCTGGGTGCTGAGCCGCTCGATCGTCGGCCCGGTCGGGCGCCTCGCCGCCGGGGCCGCGGCGGTCGCCCGCGGCGAGCTCGACCATCGCGTCGCCGTCACCGGCAACGACGAGTTCACGGCACTCGCCAGGAGCTTCAACGAGATGGCCCGCGCCCTCGAGGCCCAGCGCGCGGGCCTCGTCGCGGCGCGCGACCGGCTGGAGGCGGAG
>CAZDCR010000135.1:0-6219 GCA_964503995.1 uncultured Segnochrobactrum sp.
GAAAGTTTCGCCGCACCCCTCCACGGGTCATTCCCGGGCTTGTCCCGGGAACCCATCCCTCACGACACGGCACCACGCTCGCGGCCGTCCTGCTCGCGGAAACGGGTAGGTTCCCGGGACAAGCCCGGGAATGACCTCGAGAGGTAGGCGAGGGCGAGAGGCAGGAGAGGTCCGTGCTATTGGCAGCCGGGGCCCCGCGACCACCGCACGTCTTGCCGCCGCCGCCGCGGTCCGGCATTCAGGCTCCGGCCGCCGCGTCTCGGGCGACCGCGCATCGGAGCCCTCGCCATGAACTTCGCCTCCGACAACTGGGCCGGCGTGCCGCCGGAAGTGGCCGCAGCCCTTTCCGCGGTGAACGTCGGCGTCAGCCCCGGCTACGGCAGCGATGACTGGACGGCCGGTGTCGAACGGCGGATCGGCGAGGTGTTCGAGCGCGAGGTGGCGGTGTTCTTCGTCGCCACCGGTTCGGCGGCGAACGCGCTGGCGCTGTCGGCCCTCGTCCGCCCCGGTGCGCTTGTTCTCGCCGCCGACGAGGCGCACATCCGCACCGACGAGTGCAACGCGCCGGAATTCCTCACCGGCGGCGCCAAGATGGTCGGCCTTTCCACCACCGCCGGCCGCATCGACCCGGCGGCGCTCGCCGCCGCGCTCCACCGCTATCCGCCGAACGTCGTCCACTTCGGCCGGCCCGACGTGCTGAGCCTCACCCAGGCGACCGAGCTCGGCACCGTCTACACGGCCGCCGAGATCGCCGCGCTCGCCGCCACCGCGAAGCGTCGCGACCTCGCCGTCCACATGGACGGCGCGCGCTTCTCCAACGCCGTCGCCCGCCTCGGCGTGGCGCCGGCGGACCTCACCTGGCGCGCCGGTGTCGACGTGCTCTCCTTCGGGCTGACGAAGACCGGCGCCTGGGCGGCGGAGGCGGTGGTGTTCTTTGATCCCGCCCGCGGCCGCGAATTCGGCTTCACCCGCAAGCGGGCCGGGCACCTGTTCTCGAAGAGCCGCTTCGTCGCCGCCCAGTTCGAGGCGCTGCTCGCCGACGGCCTGTGGCTGCGCCTCGCCGCCCACGCGAACCAGATGGCCGACCGCCTCGCCGACGGCCTCGGCCGCATCCGCGGCGTCCGCCTGCCGTTCGCGCCCGGTGCCAACGCCGTCTTCCCAGTGCTGCCGAAGCCGACCTATGAGCGCCTCGTCACTGCGGGCGTGAAACTCTACCCGTGGTCCGCCGCGACCCTCGCGCCGACCGACCGCCCCGGCGAGGACGAAACCTACGTCCGCCTCGTCACCTCCTTCGCGACGCGGCCCGAAGAGGTCGACGACTTCCTGGAGCTCGTCGACCGCGGCTGAGGGCCGTCGCCGTCGTGTCAGACGGAGACTTGTGACGTCTGGCGATCGGCCGCTTCGACGCTCTGCCGTGCGGCGCCCCCCTCCCGACCCTCCCCCGCGAGGGGGGAGGGTTTTCGCCCTGCTTCTGGCAGTCCGGTTGCCCAAGTCTCCACGCGAATCCTCCCCCCTCGCGGGGGAGGGTCGGGAGGGGGGCCCGCGGCACTCCGCCTGCGAGGGGCCTCCGGCTCACCCCGCCTTCGCCTCGATCCACCAGCAGGCGGCGGTAAACCGCACCTCGTCGCCGTGCACGAACGCCTGGAACGCGTCCCGCACCGCGTCGGTGATCTGCGCTCGCGTCGGCTCGTCGGCGTCGCGCAGCAGCGTGCCGAGCGGGCCGAGGCGGGTGAGGTAGAGCTCCAGCGCCTTCGCCGGGAAGCTGCACGCGACGTCCATCGGTCGCAGCCCGATGTCGCCCCAGCCGCTTTCGGTGAGGATGCGGCGTACGCGTGGCTCGTCGGCGAAGGCGAACTGGCCCGGCGCGTCGGGCGGCCGCGGCGGTGGCGGCTCCGACAGCATCGGCACGGCGGTGCGCTCGGCCGTCGTCATGAACGGGTTTTCCGCCCGGCTGCGCCACGCGACGGCGGCGAGTCCGCCGCCCGGCCGCAGCGCGCCGCGGACATTGGCGAAGGCGGCGACGGGATCGGGAAAGAACATCACCCCGAAGCGCGACACCGCCAGATCGAAGTGCGCGGTCGGCAAGGCGTGGGTCGTCACGTCCGCCACCACGAACCGCGCCGGCGAGCCGTCCCGCTCGGCCCGGGCGCGGGCTGCGGCCACCATCGGCGCCGAGATGTCGACACCCAGCGCCTCGCCGCCGTCGCCGACCCGGCGGGCGACCGCGATCGTCGTCGCGCCGGTGCCGCAGCCGACGTCGAGCACGCGCGTCGCACCGGCGCCCGCTACCGCCTCGGCGATGGCGGCCTCGAGGGGCTGGAACATGCCGTCGAGCAGTTCTTGTGCCTCCACCCACGCCGCACCCGCGGGCCCGTTCCAGTGCGCCGCCTGATCGGTGCCGCCGCTGCTCACCTGCGCCATCGTCGCCTCCACGCGCTCGCCGTCACGGCGATACCCTTACCGAGGCGCGACCGCCTGTCACGCCGTCGCCTGACGGCCAGAGGAATGGTCCAATCTCCGCCCTTGAGCCCGCGGCGCCCCCCCTCCGACCGGCTTCGCCGGCCACCTCCCCCGCGAGGGGGGAGGGTTCGCGTTTGGATTTGTGGCAAGAAGGAATGCCCCAAGCACCACGAAAACCCTCCCCCCTCGCGGGGGAGGGTAGGGAGGGGGGGCCGCAGGCACAGCGGCGGCGTTTCCTCGACCGCGCCGCGCAATCACAGCGGCAGCGTATCCATCGCGCATGCCGCGCTATCACTGCGGCGGCTTTTCCATCGTCCGCGCCGCGCAGCCACAGCGACGGCGTTTCCTTCGACTGCCCCCCGCCCGTCCACCCCACCAACAGAAAAGGGGCGCCCCGCTTGCGCGAGACGCCCCGTCGGAAGTCTACCGGTTATCGGCCGAACAAGCCGATGTCAGGCCGCGACCTGCTCGAGCTGCTTCGGCTGGCTGGCGCGGATCGGCACCTGGCGCGGCTTCAGCTGCTCGGGCACCTCGCGCACGAGGTCGATGTGCAGGAGGCCGTTCTCCAGGCTCGCGCCCTTCACGACGACATAGTCGGCGAGCTGGAAGCGACGCTCGAAGGCGCGGCCGGCGATGCCGCGGTAGATCACCTGCCGCTCGGCAGCATCCGTGTCGGCCTGCTTCTCGCCCTTCACCGTCAGCACGTTCTCGCGCGCCTCGATGGAGAGGTCCTTGTCGGCGAAGCCGGCCACCGCCATGGTGACGCGGTAGGCGTTGTCGCCGGTGCGCTCGATGTCGTAGGGCGGATAGGTCGGCGCCTCGGCGCCGGCGCCCTGGTCCAGCAGGTTGAACAGCCGGTCGAAGCCGACGGTGGTCCGGTAGAGGGGGCTCAGATCGAAGTGACGCATGGTGTCCTCCAAGAAGAAGCGACGTTGATATCCGGAATGCGCTCCGTCCGCCGTCTTGGCCGGACTGTGGGCATTCCTGCGGACCCGGTTGGCGCCCGCACGACCGAAGTAGGAATGGCGATTTTGCAGTTCAAGGGGGCCGCGTGCGAAGAGTTCGCCGGCGGCCGATCACGCCGGAGCGCCCATGCTCGTGAAGGTTAACCCGACCGCGCCGGCCCTCCTCGACCTGCCGATCAACCCGGTACCGCCGGGCGGGCGCACGCTGACGGTGCCCGGCCGCTGGAACGTGCCGTTGCGCGTCGCGCTGTGGCCGGCCACCGGCGAGGCGCGCGGCACGGTGGTGATCGTCCAGGGCCGCGCCGAGTTCATCGAGAAGTACTTCGAGACCATCGCCGATTTGCAGGCGCGCGGCTTCGCCGTCGCCACCTTCGACCTCCGCGGCCAGGGCGGCTCGGGTCGCCTGACGAAGGACCCCCACGTCGGCCACGTCGCCTCGTTCCATGACTATGTTGCCGACATCGAGACGGTGATGCGCAAGGCGGTGATGCCGTCGCTGCCGCCACCCTATACGGCGCTCGCCCATTCCACCGGCGGCGCCGTCGTGCTGCTTGGCGTGCGCCGGCTGCACCCGCTTTTCTCGCGCCTCGTCACCGTCTCGCCGCTGCTGGGGTTCGGCGAACGCAACATGCCGGACTGGGTGTTCGCCTCGGTGCTGGAGGTGTCGTGCCTCGTCGGGCTCGGTCGCAAGCAGGTCTCCGCCCGCCGTCCCGGCGCCGGCGAGCCCGGCGTCTTCGAGGGCAACCCGCTGACGTCGGACCGCGCCCGCTTCGCCCGCAACCTCGCTGTCCTTGATGCGGCCCCGGCGCTGCGCCTCGGCGCGCCGACGATCGGCTGGGTGAAGGCGGCGCGCGACACCATGGTGACGCTGAAGAAGGCCGAACTCGTCGAGCGCATGACGCTGCCGACGCTGATCTTCGCTTCCGGCCGCGACCGCGTCGTCGACGCGCGCGCCGTCGAGCGCTTCGGCAAGCGGCTCGTCAACGGCGGGGTGATCCTGGTGCCGGGCGCCCGCCACGAACTGATGATGGAGGCCGACCGCTTCCGCGAGCCGTTCTGGGCGGCGTTCGACGCCTTCGTGCCCGGCGAGGAGGGGTGATGGCCTACATCTACCTAGCTGTCGCGATTGTCGCCGAGGTGATCGCCACCACGGCGCTGAAGTCCGCCGACGGCTTCACCAGGCTGTGGCCGACGCTGACCGTCTTCGTCGGCTACGGGCTGGCGTTCTTCCTGCTGTCGCTGGCGCTGCGCACCCTGTCGCTCGGTTTCAGCTACGCCGTGTGGGCGGGCCTCGGCATCGTGCTCGCCGCCACCGCCGGCATCGTCTTCTACGGCGAGAAGATGGACCTTCCCGGCGCACTCGGCCTCGCCATGATCATCTGCGGCGTCGTCGTGCTCAAGACGTTGTCGACCATGAGCGGCCACTGAGGTGGCTCGTACGGCCGGGAAGACGGCGGCGCTGAGGTGGGTCAGTCCTGCCCGCTTTCCCGCGCGACCGCACGCCAGCCGATGTCGCGCCGGCAGAAGCCGCCGGGCCAGTCGATGCGGTTGACGCCCGCGTAGGCGCGCCGCTGCGCTTCCACCGCCGTGGCGCCGGTCGCCGTCACCGCCAGCACCCGGCCGCCGTTGGCGACGAGCGTGCCGTCATCGGCGAGCGCGGTGCCGGCGTGAAAGACCGTCGCGCCCGTCGCCTCGGCCGCGGCGAGACCGCGGATCGCCGTGCCCTTCCTGGGCTCGCCGGGATAGCCCTCGGCCGCCATCACCACCGCCAGCGCCGTCTCGTCCCGCCACCGCGGCTCCGCGCCGGCGAGGCGGCCGGTGGCGCAGCGGAGGAGCAGGTCGAGCAGGTCGCCCTCCAGCCGCGGCATCAGCACCTGGCACTCCGGGTCGCCAAAACGAACATTATATTCAATGAGTTCCGGCCCCTTCTCGGTGATCATCAGCCCGGCATAGAGTACGCCCTGGAACGGCGTGCCGCGGGCGGCCAGCGCGGCTACCGTCGGGCGGACGATCTCCGCCATCGCCCGCTCGGTCATCTCGGCCGTCATCACCGGTGCCGGCGAGTAGGCGCCCATGCCGCCGGTGTTCGGGCCCTCGTCGCCGTCGAAGACCCGCTTGTGGTCCTGGGCGGTGCCGAAGGGCACCACGGTGACGCCGTCCGTCAGGGCGAACAGGCTCGCCTCCTCGCCCTCGAGGAAGGCCTCCACCACCACCTCGGCGCCGGCCGCCCCGAAGGCGCCCTCGAAGCAGGCGTCGACCGCCTCCAGCGCCTCCGCGGTCGTCATGGCGATGACGACACCCTTGCCGGCGGCGAGCCCGTCGGCCTTCACCACCATCGGCGCGCCGCTCATTTCCACATAGGCGCGCGCCGAGGCGGCGTCGCGGAAGCGGGCGTAGGCGGCGGTCGGGATGCCGACCTCGGCGCAGAGGTCCTTGGTGAAGCCCTTCGATCCCTCGAGCTGCGCCGCCGCCTCGCTCGGTCCGAAGACGGTGATTCCGGCTTCGCTGAGCCGGTCCGCCAACCCGGCGACGAGCGGCGCCTCCGGACCGACCACCACGAGGTCGACGGCGTTGTCGCGGCAGAACGCCACCGTCGCTGGTGCGTCACCGATCGCGATCGGCACCAGCGCGGCGACGGTCGCAATGCCCGGGTTGCCCGGCGCCGCCCACAGCTTGCCGAGCCGCGGCGACTGCGCCAGCTTCCAGGCAAGGGCGTGCTCGCGCCCGCCGGAGCCGATCACGAGCACGTTGAGGCGGTCGTCGGAGGTCATGGCGTCGGCCCGTTCGCTTGGCG
>CAZDCR010000136.1:0-6208 GCA_964503995.1 uncultured Segnochrobactrum sp.
CGGAGCGGTTTGCGAGGCCGGCGGGTTATGGCGGAGGCAGGCGGGCTGCGCAAGGCGGGGCGGCCGCGGCGGCAGGGCGGAGCGCGACCGGCGGGACCTACGACAGCGACGGTGGGAACCAACTTCGGAGGCCGGAAGTTTTCCGACCACAACACACGGAGAATTCCCATGAAGATGCTCGCCACGTCCGCAATCGCCGTCGCTCTCGCCATCACCGGCGCCAGCTTCTCGGCCGGTTCCGCCCTGGCGGACAAGGTCGTCGTGAAGAAGGAGACCACCTACAAGACGCAGAACAACCGTAACAACGGTGTCGGCATCGTGGTGGCTCCTGGTATTGCGGTCGCTCCCGGGCTCGCGGTGGTTCCGACCTACCGGAGCAACAACAACGTGAACTGCAAGAAGACCGTCACCAAGGTCGACCGGCCGGGCAACCGTCCGGACACCAAGACGGTCAAGACCACCTGCTGACCTGACGTCCCGGTCGACGCGGCTAAAAATCGCCGCGGGCCGGAGATGGTTCCGAGGCCCGGCCCGCCCTTCGGCGGCCGGGCCTCTTCGCGTCTGCATCGTTGGATGCGGCTTGCGCCTCACGCGACCCGTGGCGACGACTGCCTGACAGCCGCGACCTGCAGCGCGGCGAACGCCGCCACGAGGGCCGCCTGGACGAGGACGAACGCGACGCCGAGCGGCGTCGCCGTCACGAAGCCGCCGGCGACCGTCACGACGCTCTCGATCGCCCAGGCGGCGTTGAGGGCGACGATGAGCCAGACCGCCGCGCGCGGCGGCAGGGCGCGGCTCGCCGTCCAGCCGACGAAGGCCGAAAACGGCAGCAGCGCCAGCCCGGCCGAGCGGGTCAGCCAGCCCGGCAGTCCGAGCAGGTCGAGCAGCGCGGTCGGCGCGACGAGCAGCAGCAGCCCCATGGCGCCGGCGGAGACGGCATCGGCCGCCAGCACGGCGCGCAGGAAGCGGACGGGATCGCGGGAGAGGGATGGGAACATCGGTCTGGCTCCTGTCGTGACGGCCGGCGGGGCACCGGCTGCGAACGCCACGAACCTCGACCGTCGGCCGCCCCGGATCGATGACCTCGGAGGTCATGGGCGCACCGGCGCCAGGCGGCTAGGGTACCGTCATGACGACGCTGCATCCCGATCGCGCCGGCGGCACCACCGCCACCCCCCGGACTGCCGGTGAGCCCGGCTTCGGCTCGCTCCTGCGGCAATGGCGGCAGCGACGGCGGCTGAGCCAGCTCGACCTCGCCCTCGACGCCGGCATCTCGGCGCGGCACCTGAGCTTCGTCGAGACCGGCAAGTCGCTGCCGAGCCGGGCGATGGTGCTGCGCCTCGCCGAGCGGCTGGAGGTGCCGCTGCGCGAGCAGAATCTCATGCTCCTCGCCGCCGGCTACGCTCCCGCCTTTCCCGAGCGGCCGTTCGACGCGCCGTCGCTCGCGAGTGCCCGCCGGGCGGTTGAGACGGTGCTGACCGCCCACGAACCGTTCCCGGCGCTCGCCGTCGACCGGCACTGGACGATGGTGGCGGCCAATCGCGCGGTGGCGCCGCTCATCGCCGGCGTCGACCCGGCGCTCGTCGCGGCGCCGTGCAACGTGCTGCGCCTCAGCCTGCATCCCGACGGCCTGCAGCGGCGCATCCGCAACCTCGCCGCCTGGCGCGCCCACATCCTCGCGCGCCTTCACCGGCAAGTGGAGGCGACGGCGGACGCCGGGCTTTCGGCGTTGATGGAGGAGTTGCGGGCCTATCCGCTGCCGCGCGGCGCCCCCGGCCGCACGACGACGACGGTCGATGGCGGCGAGGTCTGCGTGCCTTTCGTCCTCGACACC
Source organism: uncultured Segnochrobactrum sp. (assembly GCA_964503995.1). GTDB lineage: Bacteria > Pseudomonadota > Alphaproteobacteria > Rhizobiales > Segnochrobactraceae > CAMDHY01. Next base: position 1,835 of record CAZDCR010000136.1, read on the forward strand.
GAGCACGGGCCGCTGTCGTTCCTCTCGACGACGACGGTGTTCGGCACCCCGGTCGACGTGACGCTGGCAGAAATCGCCGTCGAGGCCTTTCTTCCCGCAGACGCCGAGACGGCGGCGGCACTGCGGGCGATGGCATCCGGCGCCTGACGCACGAAAGCCGGCGGGGTGCCGCCGGCTTTCGGAACGATCGCTTCAATGTGACCGGGGTGGTCAGCCCGCGCGGAAGCTGAGATCGGACGTCGTCACGGTCGGTCCACCGGCTCCGTCCTTGTCGGTGACCCGGATCCGCATCGTGCCATCGCCGGGATTGCTGATGATCATCGTCGCCGTGTCGTCGCCGTTGATCGGCTCCGCCCAGGTGATCGTGAGTGTCAGCGTATCGCCATTGCGCTTGCCCGACAGCGTCGCGGGACCTTCCGAGGCGCCGATGTAGGTGCCCCGATAGACGCCCGTCCCCGGGTCGACGGTGAGCTTGGCACCGATCTGCTTGTTGACGAACACCGCGGCACGACAGTTGCCGCCGATGTCGATCGCATTGCGACCCTGGTCCTGCGTCATCGTGCAGGTGACATTCCAGGGGCTCTCATTGGCGCGGCGCAGCACCTTGCCGCCACCGGCCCACTGGGCCTCGAAGCGGGAGAGGAAGTCGCTCTCGTCGGCCATCGCCGGCATCGGGACGGCCGTCGCCGCGGCGAAGAGCGCCACCGCTCCAAGCGCCGCGACCTTGGTGATGTTTCGCATGGCGAATCTCCGGTCGTTCCTGAAACGGGGACGAGCCGCATGCGGCCAACCCCCTCCTGTTTCAACAACGCGCGAGAGAAGGCGAAGTTGCCTGGCTCGACGAGGCAAGTTTCCGGCGCGGTCTGCAACTTCAAGGCAATGATCTGGAAAGGATTGCGGCAGCTTCTTGTTCAGCAGCGGCCGACATCGACTCTGGCTTGCGCCAACCCATCTAGCGTCCGCGCTTCAGCACCCGGCGCAGGTCGGAGCGGCTGACCGCGCCGAAGGCGATCGCCGCCACCGCATAGGCGAGGCCGCCGGCGCCGACGAAGGCAGCGAGCGCGCCGAGGCGCTGCAGGCTGCCGGCGGCAAACCAGGGCGCGAGCAGGTATTCGGCGCCGTAGAGCACGGCGACCATCACCACCACCGCCGCCAGCACCCGAACCATCGTGCGCTTCAGGCGCGCGTCGGCGGCATAGAGGTCGCCCTTGCGCAGGCCCCAGTAGAGCAGCGCGACGTTGAGCCAGCTCGCGGCGGAGGTGGCGATGGCGACGCCGACGTAACCGATCAGCGGGAACAGGGCGAGGCTGATGACGACGTTCGCGGCCACCGTGATCGCCGAATAGACCATCGGCGTGCGGGTGTTCTCGCGGGCGAAGAAGGCCGGCTGGAACACCCGCGTCAGCACGAAGGCCGGCAGGCCGGCGCCGAAGGCGGCGAGCGCGGCGGCGGTGGCGACGCTGTCCTCGGCGGTGAAGGCGCCGCGCTGGAACAGCCCAATGGTGATCGGCAGGGCGAACAGCGTCAGGGCGGCGGCCGCCGGCAGCGTCAGCGCCATGGCGAACTCGAGCGAGCGGTTCTGGCTGGCGTTGACGCTGGCGATGTCGCCGGCCCGCACGCGCTTGGCGAGGTCGGGCAGCAGCACGACACCGACAGCGATGCCGACGATGCCGAGCGGCAGCTGGTAGACGCGGTCGGCGAAGTAGAGCCAGGAGACGGCGCCGGCCTCGGTCGAGGCGATCATCGTGCCGACGACCGAGTTGATCTGCACGACGCCGCCGGCGATGACGGCCGGCCCCGCCAGAACGGCGAGGCGCCTGACCCCCTCGGTGAAGCGCGGGCGCCGGAGCGCGATCGGAAAGCCCGCACGAGCGAGGGCGAACAACAGCAAGAAGAGCTGCAGCACGCCGCCCACCGTGATGCCGGCCGCGAGCAGCACGCCGGCCATCGTCGTCCCCTCGTAGCCGAGCAGGAACACCGCCACGAGCGCGGCGATCAGCGACGTGTTGAGCAGCGCGGGGGAGAACGCCGCGGCGGCGAAGCGGCCGAGGCCGTTCAGCACGCCGGAATAAAGCGACACCAGCGAGACGAGCAGCAGATAGGGAAAGGCGATACGGCTGAGGAGGATGGTGAGGTCGAACTTCGCCGGATCATCGGCGAAGCCCGGCGCCAGCACGAACACCAGCGCCGCCATCCCGAGCTCTGCGGCGATCGTTAGCACGAGGAGTGCGAGCCCCAGCGCCGAGAGCGATTCCTCGGCGAAGCGCTTGGCGCTCGCCTCGCCCTCCGCCTCCAGCTTGCCGGCGAACAGCGGCACGAAGGCGGAGGAGAACGCCCCTTCCGCGAACAGCCGCCGGAACAGGTTCGGCAGGCGGAAGGCGACGACGAAGGCGTCGGCGACCGCGCCGGTGCCGATCGCCGCGGCGAGGAAGGAGTCCCGGACGAAGCCGAGGACGCGGCTCGACAGCGTCAGCCCGCCGACGGTGGCGAAGTTCTTGAGGAGGCTCACGCGACGCGGCCGGGTCTGGCGCTATTCGGCGGCGAGCGCGCGGCGCTCGCGCGGCCGCGTCTCGGCGGCCGGCGGACGCGGCTCGAACACGGCCGTCAGGCGCCGCCGGATGGCCGCCTGCCGGTTCGCATTGGTCACCTTATGGTTCATCAGGTCGGTGACGTAGAAGACGTCGACGGCACGCTCGCCGAAGGTGGCGATGTGGGCCGAGGCGATGTTGAGGCTGAGATCCGCGATGACGCGCGTCAGCTCGTAGAGCAGGCCCGGCCGGTCGAGGCCCGACACCTCGAGCATGGTGAAGCGGTCGGAGGCGGCATTGTCGACCAGCACCTCCGGCTCGACGTGGAAGGTCTTGGCCGGCGCGACCGTACCGACACGGCGGGCGGGCCGCTCCGGCATCGGCTCCTTGCCGGCGATGACGCGCTCGATCAGGGCGGTGATGCGCTCGGCGCGGCGGAGCTCGTCGGCATCGTCGGGGAATTCGCGCGACAGCGAGATCGAATCGATGGCGAGCCCGTCAGTGGTGGTGAAGATCTGCGCGTCGGCGATGTTGGCGCCGGCCGCCGTGCAGCAGCCGAACACCACCGACAAAAGCCGCGGATGGTCGGGGGCGAGCACGTTGAGGCAGACGGCGTCACGGTCGGCGAGCATCGCGGCGGTGGCGGCGAGGCGCTGCCGGCGGCGGTCGGCGGAGCGGATCAGCGTGGCGTGCTCGCGCTTGCGCTCGAGGTCGACGCGCAGCCAGTAGGCCGGGTAGTGGCGCTCGAGATAGGCGTCGAGCTCGGCCTTCGGCCAGTCCGGCAGGGCGCGGGCGAGCTCGGACTTGGCGTCGTTGACGCGCTGCTCGCGCGACTGGCGGGTATGGCCGCCGGCCACCACCTGCTCGGTCTCGAAGAACAGCGTGCGCAAAAGCTGCGCCTTCCAGCCGTTCCACACGCCCGGCCCGACCGCCTTGATGTCGCAGACGGTGAGGATGTGCAGGAGCTTCAGCCGCTCCGGCGACTGCACGATGCGGGCGAAGTCGGCGATCGTCTTCGGATCGGAGAGATCGCGCGACTGCGCCGTCATGCTCATGACGAGATGCGTCTCGATCAGCCAGGCGACCGTCTCGGTCTCCGCCGCCGTCAGCCCGAGGCGCGGGCAGAGGCGGCGGGCAACCTTGGCCCCGGCCATCGAATGGTCCTCCGGGCGGCCCTTGGCGATGTCATGCAGGAACAGCGACACGAAGAGCACGCGACGGTTCTGGATGGCGTCGACGAGACGGGTGGTCAGCGGGTGCTCGTCGGCGCGGTCGCCGCGTTCCATCTCCGAGAGGATGCCGATGCAGCGCAGCAGGTGCTCGTCCACCGTGTAGTGGTGGTACATGTTGAACTGCATCATCGCGATGACCTTGCCGAAGTCCGGCACGAAGCGGCCGAGCACGCCCGCCTCGCTCATCCGCCGCAGCACGATCTCCGGCTCACGCCGCGAGGTCAGGATCTCCAGGAACAGCCGGTTCGCCTCGGCGTCCTCGCGCAGATCGTGGTCGATCAGCTTCAGCGAGCGGCGGATCAGCCGCATCGCGTCCGGGTGGAAGGCGAGCGCGTGCTTGTCGGCCAGGTGGAAGATACGCACGAGATTGACCGGATCGCGCTCGAACACCCCGTCGTCGACGATGGTGATGCGGTCGTGGTCGACGACGAAGTCGGTGCTGTCGGCGAGTGCTGCCCGCCGCCGGCGCATCGAGCGCAGGAAGCGGTTGAGCCCGGTCACCTGCTTCACCTGCTCGTCTTCCAGCGCCGAGCAGAAGATGCGCGTCAGGTCGCCGACGTCCTTCGCCACCAGGAAGTAGTGCTTCATGAAGCGCTCGACGTCGCGCAGGCCGG
>CAZDCR010000137.1:0-6118 GCA_964503995.1 uncultured Segnochrobactrum sp.
AAAAGTTCAATCGGGAGGTAGGACAGCATGCACCGGTCATTCCGGCAGGAGAAGTTCCGGTCCGCGGCACATCGGACCGGGACGAGCCGCATCGGCGCCGCCCTCGTCGCGGTGGCGCTGGCATCGGCACCGCTGCCGGCGATCGCCCAGGATGCAGCATCCGCCACGCCTCCCGCGGCGACGGCCCCGGCCGCCGCGAAGACGCCCGCCGATGTCGCCAACGTCAAGATCGCCGTCCTCAAGCAGGCCGTCGACGCGCCGACGCCGCTGTCGCTGCTCGACATCCCGCCTGCAGACGACGGCTTTTCCGGCGCCCGCCTCGCCGCCGAGGACAACAACACCACCGGCCGCTTCATGAAGCAGCACTTCGACATCGTCGAGGTGGAGGTGCCGGTCGGCGGCGACGCCGTGGCGGCGCTGAAGGACCTGCTGGCGCAAGACGTCCACTTCATCGTCACGCTGGCACCCGCCGACACCGTGCTGGCGCTCGCCGATGCCGCCGGCGACGAGGCCCTCATCCTCAATGCCGGCGCGCCCGACGACCGCCTGCGCGGCGAGGACTGCCGGGCCAACGTGCTGCACCTCGGGCCGTCGCGCGCCATGCTCGCCGACGCGCTCGCTCAGTTCATGATGTGGAAGCGCTGGGACGAATGGTTCCTGATCCGCGGCAGCCATCCGAACGATCAGCTCTGGGCGGCGGCGCTGCAGCGGGCGGCGACGCGCTTCGGCGCCAAGGTCGTCGAGGAGCGGGTCTACGAGGACACCGGCGGCTCGCGTCGCACCGATTCCGGCCACGTGCAGGTGCAGAAGCAGATCCCGGTCTTCACCCAGCGCGCCGAGGACCACGACGTCATCGTCGTCGCCGACGAGAGCGAGATCTTCGGCGAGTACCTGCCTTACCGCACCTGGGAGCCGAGCCTCGTCACCGGCTCGGCAGGCCTTGTCCCGGTCAGCTGGCATCCCGCTCACGAGCAGTGGGGCGCGACGCAGCTGCAGAACCGCTTCGTCAAGAAGAACAACCGCACCATGCGCCCGCTCGACTATCAGGCGTGGATGGCGGTGCGCACCATCGGCGAGGCCGCGACCCGCACCAAGTCCGTCGAGTACGCCCCGGTGCGCGACTACATCAGGGGCCCCGACTTCAACCTCGCCGCCTTCAAGGGCCAGGCGCTGACCTTCCGGCCGTGGGACGGCCAGTTGCGCCAGCCGGTCATCCTCGGCACGCCGAAGCTGCCGGTCACCGTCTCGCCGCAGGAAGGCTACCTGCACAAGGTCACCGAGCTCGACACCCTCGGCTACGACCAGCCCGAGAGCGCCTGCAAGCTCTGACCGCCAGGGTTTCGGCCACACCATCTCGTCCGTCGTCGACGGCCGACCGAAAATGCTTCCAGGGAGGAAACCACCGATGACGACACGCCTCATGACGTATGCCGCCACCGCCCTCCTCGCCGCGACGATGCTGGCCGGCCCGGCCAGTGCCTACACGGTCTATGTCTCGAACGAGAAGGACAACACCGTCACGCTGATCGACACCGAGACGCTTGAGGTGATCAAGACGGTCGACGTCGGCAACCGGCCGCGCGGCATCACCATCTCGCTCGACGGCAAGCACCTGTTCGTCTGCACCAGCGACGACGACACCGTGCAGGTCTACGACGCCAAGACGATGGAACTGCTCTACGACCTGCCCTCGGGCCCGGATCCGGAGCTGTTCGTGCTCGCCCCCGACGGCAAGCACCTCTACATCGCCAACGAGGACGATGCGCTCGTCACCGTGGTCGACGTCGAGAGCCGCAAGATGGTCGCCGAGATCCCGGTCGGCGTCGAGCCGGAGGGCATGGGCGTCAGCCCCGACGGCAAGTTCGTCGTCAACACCTCCGAGACGACCAACATGGCCCACATCATCGACACCGCCACCCACGAGATCGTCGAGAACGTGCTGGTCGATTCCCGCCCGCGGTTCGCGGAGTTCACGCCCGACGGCAAGGAGCTGTGGGTGAGCTCGGAGATCGGCGGCACCGTGTCGGTGATCGACATGGACACCAAGCAGATCACCGAGAAGATCACCTTCGAGATCGCCGGCGTCGCCAAGGACGCCATCCAGCCGGTCGGCGTGCGCGTCTCGAAGGACGGCAAGAAGGCCCTCGTCGCCCTCGGCCCGTCGAACCGGGTCGCCGTCGTCGACGTCGCCTCGAAGCAGGTCGAGAAGTACCTCCTCGTCGGCCAGCGCGTCTGGCAGCTCGCCTACACGCCGGACGGCAAGCTCGGCTTCTCCACCAACGGCAACTCCAACGACGTGTCGGTGATCGACATGGAGACGATGGAGGTGACGAAGTCGATCCCGGTGGGCGGCCTGCCGTGGGGCGTCGTCGTCTCGCCGGATTGAGGATCGCTTCCGCCGTCTGACGCGGGACGCATGTTTCGGGTAGCCTAAGCGCCATGACGGCCACGGTCAGCGACAGCCCCGCCCTCGTCGTCGAGGGAGTGAGCCACGCCTTCGGCGCCCGCAAGGCGCTGTCGGACGTGTCGCTGACCGTGCCGCGCGGCCGTTTCACCGTGCTGCTCGGCCTCAACGGCGCCGGCAAGACGACGCTGTTCTCGCTGGTGACGCGCCTCTACGGCAACGTCTCCGGGTCGATCCGCGTCTGCGGCTACGACGTGCGCCGCACGCCGCGGCCGGCGCTCGCCCGCCTCGGCGTCGTCTTCCAGAGCCGGGCGATCGATTCCGACCTCACCGTGATGGAGAACCTCGTCTATCACGCCGCCCTGCACGGCATCGGCGGCCGCGCGGCGCGCGCGCGGGCGATGCAGATGCTCGAACGCACCGGTCTCGCCGACCGCGCAAAGGACCGCGCCCGCACGCTGTCGGGCGGGCAGCTCCGACGCGTCGAGATCGTCCGCGCCATGCTGCACGGGCCGGAACTGCTGCTGCTCGACGAGGCGACGGTCGGCCTCGACGTCGGCGCCCGCCAGGCGATCCTCACCGCCGTGCGCACGCTCGTCGCCGAGGACGGCCTCGGCGTCTTGTGGGCGACCCACCTGATGGACGAGGTCGAGCCGGACGACCGCGTCGTCGTCCTCCACAAGGGCGTCGTGCTCGCAGAGGACTCGGCTGCGGCGATCGTCGCCCGCGCCGGTGTCGCCACCATCCGCGACGCCTTCGTGGCACTCACGGGCGAACGGCCGGCGGCGGAACGGGAGGCGGCGGCATGAGCGGCTTCGTCCCAGGCGGCGGTGGGCGCGGCATCGGTGGCTGGCTCGTCTGCCTCGGCGGCATCGTCTGGCGCGAGGCGCTGCGCTTCGTCCACCAGAAGGAGCGCTTCCTGTCGGCGCTGGTGCGCCCGCTCGTCTGGCTGTTCATCTTCGCCGCCGGCTTCCGCGCCGTGCTCGGCGTGTCGATCGAGCCGCCCTACCAGACATACGTGCTCTACGAGGTCTACGTGACGCCCGGCCTCGTCGCGATGATCCAGCTCTTCAACGGCATGCAGTCGTCGCTGTCGATGGTCTACGACCGCGAGACCGGCACGATGCGCACCCTGCTCGTCAGCCCCTATCCACGCTGGTACCTGCTCTCGTCGAAGCTCACGGCCGGCGTCGTCGTCTCGATCTTCCAGGTCTATGCGTTCCTGGCGATCGCCTGGTTCTGGGAGATCCGCCCGCCGTGGATCGGCTACCTCACCGTGCTGCCGGCGCTGGTGCTGTCGGGGCTGATGCTCGGCGCCCTCGGCCTGGTGCTGTCGTCGCTGATCAAGCAGCTGGAAAACTTCGCCGGCGTGATGAACTTCGTGATCTTCCCGATGTTCTTCGCCTCCTCGGCGCTCTACCCGCTCTGGCGGGTGCGCGAGGGCAGCGTGCTCCTCTACGACATCTGCCGCTTCAACCCGTTCACCTACGCAGTCGACCTCATCCGCTTCGCGCTCTACGGGCAGTTCAACCCCTTCGCCTTCGCCGTCGTGGCGGGCACGGCGGCGCTGTTCCTCACCATCGCCATCGTCGCCTATGATCCTTCGCGCGGCATGATGATGCGGCGTGGCGGCGGCGCCGGCTGACGGCGAGCGAACCGCGACGCCACGAGAACAAGTCTGGAGGAAGCATGCACAGCGCGCAGTCCGGCGATCGTCCCCGGCGACCGTCCGCCCGGCTGGCGGCGATGGCACTCGCCGCCGTCGTCGCGGCCTCGTTCATCGCCGATCCCGGGCCGGTGGCCGCCGCCACAGGCGGCGACTGGCCCTGCATCCAGCGCAAGGTGGCGCGGCTTTCGATCGGCCAGATGTGGAGCGGGCCGCTCGTCGAGGGTGGCGACTGGAGCAACGATGCGGCGATCCGCGAACTCGCCCCGAAGCTCGCCTCCCGCCGCCTGCCGGTCGAGGAGGCCGGCCCGCTGATCGACGCCTTCGCCAGCACCGCCGGTGCCGACAAGGCGCAGCGGCTGGCGATGCTGTTTGCCGCCACCTTCGAGATCATCGACCGCGACCGCGCCTCGGTCGTCGCCGGCATCGAGCGCTATTCGAAGCGCCAGCAGGCCCTCGCTGCCCGGATCGGCGACGAGCACCTGAAGATCGGCGAGCTGAAGCGCGCCAGCGACGGCTCCAACCCGGCCCTCGATCGCATCGAGGACGCCGAGGTGGCGCTGAACTGGGACATGCGCATCTATGAGGAGCGCGAGCGCTCGCTCACCTATGTCTGCGAGGTGCCGGTGCTCTACGAGCAGCGCGCCTTCGCCATCGCCAAGCTGATCGAGGCGAAGCTGGACTGACGCGGCCGGGAGGACGACGGGTGGCGGTCGGAGCCGCCGCCCGGGCCTCCTCGGTGCTCAGCTGTCGGCTTCGAGCAGGCCGGAGCCGAACAGGATGCCGGCGATGCCGGCGCCGAACAGCGGCGCGACGATGAACAGCCAGATCTGGCCGAGGGCGCTAGGGTTGGTGGCGACGCCGACGATCGCCGGGCCGAGCGAGCGGGCCGGGTTCACCGACACGCCGGTGACGTTGATGCCGACGATGTGGATGACGACGAGCGTCAGGCCGATGGCGAGGCCGGCGAGCCCGGTAATGTGCTGCGAGTTCGCCTTCTGCGTCACGCCGAGGATGCAGACGAGGAACAGGAACGTCGCCACCACCTCGAAGATGAAGGCGGAGACGACGTTGTACTCGCCGAGATAGCCCGTGCCCCAGCCGTTCTGGCCGAGCCCGCCGCCCCAGCCGGACGCCTTGCCCGACAGGATGACGTAGAGCACCACCGCCCCGGCGATGGCGCCGAGCACCTGGGCGATGACGTACTGGACGAAGTCGCCGACCGACATGCGGCCGGCGAGAAGCACGCCGAAGGAGACGGCGGGATTGACGTGGCAGCCCGAGACCGGGCCGATGCCGTAGGCCATGGCGACGATGGCGAGGCCGAAGGCAAACGCGATGCCGAGCACGTCGATCGACGTCGGCCCGGTGCCCATGCCGGCGATGATGGCCGCACCGCAGCCGAACAGCACGAGCGTGAACGTGCCGATGAACTCGGCGAGAGGCTTCTTCATGATGTGAGTCCCCCGACTCCGCGGACCATCCGCTGGTCACGACTTCGGAGCGGGGTTCGACGAAAGTCGAATCAATGTCGGGTGATGGCGCGGCGCGACGGCTCCGCGAGAACCCGCTCGGCCGCTACTGCGTCCTGGAGGGCGCCGCGGGCCGTGCCGCGGCCGGCGTGCCGATGCGCCGGCGTGGCCGGCCCACAGGGCGGCGGGGCGCCGGGAACGGCGTCCGGCCGCCCCCGGAGCGGCTCAGCCGGCGATCTTCGAGAAGTCGGCGACGGTGAGCGTCGCGGCGCGGATCTCGTTGAGGAGCCTCAGCCGGTTCTCGCGCACGGCCTTGTCGTCGGCGTTGACGAGGATGGCGTCGAAGAAGGTGTCGACCGGCGCCCGCAGCGTGGCGAGCGCGGTCATGGCAGTGCCGAAGTCCTCGCGCGCCACGGCGTCGGCCGCCGTCGCCTTGGCGGCGCTGATCGCCTCGAACAGCGCCTTCTCCGCCGGCTCGGCAAGCAGGGCCGGATCGACCGGCCCGTCGAAGGCGCGGCCGTCCTTCTTCTCCTCGATACGCAGGATGTTGGCGGCGCGCCGGGTGCCGGCGAGCAG
>CAZDCR010000138.1:0-6017 GCA_964503995.1 uncultured Segnochrobactrum sp.
GGCGGTGGTGTTGCGGATGCAGTTGCCGGAGGTCTGGATGGCGTGCATCTCGACCTCGGCCAGAAGCCGCAGCACCTCGGGAATGTCGCGCAGGGCCGGCCAGTTGTACTGGATGTTCTGGCGCGTGGTGAAATGGCCGTAGCCCTTGTCATACTCGCGGGCGATGCGGGCGAGCATGCGCATCTGGCGCGACGACAGCGTGCCGTAGGGGATGGCGACGCGCAGCATGTAGGCGTGCAGCTGCAAATAGACGCCGTTCATCAGCCGGAGCGGACGGAACTCCTCCTCCGACAGCTCGCCCGACAGGCGGCGGGCCACCTGGTCGGTGAACTGTTCGGTGCGCTGGCGCACGAAGGCTGCGTCGAACTCGTCGTACCGGTACATCAGTATCGTCCTGTCAGGGTCTCGGGCGGCCGAAGCGCGGGGTCGCCCGTCAGGCGGCCGCCGCTCACGCCGCGACGGATTCGCCGAAAGCGGGGGCGACGACGTCGGTGCGGGCGGTCGGGCCGAAGGCGCGGATCTTCTCGCGGAAGCGCACCGGCACCGGGCCGCGCGGGCCGGTGGTGACGTCGATCGCGTAGGGGCCGAGGATGATGCGGGCGCGGTTGGCCGCCTCGGCGACGGCTTCCGCCGCAGCGATCGCCTCCTTGCCCTCGAAGACGCGGGCCTCCGAGATGCGCTCGACCCAGCGGTCGTGGGAGCCGAGGAAGACGACGATGCCGTCCGACAGACGGTTGGCGGTGATCGTCTGCAGCGTCGAAGCAGCGGCCTTCTGCATGGCTTTAACCCTCTGAAATTTCAGGCGGCCGCGACGGCGGCGAAGCGGGCGGAAACCGGGGCGGCGTCGAGCCGCTCGGCGGCGGAGAGGTCGGCATGAGCGACGACGTCGCCGACGACGATGAGGACGGGGCCGGCGACGTCGTCGCGGTCGGCGAGGCTCGCGAGATCGGCGACGGTACCGGCGAGCACGCGCTCGTCGGCGCGACTGGCGTTCTCGATGGCGGCGACCGGGGTCGTGGCGGCGAGGCCGGCCTCGACGAGGCGTTCGGCGACGGCGGCGGCGACGGTCTTGCCCATGTAGACGGCGACGGTGGCACCGGAGAGCGCCAGGCCGGCCCAGCCCGGCAGCGTCTCGCCATCACGGTCGTGGCCGGTGGCGAAGACGAGGCTTGAGGCGACGCCACGCAGCGTCAGCGGCAGGCGGATCGAGGCGGCGGCAGCCACCGCCGCGGTGACCCCCGGCACGACGGCGTGGGCGATGCCGGCGGCCTTCAGCGCCACCATCTCCTCGCCGGCGCGGCCGAAGACGAGCGGATCGCCGGCCTTCAGGCGGACGACGCGCTTGCCCTGGCGGCCGAGCTCGACCAGCAGGTCGTTGATCCTGTCCTGCGGGACGGAGTGAGCGCCCTTCGCCTTGCCGACGGAGATGCGTTCGGCATCGCGGCGGCCCATGGCGACGACGGCGGCGGGCACGAGGCGGTCGTGGACGATGACGTCGGCCTCCTGCAGCAGGCGCTGGGCGCGCAGAGTCAGCAGGTCCTCGGCGCCGGGGCCGGCCCCGACGAGCCAGACGAAGCCGGCGTCGTCTTGGCTGCCGTTGAGCAGGCGGGCGGCTTCCGCGCGGGCCTCGCGCTCCTGCCCCGCATACATGCGGTCGGCGACGGCGCCGGAGAAGAAGCGCGCCCAGAAGCGGCGCTTGCCATCGGCGTCCGGGATAACGCGGGCGACGGTGCCGCGGAAGGACTGCGCCAGGCGGGCGAGCGCCCCGGTCTCCGGCGGCAGCATCGCCTCGATGCGGGCGCGGATGTGCCGGGCCAGCACCGGGCCGGTGCCGGTCGAGCCGATGGCGACGGCGACCGGGGCGCGGTTGACGATGGCGGGAACGTAGAAGTCGCAGAGCTCCGGCCGGTCCACCACATTGACGGGCACGCCGCTCGCGCGAGCGGCGGCGGCGATGGCGGCATCCTCGGCCTCGTCGCCGGTGGCGACGAAAGCGAGGGCGGCGCCGTCGAGGTCGGCCGGCGCGAAGGCGCGGGCTTCCAGCGTGGCGCCGACGGTGGCGGCGGTCTCGGTGAGTTCGTCGGAGGGCTCCGCCGCGACGACGAGGAGGACGGCTTCCGTCTCGGCGAGCAGCCTCAGCTTCGCCGGCGCCTCGTGGCCGCCCCCGACCAGAAGCACGCGCCGGCCCGCGACCTTGTAGAAGGCCGGGAAGACGGCGAGGCGGTGGGTCTTCGAGGCGGCGGGCGACGACATGGGGCGTCCTTCGGGAGCGACATCGGCTGCTGCGGGAGCCGCCGACCGAGCCTCAGAAGTAGGAGCCCAGCCGGCAATCCGCGGCGAACGTCATTCTCGGGGGAGAGCGCCACAGGGAAAAGAATTCCGATGCCCTCGGGGCGAGCCAGCGCGAAAGGTTGCGCCCCGCCAGGGCGGATCGGGAGAATGCGAATCCAACCGTTCCAAACTGGCCGCTGCGGGATCGGCAGCAGGGCCGACGGGGAGGAGGTCGGCCGCCGGGCGACCGGCCGTGTCAGGGGATGACGAGGGTGCGCTCCGCCGACAGCACCGTCGCGCCGGCACGCTCCACCGAGTAGCGGCCGCGGTACTCACCGGACGGCCAGGCGTCGCCGCGGCGCTTGCGGCCGGTGAAGAGCATCCATTGCGCCTTGTCGCGGTCGAGCGGGTCGGCGGTCTGTTCGGCGACGACGCTGCCGTCGGGGGCGAGGAGCGTCAGCGCCTGCACGTCGCCGCCCTTCAGACCGATGGCGCGGGTGAAGAAGACCAGCGCCGGCGCGTCGGCGCCGGGCGGGGTGGCAGCGATGTCGGCGTCGATCGCCGCCATCGTCACCGGGCCGGCGGCGAAGCCGGCGTTGAGAAGGCGCGGGCTCTCGTAGGCGAGAGCGGAGGCTGCGTCCGGCGCCCACAGGGAGGCTGCCGGTGCGGCGTCGGGCGCGGTACCGCAGGCGCTCGCCGGATCGGGGCGGAAGGGGTCGAGCGAGAGGCCGTCGTGGCGGACCTCGAAGTGGACGTGCGGGAAGGCGGCCGCACCCGTCATGCCGACGGTGCCGAGCCGCGTGCCGACGGCGACGGTGTCGCCCTCCTTCACCGCGAGACCGGGCGACAGGTGGCAGTACTGCGTCTCCCAGCCACCGCCGAGATCGACGACGAGGCCGTTGCCGCACTCGCGGCCCTCGGCCACCGAGGCGGCGACGGCGGCGTCCGAGCCGTCGTGGTTCTCGATGCCGTCGCGGGCGCGCAGCACGGTACCCGCGGCGGCCGCCACCACCGGCACGCCGGCTTCCATCGCGGCAACCGTCGGCAGCCGGAAGTCGGTGCCGTCATGGCCGTCGTAGCTCATGGCGCCGCAGGCATAGTCGAGCACCTCGGGGCCATCGGCGCGGTCGACATAGTTCTGGACCGGGCAGGAGAGGCCGGCGGGGCAGTCGATCGGGAGATGGAACGCGGGGGGTGGGGCGGCAGGCTCGGCGGTGGTCTGGGCAGTGACAGGCGCGGCGCCGATCGCTGCCAGCAGTAGCGAGGCAAACACGACGATCGGGCGGACGGCGAACAAATGTTGGGTCACGATCGGTCTCTCCGCAGGCGCCGCGCGATGCAGACATGAGGTGGGTGGCAGCCACTCTCTCCGCGTCGTCAGGCAGCAAGATGTCAGTGGCACGAAACCGGCGGTGGTTGCTGTTCGACCCCGGATGAGATAGCTTACCTGTGTCGAACAGCTAGCTGTGACGCAGATGGCCATTCATATTCGAGATCGCAAGATCGATGCCCTCGTCCGTGAGCTCGCCCGCGTCAAGGGGACCGGTCTCACCGAGGCGATCCGAGAGGCCTGCTAAAACGAACTCGAGCGCGAGCGCGACGCGCGGCCTCTGGTCGAGCGCCTGCGGCCGATCATCGAGCGCTACCGTGCCCTGCCAGACAGCGGCGAGACGGCAGACAAGGCCTTCTTCGACGAGCTCTCGGGAAACCTCTGATGTTCGTCGACGCCTCGGCGGCGATCGCCATCATCGCGGGGGAGGCCGATGGCATCGCTCTCGCCGAGCGGCTGGATCGCGCCGATGCGGTGTTCATCTCCCCGATCTCCTACTGGGAGACCGTCCTAGGCCTCGCCCGGGCCAAAGTCGTGGACGTCACCGTGGCCCGAGAAATCGTCGACGCCTTTGTCGACGAGACCCGTGCTGTCGTGCTCGACGTCACCCTGGAAATCGGAGTGCTGGCGGTCGAGGCCGCGGGCCGCTTCGGCAAGGGTCGCCACCCCGCGGCGCTCAATATGGGCGACTGCTTCGCCTATGCCTGTGCGAGGTCCACCGGCGTGCCGCTGCTGTTCAAGGGCAACGACTTCTCGCAGACCGACATCGCTGATCGTTGACGTTCGCCGCAAGGCGGGCAACAGCCGCCACGAGCGCCGGCTCAGGGGCTCTCCTGCTCTTCAGAGTCGCCTCCTTCGAGTGAGCCTCTCAGCGCAAACCACCGCGCTAGCGTGATCATGTGGTCGGAATCGAGTTCCTGGATGAGGTCGAAGACGACGCGACCGTCGACGAGTTCAGCCGGCCAGTGAGAGATGTTGAACGCCTCTTCGCCGAAGACCTCAATCGAGATGTTTGAGGTGTCAGGTGCTTCACCATCGACGTCGTTTTCGGACCGCGACCACGATGCGATGCCGCCCTGTGCTTCAGTGTATCCGATGAGGTACTCGAGCAGGGACTGCGCCACATCGCTGGCCGCCTCCTTGTCGAAAGTCTCCTTATAGTCGCTTTGTAGCGGATCCGCTGTGCGCTCAACGTCCCAGACGCGGCACACCACCGGATAATCGTCTGCCTCGTCTACGTCTGCCATTGATCATTCCTTGAAAGTACTGATTCGCGGGCCGGGTCACATCCCCTACCCCTTTACCGGGTGCACCGTCATCCAGTGCCGCGCGATATCCACCCGCCTCGGCACCCACACCCGGTCGTGCCCCGCGATGTGGTCGAGGAACTTCATCAGGCCCATGATCTTGCCGGGGCGGCCGATCAGGCGGCAGTGGAGGCCGATCGACATCATCTTCGGCGCCTCCGCCCCCTCGGCGTAGAGGACATCGAAGCTGTCGCGCAGGTAGTGGTAGAAGTCGTCGCCCGTCACGTAGCCGTTCGAGGCGTAGCGCATGTCGTTCGCCTCCAGCGTGTAGGGGATGACGAGGTGCGGGCCCTTCGGGCCGGCGATCCAGTAGGGCAGATCGTCGGCATAGGAGTCGGAGGAATAGAGGAAGCCGCCCTCCTCCATCACGAGGTCCGTCGTTCGCTCCGAGCAGCGGCCGGTGTACCAGCCGAGCGGGCGCTCGCCGGTGACGGCCGTGTGCAGGCGGATCGCCTCGACCAGGTGGGCCGCTTCGTCCTCGCGCGAAAAATCCTTGTATTCGATCCACTTGAGGCCGTGCGAGGCGATCTCCCAGCCGGCCTCCTTCATGGCGGCGACGGCCTCGGGATTGCGGGCGAGCGCGGTGGCGACGCCGTAGACGGTGAGCGGCAGGCCGAGCCGGGTGAACAGCCGCCAGATCCGCCAGAAGCCGGCTCGCGAGCCGTACTCGTAGATCGACTCCATGTTCATGTGGCGCTGGCCCGGCCACGGCGCTGCACCGACGATGTCGGACAGGAAGGCTTCGGACGCCGCGTCGCCGTGGATGACGGCATTCTCGCCGCCCTCCTCGTAGTTGAGCACGACCTGCACCGCGACGCGGGCGTCGCCCGGCCACTGCGGGTTCGGCGGCGTGCGGCCGTAGCCGACGAGGTCGCGGGGATAGGGCTCGCGAAGATGGGGCTCGGTCATGGATCGCACTCGCCGTCGCCTGGGAGCCGCCAGCGTGCGGCGAGGACCTGCCGCCTGTAAAGCGGCTCGAGCGGGCAGGCGCTGCGCGCCACCGACCGGCGCGCGCCGCCCCCGCCTCAGTACCCCCGCGCGCGGTCGACCAGGTGCTCGGGCGGCAGCCCGCTCTCGACCCGCTCGATCTGGCTGAGGATGAGGCGGGT
>CAZDCR010000139.1:0-1070 GCA_964503995.1 uncultured Segnochrobactrum sp.
GACGCGGCGGTGCCACCGGACGACGTGGCGATCGCCGCCCCGTCGCCGGCGGAGCCCGGGATGGATCACGCCGCCGCCGAAGTGGAGGCCGCATCGGCCGCCCCCGAGACCACCGCCTCTCCCGCGGCGCCGGTCTATGCCGAGCTCGAGCCGGTGGAGCCGGACGCCGAGGGGCAGCCGCGGCCGCGCGCGCCGCGCCCGCCGTCGGGATCGGCCCGCCTCGACATCGCGCCCGAGCCCTATGAGGACGACGACCTCAGCGACTCCCGCGACCTCGTGCTGGTGCCCGAGCGCGGTGGCCGCACCGTCATGCTGCCCGAGCCGCGCCGGCGCGGTCGCCTCGCCGGGGTCTTCGTGGCGGGTCTCGTCGTCGTCGGCATCGGCGCAGCAGCGCTGTTCGGCTGGCGGATGCTGTCCGGACCCGAGGCGGTGGCGGCGCGCGAGATGACGGTCGACACCGCCTGGACGCCGCTCGACCTCGAGGCAGTGACGGGTGCGGGGGAATGGGTGGTCACGGCGGATGCGCCGTTCCGCATCCGCGTCGACGGCGCCGTCTATACGGTCGGCGCTCCGAGCGGCATCGCCATTCCGCTCGACGGGCGCGAGGTCGCCGTCCGGGCGGTCTCGGGCGCGACCAAGCTGACGCTCGCCCGCCGCTGATATTCGGCGCGCCCCTGAGGGCAGCGCTCAGCCGTCTCCCCGCGCGCTGCCGGGAGCGGCGCTTCATTATCCAGTGTCTTTCGAGGCGGTGCTCACCCCCGGCGCGCCGCCGGGGGTGATGCTTGTCGTGCGGCGGCCGTCTATGGCCGAGCGGCTCAGCGGGCGCCGGTGAGGCAGGCGCCGTAGCTGTCGCCGCTGGTCGCCGGGCAGCTCGACAGCGCCGCCAGTCGGTCCACCGCGCCTTCGAGGCGCTCGCGCAGCGCCGAGTTCGACTGCGGCAGGGCGAAGCGCTCGTCCGAGGCGAAGTCGGAGACCGCGGCCTGATAGGCCTGCGGGCTCGGCTCGGCCGAGGTCTCCGGGTCGAGATAGCGCAGCATCCGCAGCATCCGCACGACGTCGGGGTCGGCGGT
>CAZDCR010000139.1:1170-5962 GCA_964503995.1 uncultured Segnochrobactrum sp.
GTCGCGCGAACCCTCGTCCACCGGGCCGTTGTCGATGAGCGGCGGATCGAAGGGGGAGGGGGCGGCGCCGGCGACACCGGCAACGGCCGTTCCGTCACCCGGTCGCGCCGGCGGCAGCGGCGGCGGCGAGCGGCGCATCGCCTGGGACTGCGGCTGGGCGGGCGGGGCACCCTGGAAGGCTCCCGCCATGGGGGCGCCGGGGGCCGCCGGCCGCTGGCCGATGACGGTGTCCGGCTCGAAGGCGACCCACTGGCCGTTGCGACGCCGGCAACGCTGGCCCTCGACTGTCACCGTGCCGCGATCGGGCCGCGCATAGGTGTAGCGGAACGAGCGGCAGGGATTGCGGCAGCCGACGCACGGCAGGCCGGTGCGGCGGTTGATGGACGGATAGGCGGTGACGTCGAGCGTGGCCCGCGACGGCAGCACCGCGCGTGCCGGCAGGAGCGGCGGCTGCGATTGCAGGATGCCGAAGAGCTCGCTCGCGAGCGCGCCCTGGTCGGACGGCAGCACCGCGCCGGGGACCGACCAGTCACCGCCGCCGCGCGGCCGCTCGCTCAGCACCACCTCGTCGTCGAGGACGACGACCTGGGCCGGGGCCGGCGGCGGCGCCAGCACGGCGAGGAAGAGCGCAAACAGGACAGGCAGCAGGAACGTCGGGCGACGCATGGTCGGGCTTCCGTGGCAGCGGGCAAGGGCACGGGATGTCTCGTCCCCGTCCCGCCTCCTGCACCGCAAATTCGGCGGCGGCATGGCGCCGCCGCAGCGCCCGCCCTCAAACGACGCGCAGGCGGGCACGGGCCGGCAGCCGTGCGAGCAGGCGCAGCAGCACCGGCCGCGGGAAGGCGACGCAGCCGGCCGTGGCGGCGAGGCCTGGCCGCGCGCAATGCAGGAAGATCGCACTGCCGCCGTAGGCCCGGCGCGGGCGCAGGTTGAAGTCGAGCACGACGAGGACGTCGTAGAGGCCGTCGTCGCGGCTCAATTCCTCGTGGGAGACTGGGCACGGCAGCGGCACCGCGCGATTGTAGCGGCCGTCGCCCGGTGCATCGCACCAGCCGTCCGCCGCCCGGATCGCCCGAAGCGGCAGCAACGTCGGCGGCCGGCCGAGCCGGTCGGCGCGCCAGAGGGCAGCGACCAGAGGCAGCGTCGCCCGTGGCGTGGCGCCGTCGCCCTCCCGCTTCAGGGCTCGGATGCCGCTACGGCCGAGCGCGCACGGCAGCACCGTGCCGGCGAAGGCGGCGAGCCCCTGGGTCGGCCGCCCGGGCCGCGGCCGCACCACCACCGTCGCCACCGGACGCGTGCGCCGGGCCTTCGGCCGCGGCGTCGCGGCGAAGGCCGGCGGGCGCAGTCCACAGGAAGGCGGGGACGAGGCCCCGGGGTGGGTTGAACGCATGCGGAAAAAACGGTCATCTTTGCTGGAGATACAGGTTGTCGCATACACTGCCGCGCGCGAGTCGGGGAGGGCCCGTCGCGCGGGACCGGTCACCCGCCGGTCCGGGCGCCCGCAAGCGGGGGGAGAGCGTGAGCAAGACGCGAACGATCCTGATCGTCGACGACGAGCCGGAGCTCGCCGGCGAACTCGCCGAGCAGCTGGCGCTGACGGACGAATTCGTCACGCTCCTCGCCGACAGCGCCGCCGCCGGCATGAAGCTCGCGCGCGACGAGCGCGTCGATCTCATGCTGATGGACGTCGGCTTGCCCGACCTCGACGGGCGAGAGGCGGTGAAGCTTCTGCGCCGCAACGGCTTCAAGGCGCCGATCATCGTGCTCACGGGCCACGGCGGCGAGTCCGACACAATTCTCGGCCTCGAGGCCGGCGCGAACGATTACGTGACGAAGCCGGTGCGCTTCAACGTGCTGCTCGCCCGCATCCGCGCCCACCTGCGCCAGTTCGAGCAGACCGAGGACGCGACCTTCACCATCGGCCGCTACGTCTTCCGACCGAGCGCCAAGCTGCTCGTCGACACCCGCGGCAACAAGGTTCGCCTGACCGAGAAGGAGACGGCGATCCTGAAGTTCCTTTATCGCGCCGGCGAGAAGTCGGTCGGCCGCGACGTCCTGCTGCACGAGGTGTGGGGCTACAATTCCGGGGTCACCACCCACACCCTCGAGACGCACGTCTATCGCCTGCGCCAGAAGATCGAGCGCGATCCCTCCAACGCCGAGCTCCTCGTCACCGAGGACGGCGGCTACAAGCTGATGCCTCGCTCGGCCGGTGAGCCGGCGACGGCATGAGACGGAGCGTCGAGCCCTTTCGCCTGCCGGCGCCGCCGACCGCGGGCCGGGACCAACCGGGATGAGCCTGTCGAGCGACCTCGCGCTCCTGCGCCTCGCGCCGCCGTTCGCCGACCTGACCGACGAGCACCTGCGGCTCGTGGCGTTCTCCGGAGAGCGGTTGGCGCTGCCGGCGGACGGACTGCTGATCGAGGCCGGGCGGCCGCCGCCGGGCGCCTTCGTCGTGCTCGCCGGGTTGATCGAGGTGCGCGCCGCCGGCTGCCGTGCCTCGCAGCCGGCCGGCCCCGGCGCGATGGTGGCGCAACTCGCCCTGCTCGCCGAGACCGACATCGTCATCGAGGCGCGCGCGTCGCGGCAAAGCGAGGTATTGCTGGTGCGTCGAGCCGTGTTCCGGCGGCTGCTCGATGAGTATCCCGACGTGGCCGCGGCCTTGCATGCACGCCTGTCGGCCGATTTCCTGAGGCTCGGAGCCGCCGTCGCCGGCGTTCGCGACGCCCTGGCGGATCCCGCCGCCTCCGGCGAGCCGTGAGCGCCGCGACGCCCTCGCCCCCGCAACGATTTCCATGGAAGGCCCCAGGATGTTTCCCGACCGGCTGACGACGGGCTACCAGGCGTTCCTCGACGGGCGCTTCTCCAGCGAGCGAGCGCGCTACGAGATGCTGGCCGAACGCGGCCAGCGCCCGGAGATCATGGTGGTGGGATGCGTCGATTCCCGCGTCTCACCGGAAGTGATCTTCGATGCCGCGCCCGGCGAGCTTCTGGTGGTGCGCAACGTCGCGAACCTGATCCCGGCCTACGAGGCCGATGCGGATTCCCAGCACGGCACCAGCGCGGCGCTGGAGTTCGGCGTGCAGGCGCTGCGCGTAAAGCACATCGTGATCCTGGGGCATGCCCTTTGCGGCGGCGTCCGCGCCTTCGCCGACGAGCAGCAGCCGCTCTCGCCGGGCGACTTCATCGGCCGCTGGATGTCGCAGATCGCGCCCGCCGCCGACCGCCTCGGCCCCCGCAAGGGCCAGAACTTCCATGACTTCCTGCGCCGCCTCGAGTTCGCCACCGTCGACCTCGGGCTGCGCAACCTGATGACCTTCCCGTTCGTGCGTTCGCGCGTCGAGGCGGGAGAGCTCGCCCTGCATGGCGCGCTGTTCTCGGTCTCGACCGGGCGGCTGCTGGTGCGCGACCCGGAGAACGGCCTGTTCCGCCCGATGGCGGACCCGGAGCGCACGCGCTCGCTGCTGCGCTGCTCCTGATCCGACCCCTGCCGGATCGTCCGGAAGCGGCACGGGCCGCCCCCGCTCGCGCTCATCACGCTGCCCTCAGCACCAGGCGAGCACCTCGATGCCGGCGCCACCCTCGAAGGCGGCCGTCGCCGCGGCCGAGGCGAGGTCGATCCGCGTGAGCAGCCCGCAGTCGTGCGAGGAGACGACGACGCTCCCCCTGTCCGCCTCGAAGATCATCCCCATCGGCCCCTTGGCGACGGCGACGATGCGCTGTTGGGTGAGGTCGTCGGCGTCGATCACCCAGGCGAGGCCGGTGGCATAGGCGGTGGCGACGAGCCAGCGCCCGTCGGGCGAGAAGCCGAGCTTGGCGGAGCGCGAGCGGCGCGGGTTGGTCGGCACCCGCGGCAGCAGCGGCACCCGGCGGACCGTCCGGCTCGTGGCGACATCGACGAGGTGCAGGGCTGTCTCGTCGTTGTCGACGACGACGAGGGTCCGCCCGTCCGGCGTCACCGCCGTCCCCTCGCTGCCGGCGCCGATGCCGATGGCGCCCGGCGCGGCGAAGGGAACGGTCGCCGTGAAGCGCCGCTCCGCCATCTCGAAGACGCCGAGCGGCCCCTCCTTGGCGGAGACGTAAAGCTTCGTCCCGTCCGGCGTCAGCTCGACGATGTGGCCGCCCTTCGACGGGTTGTCGAACACCGCCTCGACGCGGCGCGTGGCCGGATCGAGGCAGACGAGCTTGCCGGGGATGTCGCAGGTGACCCACAGCCTGCCATCGCGGGTGGCGGCCATCCCGTGCGGGGCGACGAGCGGGCCGAGGTCGATCAGATCGGCGATCTCCTCCCGCGCCGTGTCGATCACCAGCACCTTGTTGTTGGGATGGCGGTTGGCGCCGTAGATGCCGTCGCCATAGAGCGGCACGTAGGCGAGGCGCCGGTCCGGCGAGAGGGCGAGCTCGTGCACGCACGGCTCCGGCCCGTCGATCGCCCGGCGCTCGGAGAAGTCGGGGTCGTAGAAGCGGACCTTGTTCGCCACCTTGTCGATGGCGATGATCTTTTCGCTCATGCCGTCCTCCCCTGCGTCGCCGGTCGTCCGCCCGAGCCCGCCTCAGGCCGTCAGCGTCGCCACGATCGGCACGTGGTCGGACGGGCGCTCCCAGTCGCGCGTCTCCGGCCGAACCTCGACGGCGGCGAGCGATCCGTCGAGATCGGCGGTCACCCAGAGGTGGTCGAGCCGCCGGCCGCGGTTCGCCGCCTTCCAGTCCTTGGCGCGGTAGCTCCACCACGTGAACACCTTCTCCGGCACCGGCCGCACCTTGCGCACGGCGTCGACCCAGCCGCCGGCGG
>CAZDCR010000140.1:0-5745 GCA_964503995.1 uncultured Segnochrobactrum sp.
GCCCGATCATCAGGTGGCAGTCGAAGACCTTCTGCGTGCGGTTGCGAACCGCCTTGATCAGCGGCGGGCCGAAGGTGATGTTGGGCACGAAATGCCCGTCCATGACGTCGAGATGGATCCAGTCCGCGCCCGCCCGGTCGATCGCCTCGATCTCCTCGCCGATGCGCGAGAAGTCCGCCGAGAGGATGGAGGGAGCGATGATGGTGCTGGTCATGACGCGAAACCCCGCCTGCGCGGGCTCCGTTGATCGTTTCGCGGGCTCAATGGCCGCAACGGCGCGACAAATCAAGCGCCATCCGCGCCTGCGCAACCGGACGATCGGAAAGACTCAGCGGTCGAGGATCAGCATGTCCGACGTCGAGAAGCTGATCTCGGCCGTCTCGTCGGCCACCGGCGGCGGGCTGGCGGGACTGTTGAAGGTGTCGAGCGACAGCAGCGCGTCGCCGACGGCCACGCGCACGCGGATGACGGAGCCCAGGAAGCTCACCTCGCGGATGGTCCCCGTCACCAGACCGTCGCGGCCCTCGCGGCGGCCGAGCGCGATCGCTTCCGGCCGCAGCGCCAGAGACACCGTCTCGCCGGCCTTGCGGGCGGCCACGCGGCTACCCACCGAAATCGTGCCTCCAGCAATGGCGACGGCGCCGGTTGCCGGATCCGTTATCGTGCCCTCAATGACATTGAGCGTACCGACGAAGCCGGCAACGAAGCGCGTGGAGGGCCGGTTGTAGATCTCGAAGGGCGTGCCGACCTGCTCGGCGCGGCCATTGTACATGACCACGATGCGGTCCGACATCGACAGCGCTTCCTCCTGGTCGTGCGTGACGAAGA
The DNA here is from genome assembly GCA_964503995.1 of uncultured Segnochrobactrum sp. Classification (GTDB taxonomy): domain Bacteria; phylum Pseudomonadota; class Alphaproteobacteria; order Rhizobiales; family Segnochrobactraceae; genus CAMDHY01. The sequence continues at coordinate 829 of CAZDCR010000140.1, forward strand.
TGGTGGTGATGCCGAGTTCCTTCTGGATGGCACGGATCTCCTCGCGCAGCGAGACGCGCACCTTGGCGTCGAGCGCCGACAGCGGTTCGTCGAGGAGCAGGACCTGCGGCCGGGCCGCCATGGCGCGGGCCAGCGCCACGCGCTGCTGCTGGCCGCCGGAGAGCTGGTAGGGATAGCGGTTGCCGAAGTCCTGCAGCTTGATCAGTTCGAGCATCTCGCCCACGCGCGATCGGATCTCGGCCGCCGGCTTGCCCGCGACCTTCAGCCCGAAGCCGATGTTTCCAGCAACCGTCATGTTGGGAAACAGCGCATAGGCCTGGAACACCATGCCGATGTTGCGCTGGTTCGGCTTCAGCGCCGTCACGTCCCGGCCGCCGATGTTCACGGTGCCCGCACTCGGCTCCTCGAAGCCGGCCACGATCCGCAACATCGTCGTCTTGCCGCAGCCCGAGGGGCCGAGGAATGAGACGAACTCGCCCTGCCGGACGTCGAGATTGAATTCCTGCACGACGACGGTCGTGCCGAAAGTTTTGCGCACCTGCCGGATGGAGAGGAACGGATCGGACATGGGACCTCGGTTTCCTTAGTGCGGCTGTGCGGGCGGGCGCGGCGCGAAGCGCGAGACGACCTGGATCAGCGCCATGCAGCCCCAGGTGATGGCAAACGCGATGACGGCGAGCGCGGCCGGTTCGTAGGCGCGGTTGGCGCCGATGAGCTGGAGATAGGGACCGAAGGCCGGCCGGTTGAGCAGCGCTGCCAACACGAACTCGCCGATGACGATGGCAAACGTCAGGAAAGCGCCCGAGAGCACCGCGACGAACACATTGGGCAGGATGACGCGCCACATGATGGTGACCCAGCCGGCACCGAGGCTCTGCGCCGCCTCCGTCAGCGTGCCGACGTCGATGGCCCTGAGCCCCGTGTCGATGGCGCGGTACATGTAGGGCAGCGACAGCACGACATAGCCGAACATCAGAAGGATGTTGGTCCCCATGGCGGTTCCGGTGAGCGGCAGCCAGGAGGAGGTGTTGTAGAGGCGGATGTAGCCGAAGACGATGACGATCGGCGGGATCACCAGCGGCAGCAGCGTCACGAACTCCAGCACCGGCCGCCAGGACGGCAGCTTCAGCCGCACCCAGTAGGCGGTGGGCACGACGAGCAGGACGCCGACGACGATGGTGGCGAGCGCCATCATCACCGAATAGCCGAAAGTGGCCTGGAAGCGCGGGTCGAAGATCACCGCCTCGTAGGCGTCGAGGCTGTAGACCCCGCGCCGCATCTTCAGCGAAAACTCGAAGGTGCCGATCAGCGGCAGCAGGAAGTAGAGGACGCCGATCGCCAGGAAGATCCAGGACCAGAAGCGGTTCGGCTTCATTTGATCCACCTTTCGCTGCGGGTCCGCAGCCAGATGTAGATGAAGTTCGCGATGCCGGTCACCACGATCATGCCGAAGGCCAGCGCGTAGCCGAGATGCGGATCCTGCAGCACGTCGCCGCGGATCTGGGCGAAGAGCAGGATCGGAACGATCGACAGCGAGGACCCGGTGAGCGCATAGGCGGTCGCGACCGCGCCGAAGGCGTTGGCGAAGAGCAGCGCGAAGGTGCCGAGCAGCGTCGGCCAGAGGATCGGCAGCGCCACCATGCGCCAGTACTGGAAGCCAGACGCGCCGAGAATGGACGCCGCCTCGCGCCACTCGCGGCGCATGCCGTCGAGCGCCGGTGTCACGATCAGCACCATCAGCGGGATCTGGAAGAACAGGTAGGTGAGGGTCAGCCCGCCGAAGGACAGGATGTTGAAGCCGTAGGCGTAGATGTTGATGCCGAACCAGTCGCGCAGGATGAGCGTGACGAGCCCCAGCCGCCCGAAGGTGGACAGGAAGGCGAAGGCGAGCGGCACGCCGGCGAAGTTCGACGCGACGCCCGAAAAGGTGAGGATCGGCGAGCGCACCCAGGACGGCAGGCCGCCGAGCACGATCGCCCAGGCGAGCAGGAAACCGACCATGCAGCCGAGGAAGGCCGAAGCGACGCTGATGCGGATCGAGATCCAGTAGGCCGACAGGATCGACGGCTGAAACAGGTTGGCGACGTTGGCGAGCGTGAAGTCGCCGGCCGGATTACGGAAGGCGCCGGTGACGATCTGCAGCGTGGGCAGGATGAGGAACAGGAAGGCGAAGGCGACGAAGGGCACGACGCCGACCCACGCGAAGGAGAGCTTCGGCCGATAGGCAGGCGGCGCGGCAGCTGCCGCGGCAGTCAGGTCGTTCATGCTCGGCCCGCCCCCGGGTTTCACGTCTGCTCGGCGCGGTCCCCGCCGGGGCGGAGACCGCGTTCGATGTCAGGCTTCTGCCTTACTGGACGTTGGCGCCGACGACGCTGTCCCACTTGGACGTGATCACGCCCTTGGCGGCATTCTGCTCGTCCAGCGTCGGGAACACGGCCTTCTCATAGGCAGCTGCCGGCGGCAGCGCGTCGAGCAGTTCCTGCGGAACGACGCCGCGGGCGACCATGTCGTTGAAGCGGATCGGGTGGCAGTAGCCCTTCAGCCAGCCGAGTTGGCCTTCGTCGGAGTAGAGGTACTCCATCCACAGCTTGGCGGCATTCGGATGCGGCGCGTAGGCGCTGATCGCCTGCACGTAGACGCCCGCCACGACGCCCGACGCCGGCACGACGACCTCGACCGGCGGGTTGCCGTTGAGCGCGTCGCGGCCCGACAGGGCGTTGTAGTCCCACCAGATCACGATCGGCGTGGCACCCTGCGCCAGCGTGCCGGACTTGCCGATGGTCGGGACGAAGTTGCCCGCCTTGTTGAGTTCCGCGAAGAACTTGAGGCCGGCTTCGCCAGCGGCCTCGCCGGCAGCGGCGCCGGAGGCGAGACCCGCGGCATGCACCCCGAAGATCGCCTGGTTCGACGCGCGCGGGTCACCGGCGAGCGCGACGCTGGCGGCATATTCCGGCTTGAGCAGGTCCGACCAGTCGGTCGGCAGCGTCTTGACGATGTCGGTGTTCACCGCGAACGACAGCACGCCGTAGTAGTCGCCGTACCAGTGGCCGTCCGCGTCCTTGACGTTGTCGGGGATGGAGTCCCAGGTCGAGACCTTGTAGGGCATCAGCAGCCCCTCGGACTGTGCCTGGGGACCGAAGGCCAGACCGATGTCGAGCACGTCCGGCGCTTGCGGGCCCTTATTGTCCTTGTTGGCACGGACCGCTTCCAGTTCGTCGGCGGAGCCGGCATCCGGATTCAGCTCGTTGACGGTGATCTCCGGATACTTCGCCTTGAAGCCGGCGATCACGTCGCCGTAGCCGCACCAGTCATGCGGCAGCGCGATGGTGGTGAGCATGCCCTCGGCCTTGGCGGCAGCTTCCAGCGCCGCGAGGTCCTGCGCCGACGAAATGGCCGTCGAGACCATCAGGAAGGCGGCAGTCATGGAAAGTGCTGTTCCCGTGCGTTTCATCATCTGTTCTTCTCCGTAGGGTGTGGCGTCGAGCGACGCCTGCGACGCGGTTACCGGTGTCCCGTGACAATTGGATGAACGCCGCCATCATCGTCGCACGAGCCCGGGAAAAGCTAGCCTTTGCCATGAGCCACGGCAATCGGATTCGGTGCTTTCCCGGCTAATTGATAGGCATCCACCGACCGGCGTCGAGCCGGCGCCGTCCGGTGCGCCGCTGATCAGCCCGCGATCGCCTGGTCGAGGAGCGCGAGCGCCGCTTCCTTGGTCAGCCGGACCGGATTGCCGCCGGCGGTCGGGTCGACGATCGCCATTTCGGCGATCAGATCCTTCCGCGCGTCGTCCATGGCGAGACCCTTGATCAGTCCGCCCAGCGCGTGCGGCACGCCGAGGTCCTCCCGCAGCTTAAGGATCGCCGCCGCGAAGCCGTCGAAGCCGCCCGAAATGCCGCAATAGGCGGCGAGCCGGCCGATGCGTTCCTCGATCGCCGGGCGGTTGAAGACGAGCACGTAGGGCATGAACACGGCGTTGGTCATGCCGTGATGCGTATCGTAGAGCGCACCGATGGGATGCGACAGCGAATGGATGGCGCCGAGGCCCTTCTGGAAGGCGGTGGCGCCCATGGCGGCGGCCGACATCATGTGCGCCCGCGCCGTCAGGTCCGTCCCGTCGGCAACCGCCTTCGGAAGGTTCTCGAGCACCAGACGCACGCCTTCGACGCCGATACCGTCGGCCATCGGGTGGTAGCCCGGCGCGCAGTAGGCCTCCAGGCAGTGCGCCAGCGCATCCATGCCGGTGCCGACCGTGATGAAGCGCGGCATGCCGACGGTCAGCGCCGGATCAGCGATGACGATCGCCGGCAGCATCTTCGGGTGGAAGATCACCTTCTTGGTGTGGCTCGCCTCGTGCGTGATGACGCCGGCGCGGCCGACTTCCGAACCGGTACCGGCGGTCGTCGGCACGGCGACGATCGGCGCGATCTTCGAGGCGTCGGCGCGGGTCCACCAGTCGCCGATATCCTCGAAGTCCCAGACCGGCCGCGTCTGGTGCGCCTGGAAGGCGATCAGCTTGCCGAGGTCGAGCGCGGAACCGCCGCCGAAGGCGACGACGCCGTCATGGCCGCCCTCCTTGAACATCGCGATGCCGGCCGTGAGGTTGGACTCGACCGGGTTCGGCTTGACGTCCGAGAACACCCGGTAGGGGATTTTGGCCGCATCGAGGATCTTCAGCGTGTCGGCCACGACCGGCAGCTTCGCCAGCCCCGGATCGGTGACGAAGAGCGGATGCCTTATGCCCGTCTGGGCCAGCGCATCAGGCAGTTCCGAGATGCGGCCGGCGCCGAAGCGCACGGTTGTGGGGTAGTTCCATTTGGAGACGAGCGTGGTCATGGTGAGGGGTTCTCGGATGAAATTGAAATCGGAAAGGTCGCGTTCCTTCGCGTCCCCCTCTGGCCTGCCGGCCATCTCCCC
>CAZDCR010000141.1:0-5684 GCA_964503995.1 uncultured Segnochrobactrum sp.
CGGGCCGACCCCGGAGGGTCGGCCCGAATGTCGCCTCGGATGGGACTTGCGTCCATGCGCACGACCAGACCTCGGGGGGCTGGGGGGCTGACTGAAACCAAAGGCCCGATCAGCGCTCCGTCATCAGCGACACCCTGGATCATAAGGTCCAAAGTGACGCTGACAGGGCCGCATTAGGGCAACTTCGTGATGCCCGTTCGATTGCGCTTTCCATCCCGATCCACACGTCGCGGCAGCTGCCCGATCTCCGGGCAATGCAGAGCAATTGCATGCAAGCGCCGGTTCAGCGGGGCTTTCCGCTCCGGGCGTAGGCAGGTAGGTCGCCGTAGTCGCACGGACCCCAGCCAGCCTTCGCCGCATCGGAGAGGAGCGCCTGCGTGGCGGCGGCGACGGGCAGTGCCGCGCGATGCTGGGCCGCGAGGATCAGCGCCGCGCTGGCGTCCTTGAGGAAGAGGTCGATGTCGGAGGCGGGGACGGCGTTCGGGTCACCCTCGCCCTTCAGGATCGCCATCTTGCCCTTCAGGATCGGCGTCGCCATCGGCCCTTCGGCAATGACGTCGTAGACGGCGTTGGGGTCGACGCCTTCCAGCGCGCAGAGCCGCGTCGCCTCGCCGAGGAAGGCGGCATAGGTGGCGATGCCGGTGTTGACGGCGAGCTTCAGGGCCGCTGAGGAGCCGACCGGTCCGAGGTGGAAGAGCTTGCGGGTGAACGCCTCGATGACCGGCCGCGCCTTGTCGAGCGCCGCCGCGTCGCCGCCGACCATGGCGAGCAACTGCCCCTTGCGGGCGGCATCGGCGGAGCCCTGCACCGGGCAGTCGAGCATGACGGCGCGGGTCTTCGCCACGGCCGCGGCCAGCGCGCGGGCGGTATCGGGGCTCGTCGTCGTCGTCTCGACGAACAGGGTCTTCGTGGACGCGCCGGCGAGCAGGCCATCGGGGCGGTGGAAGCACTCGGTCGCCGCCTTGTCGTCGGTGAGCGAGGTGATGACGACGTCCGACGCCTCGACGAGCGCCTTCGGCGTGGCGGCGACAGTGGCGCCGGCCGCCTTCAGCGGTTCCGCCTTGGCGGCGGAGCGGTTCCAGACGACGACGGTGTAGCCCTGCTCGAGGAGATGCAGGCCCATCGCGCCGCCCATGCGGCCGAGCCCGGCGATGCCGACAGTGGTCATGGTGATCCTCCCGGATTGGTGTCTGTTGGGCTCAGCCGCGGCGCGTCGGGCGCAGCACCTCGAACACGGCGGCGGTGTCGTTGTCCGGGCCGACCTGGTCGATGGCGGCCTCGTAGACCGGCAGGCTGGCGGCGAACAGCGGCGCCTCGACGCCGCCCTCGGCCAGGAGCTCGCCGATCACCTTCATGTCCTTCATCCAGACGTCGAGCTTCATCGTCGCCGGCGTGTAGCGGGTCTCCGCCATCAAGGGCGCGCGCAGCGAGAAGATGCGCGAGCCGCCGGCGCCGTCGGAGACGACGTCGATGACGTCCGTCAGCGACAGGCCGCAGCTCTCGGCGAGCGCCATCGCCTCGGCGGTGGCGACGTTGTGGATGGCGACGAGCAGGTTTGCGACGAGCTTCATGCGCGTGCCGTTGCCGAAGGCGCCGACGTGCACGACGCGGCGCGAGAAGTCGGTGAGCGCCGGCTCGGCGATCTCGAAGCCGGCACGGTCGCCGCTCGCATAGACGACGAGGTCGCGCGTCACCGCCTGGGCGCCGGTGCCGGACAGCGGGCAGTCGAGCACGACGGCGCCGGCGGCCTCGAGGCGCTCGCGTGCCGCCTCCTTGGCGGGGATCGGCATGGTCGAGAGCTCGCATACCACGGTCCGCGTGCCGCCCTTCGCAATCGCCTCGGCGAGCTCGGCCGAGACCGCCGCCAGCGCCGCCTCGGAGGGCAGGCTCGTCAGCACCACGGCGCAGTCGCCGACGAGGGCCGCCGGCGTCTCGACGAGCCGTCCGCCGGCACCGGCGAACGCCTCGCGGCGCGCCGGGTCGAGGTCGACACCGGCCACCGCGTGGCCGCGCTCGAGGAGGTTGCGGGCGATCGAGCCGCCCATGATGCCGAGACCGACGATGCCGACGTCCATGCCATTCTCTCCCCGGCGCGCGCCCGGTGGCGCCGCCGTCAGTCTGTCTCGTCTTGTTGTTTCAGGCCTTCGCGGGCGCCGGCTCGTGGCCGGGCAGGCGGAAGCAGCGGATCGCCACGGCGAGCATCGAGTAGTAGCCGACGACCGCCGAGAGCTCGACGAGCGTCTGCCGGCCGAAGCGCTCGAGGGCGGCGGCGAACAGCGCGTCCGGAACGTCGTGGTCCTGCAGCAGGGCGTGGGCGACGTCATGGACGAGGCGCACGTCGCCGTCCTCTGTCTCGGGCCTGCGGCCGGCGGCGATGGCGTCGATGACGTCGGCGGGCAGCCCCGCCTTCGCCGCTTCCGGCGCGTGGATCGCCCACTCGTAGGTGGCGCCCCAGTGATGCGCCGTCACCAGGATGGCGAGTTCCGAGAGCTTCGGGCCGAGGCTGGTGCGGTAGCGCAGTTCGGCGCCGAGCTTCTGCGCTGCCCCGGCCACGGCGGGCGCCTCCAGCAGCAGGTGGAAGATCGCCGGCACCGACCCGCGCGGGCCGGCGGCGATGGCGTCATAGATCGCCCGCCGCTCGGCATCGAGGGTGGCGGGGTCGTGGATCCGGTAGCGTTCGGTCATGTCGAGGGCCGGGTCTGGCGGCCGTTCGCGGCGATCCCGGCGAGGAAGTCCTCGACGGCGGCGCGGAAGGCGGCGGGCTGTTCGAGATTGGCGAGGTGGGCGGCACCCGCGAGGGTGACGAGGCGGCAGTCTGGCACGAGCGCCGCCATCGCCGCCATCTCCGGCGGATGCACGCCGTCCTCGGCGCCGACGATCATCCGGCAGGGCACCGTGATCTCGGCCAGCCGGCGCTTGTAGTCGAGGCCCTCGATGAGTGTGGTGATCGCGCGGTAGCCCGCCGGCGGCGTCGAGACGATCATCGAGCGCGCCACCTCGACGAGGTCGGGCCGGCCAGCGCGGGACGCCGCCGTCAGCCAACTCGCCATCGTGCCATCGGCCACGGCCGCCATGCCGCCGTCTTCAAGCATCTTCCGCCGCGCCGCCCACATCTGCCGGAACGGCTCCGGCGCGTCGGCGCGACAGTCGGCGGCAACGATGCCGGTGACCCGGTCGGGATGGGCGAGGGCCAGTCCGAACGCCGTCATCCCGCCGAGCGACAGGCCGACCACGGCGGATCGCTCGATGCAGAGCGCGTCCCACACGGCGACGACGTCGGCGACGAGGTCGTCGAAGGACCCGGCCGGCTCGACGACGTCGCTCGCCCCGTGGCCGCGTGCGTCGATCGACACCACGCGGTAACGATCCGCCAGCGCCGCGGCATCGCCGCGCCAGAGGTCGGCATTGGCGCCGAGGGCGTGCAGGAAGGTGACGACGGGGGCGTCGTGCCGTCCCTCGTCGATCACGCCGATGCGCCGGCCGCCGATCTCGACGGGCCGGCGGGCGACCGCGAGCCCGCTCACGCGACGGCGGCCCGCGGCGTCGTGGCGCCGCGGTTGATCTGCGGCACCACCTTCTCGGCGAGCAGTTCCATCGAGCGGATGGCGAGGCCGCGGTCGGCCCAGTCGTGGCCGGCATAGAGCAGCGTGCCGAACTCGCCGACGTTCTCGCGGAACGCCATCAGCTCGTCGGCGACCTTGTCCGGCGTTCCCCAGACGACCAACTGGTCGACGACGCGTTCGGGCGTCACCGAGGAATCGGGCGCCGACTGGTCGGCCTTGAACAGGTTGGCGCGGCCGTTCTTGACGAGCTTGTGGGCGAGAGAACGGTAGTAGGAGAAGTACGGGCCGGATGGGTCAGTCGCATAGCGCTTGGCGGTGGCGAGGTCGTCGGCGACGAAGATGCTCTTGGCGACCCGCCAGTTGGCCGGGTCTGCCGGACGGTTGCCCGCCGCGCAGCCCTCGACATATTTCGGCCAGTGCGTCTTCACCCACTGCGGCAGCAGGAAGTTCGCCGAGATCGGGTCCCAGCCGCGCGCCGCCGCCTCCGTCACGCCCTTCGAGAACGGTGCGACCGCGGTGACGACGATCGGCGGGTGCGGCGTCTGGTAGGGCTTGTGGATGGTGCCCTGGCCGAGTTCGGGAATGGTGGTCCGCTCGGTCGAGACGGTCCAGTACTTGCCCTTGAGATTGTACGGAGCCTCGCCCGCCCAGATGTCCAGCACCATGTTGATGCCTTCCAGGAACATCGCGGTGCGGTCGTTGTCGAGGTTGCCGTAGAGCTCGGCGTCCGAGAGCAGGCCGCCCGGGCTGATGCCGAAGAGGAAGCGGCCCTTCGCCATCTGGTCGACCATCGCCACCTCGGCGGCGACCGTCGCCGGATGCCGGTTCGGGATGTTCACCGTGCCGGTGCCGAGCTTGATGTTCTTCGTCTCTTCCAGAAGCCAGGCGATGAAGATCAGGCTGGAGGTGATCGTCTCGGCGGCGTCGGTGACGTGTTCCCCGAAATAGCCCTCGACGAAGCCCAGACGGTCGGCGACCAGCGTCAGCTCGCGGTCCTCCCGCAGCGTCTCGTGCAGCGGCCGGTGCAGCGGATGGATCGGCATCGTGAAGAAGCCGAGCTTGAGGGGAACGGGCACGGACGGTTCCTCGGGGTTTTCGACGGCGTGCGTCGGACGTGTTGAACGGGGAGGGGTCAGGCGGCCGCGGCGAGCGCGTCGGCGATGCACAGACGCCCGTGCGAGAACAGCAGCGGCGGGCCGTCGCGGTGCGCGGCCCATTCCACCTGGCCGACCAGGATGACGTGGTCGCCGCCGTCGACGGCCTGGGTGACGTGGCCCTCGAAGCGGGCGAGGCAGCCTTCGAACAGCGGGCAGCCGCCGCGGCCGATTTCGTAGGGAACGCCGTGGAACTTGTCGGCAGCCGGACGGGCGAAGCGCATCGCGAGGTCGCTCTGGTCGGCGGCGAGGATGTTGACGGCGTACTTCGCGCCGACCCGGAACGCCTTCAGCGAGGGCAGGTGGCGCTGCATGCTCCACAGCACCAGCGGCGGCGCCAGCGACAGGGCGGAGAACGAGTTGGCGGTGAATCCCGCGGGCCGGCCGGCGTCGTCGATGGTGGTGATCACCGTGACGCCGGTGGTGAAGCGGCCGAGGGCGGTTCGGAATTCGCGCATCCCGCCCTCCGAGCCGAGGTCGACATGGCGTTCCGTCATCGCGCTCTCCACCTCCCTCGCCAGCCTGCACCGCTAACTAGGCCGACCTTAGAGGCTGACTAGCCCATCACGGAAATGATGAGTATTTATGCTTCCAAGATGATTTCCTAATGGGGGGCTGCCACCGTGACCCTGCGCGCCGACGCCAGCCTCCAGGACATCCGCCTCTTCGTCGCCGTCTACGAGGAGCGCTCGTTCACCCGCGCCGCCGAGCGCGAGCACGCGACACAGTCCGGCGTCTCCCAGCATGTGCGCAAGCTCGAGAGCCGCTACGGCGTGCGCCTGTTCGAGCGCGGCGCCAACGCCGTCGTACCGACGCCGGCCGGTGACCGCTTCTACCGCTCCTCGATCGACGTGCTGCGCCGCTACATCGCCGCCGACCGCGAACTGCGCCAGCACGGCCGCGGGCTCGAAGGCACGGTGAGCGTCGGCCTGATGCCGTCGATGACGCGCTGCATCCTGGCGCCGGC
>CAZDCR010000142.1:0-5638 GCA_964503995.1 uncultured Segnochrobactrum sp.
GACGAGCTGGTCCTCGTCGCCGCCGGTGCGGTCGAAGGCGGAGACCAGCGGCCCGCCGGGCGCGCCTTCGGGCCGGCGGCGGACATAGCTGTCGGTGGACATCGGGTCGGTCCTTTCTGCGGTCAGTCGGCGATCGGCTGGAGATGGCTCTCCAGGATCTTGCGCAGATGCTCGTGCTGGGTCGGCAGCTTGAGCGCCTGTCCGAGATGCGCGGTGTCCTCGTCGCGGTCGAAGCCCGGCTCGTTGGTGGCGACCTCGAACAGCACGCCGCCCGGGGTACGGAAATAGATCGCCCAGAAATAGTCGCGGTCGATCACCGGCGTCACCTGGTAGCCGGTGTCCATCAGCGCCTTGCGCACCTCGAGCTGCTTCGCCCGGTTTTCCACCGCGAAGGCGACGTGGTGGACCGAGCCGGCGCCGAGATCGGCGCGGTTGCCGGCGATCGTCTCGACGTCGATGACGTGCGCGCCGTTGCCGCCCGGCACGGCGAGCCGCGTCACGGCGCCCGACTTGTCCACCGGCTGGTAGCCCATGAAGGTCAGCAGTTCCTCCGTCGCACCGCCGTCGCGCAGCCGCAGCGACACCGAGTGGAAGCCGCGGATCGCCTCGTCGCCGGCCACGCTGCCCTTCGTCCAGGGCTGGCGCGCGTCGTCCTTCGCCTCGACGAGCGCGAACTCGTCATGGTCGGGTCCGGTGAAGGAAAGCCGCTTCTCGCCGAAACTCTCGCCTTCCGAAAGCCCGGCGACGCCCTGCGCGGCCAACCGCTCGCGCCAGAAGGGCAGCGACCCTTCCGGAACCGAAAAGACGGTGGTGCCGACCTCGCCGGCGCCGCCGCGGCGCGGGCCGATGTTGGGGAACGGGAAGTAGGTCATCACCGATCCCGGCGTGCCCCGCTCGTCGCCGTAATAGAAATGGTAGACGTCGGGCGCGTCGAAGTTCACGGTCTTCTTGACCCGGCGAAGGCCGAGCTTGTGCGTGAAGAAGGTGTTGTTGTCCTGCGCATCGCGGGCCATCGAGGTCACGTGATGCAGGCCTCTGATCTGGTCGAGCATGGTTCTCGTCCTTTCGCTCACTGCGGTCCGTGCCGCTGCTTCTGTCTGGAGCGATATTTCGGCTTTCGTCCGCGAATTGGAAGGCGAGGGATTCAGAATGCATCGTCTACCATTTGTGAACGATGACGCCGCTACTGTCTATAATCCAGCCGCATACAAGAAAAAGGCCCCGCCGCTTGCGCGGCAGGGCCTTCCGGTTTCGGCTCAGCCAGAGAGCCTGCGCCGATCGATCAGTTGGGGACGACCATGCGCATGGTGTCACGGCCTTCGGCGTATGTCGCCTCGTCATAGGCCGGCTGCGCCTCCAGCTGCTCCTGGGTGAACGGCGTGTAGAGATAGCGGTTGCCGTTCTCGTCGACCATGAACTCGAGATTGTCCATGCCGACCGCGACTTCCTTCTCGCCGATGCCGAGGAAACCGCCGACGTCGATGATCACGGCGTCGATCTGACCGTCCTGGCTCATGACGAGGTCGCCGACTTCGCCGACGTTCTCCTCATTGTTGCCGTACACGGTGCTGCCGATGACGGTCTCGGCGGTCAGTTCCTCGGCCGCCATGGGCTTGAGGGTCGAACGATCGATCGCGGCGGTGCGCGTCTGGTCGGTGCCGGCGGCCGGCTGCTCGGCAGCGCCCGGCGCCACCACGACGGTATCGTTGGCCGCGGTCTGGTTGGCCGCATCGGTCGCCGGAGCGGCGGTCGTCGCGTCGCCATCGGCTGCGGGCGCGGCGGCGAGATCCTCGGCCGTGGCCGGCTCCGTCTGGCCGACCTGCGAGCCTTCCGGCATCGGCTGGTAGGCGAGACGGTCGAACTCGGGCTGCGCCTTCAGAGCGTCGGTCGTCGTCGGAACGACGATCCAGCGATCATCGCCGCGCTCGACCCATTCGGCCAGATCGTACTCGATGGCCACGTCCTTCTCGCCGATGCCGAGGAAGCCCCCGACGCCGATCACCAGCGCTTCGATGGAACCATCGGCGCCGATGACGATGTCGTTGACTTCACCGATGCTCTCGGCGTCGTCGGCGGTGCTGTTGTAGACGGTCTCGCCGATGATGTTCGACGCGAGGTTGCCGTCAGCCTGCGTGACCATGCGGGTCTCGCCGGCGGCGGGCGTCTGCACGGCCGGATCCTGCACCGCCGCGCCCGGCTGGGTGGTGGTCGGAGCGGTGGTCTGCGCCAGGGCGCCGGTGGACATCAGTGCTGCGAGGGCGGTGGTCGCCAAAAGCTTGCGGATCATGTTATGCTCTCCTTGTGCATGTCTTCGATGCATGGGCCGCGCCTCTGGCAGAACTTGCAGGTGACGTCGGAGGTGCGGCCCTTTCACCTGCTCACAACGCCGTGACCGCGAACTGGTTCCGCGATTCACGCACCTGCCGTGAGGTGTATCGGCGAGGAGAAGCCTGGAACCGGGCGTTCGGTCCGGCATTGTTGGGACGGGCGCGGGACCACGCGCGTGCCATATCTCTCCTTCAGGAAAACCGGACCCAGATGAAGTTTCTCGCGATCCTGAACCGCGATGGCGGCACGCTGCGCACCACCGATCTCGGCACGCTCTCGGACTTTCTCCGGCGAGCGATGGAGGCCGCCGGACATCGCATCGAGATCGAGATCGTGCCGGGGAAAGGGATCGAGCCCGCCCTCGGCCGGGCGGTCGCGCGCAGCGACGTCGAGGTGGTGCTGGCCGGTGGCGGCGACGGAACGATTTCGGCGGCGGCGGCGGTCCTCATGGATACCGACAAGACGCTCGCGATCCTGCCTGCCGGAACCATGAACCTCTTTGCGCGCGGCCTCGGCATCCCGCTCGACCTGGAGCAGGCGATTCTGGCCCACGCAAGCGGCCACGTGAAGGCGGTGGACATCGCCACGGCCAACGGCCGGCCCTTCATCCACCAGTTCTCGATCGGGATGCACGCGCGCATGGTCCAGCTGCGTTCGCGCTTCGAATACGGGTCCCGGATCGGAAAGATCTGGGCGTCGGTGCGCGCCGCTCTCGGTGTGCTGCGCCGCCCGCCGGCGATCGACATCACGCTCGACGTGGGCGAAGCCGAAATCCGCACGACGACGAGCGGTCTCGGCGTTTCGAACAACGTGTTCGGCCAGGGCCACCTGCCCTTCGCGGACCGGCCCGACGGTGGCGTGCTCGGCATCTACGTCGCGGGGGCCGCCAACCGGCTAGAACTCGCCTGGCTGTTCTTCGCCATGACACTCGGCCGCTGGCAGGAGACCGAGATCGTGGAAATCCACGAATGCGAGCAGGCGACGCTGAGGATCCTGACGCCGACGCGGTACCAGCGCTGTGTGATCGACGGCGAACTGGCCGTGCTGGAAGCGGAAACGGTGCTGAAGATCCACCCGGGCGCGCTGCGGGTGCTGGTTGCCGCCGACGCCGCCGGCGGCTGATCCTCAGTCCGGGTCGGACGGATCGCCGCGCCGGCTCTCCCGCCAGACCGCATAGGCGGCGAGCCCAGCGAGCGGGATGGCGACGAGCCCGAACAGTCCGGCCTGCCGCACCAGAGCAGGAACGGTCGCGACGGCTGCAGCCGTCGCCACAGAGCGCAGCTGCCGCGCATTCTCCTCCTCGGCGCGGCGACGGGCACGGCCCGCGACGACGAAGCGGTGGACGAGCAGGGTCAGAACGCCGAGGGCTATGAACCCGACGCCGAAGCCCAGCGCCGCTTCGAAGGCGCCCCACCGGGCCGAAGCCCAGATAAAGGCGGCCGCGAGCAGGAAGCCGCAGCCGACGAGAAGAGCGAGCACGGCAATGGCATAGTCGATGGCGGCGCGACGAGCCCGCCGCGCCATCCGCGGCGCATTGACGGACGCGACTGCTGCAAGGAGCGTTCCGATCACGCCCGGACCTCTATCGGCGCGCGATCAGGGCGAAGAGGAAACCGACGCAGGCTGCCATGGCAAGCGACGTGACCGGCTTCTCGCGCACGGTGGCCATGAGTTGCGCTTCGACGTCGCGCGCTCCGGCACGCAGTTCCTCGATGGCCGCTTCGCCGTGTTCGCGAAGATTCTCCGCACCGCTCTGCGCCGCCCGGCGGGCTGCCGCGGCCGACCGCTCCGAGGACCGTGCGAGCTGCGCCTTCAGGGCCTCCATCTCTTCCTTGAGGATGGCGATCTGCTGTTCGAACTCCTCGCGGGACGTGTTCTTCGAACGCGCTGCGTCGGCATCGGCGTCCTGCGGCTTGGTCTGGCTCATGAAGGTTCTTCCTCTTCCAAATGGGAACCGTTCAACGCGGCCGCACGGCGCGGGTTCCGCTTTCTCGCGCGGCGAAGGAACCCGAATGCATGAAAGGGCGTTTCGCAGACCAAGTCCAGCCGGAAAAGCAAGGCCCCATGCAGCAGCGCGCCATCAAGAAGCCGCCGATCGTGCGGCTGCCGCCGCGCTCGAACGTCGAGGTGCTGCTCTCCAAAGGCGCCCAGCTCGGCACGATCGCCGTCGGCCTCGTCGCCGTCGTCTTCGCTCTCGACGCGGCCGAATATGTCCTCTCGCCCGTCCTGATGGCCGTGGTCATCGGCCTGATGTTCGGTCCCGTGGCGACCTGGATCGAGCGGCGCGGCGTGAATGCAGCGATCTCCGCAGCCGCGGTCGTGCTGCTTTTCCTGCTGATCCTCGCGCTCGGCATGCTGGCTCTGGCCGCGCCGCTGTCGACCTGGATCGACCGCGCGCCGCAGATCTGGAGCCAGTTGCAGGTGCACCTGGCGCAGTTTCGCGAACCGATGAACGTGATCGAGAGCCTGCGCGAGGAACTGCGCGCCTTCTCGGGCGACAGCGTCACGGTCTCGGTGGAGGAGGGTACGGCCGTGGAGAGCGTGGCGGTTCTCGCTCCGGCCATCATCGGTCAGGTGCTGCTGTTTCTGGCGAGCCTCTATTTCTTCGTGGCGACGCGCCAGCAGAGCCGCAATGCGCTGCTGCGCGTCTGCACCACGCGCAAGATCCGCTGGCGGGTCGCGCACATCTTCCGCGACGTGGAGCACCGGGTCTCGCGCTACCTCCTGTCGATCACGGTGATCAATCTCGGCCTCGGCGTCGCCGTCGGGCTCGCCATGCTGGCGATCGGCATGCCGTCGGCGGCACTGTGGGGAGCGCTCGCCGCGATCCTCAACTTCGTCGTCTATCTCGGTCCGGCGGTCATGGCGGCGATCCTGTTCGCGGTCGGGCTGACGCAATACGACACGCTCGGCGGCAGCCTGATGCCGCCGCTCGTCTACCTGGCGGTGAACCTCGTGGAAGCACAGTTCGTCACGCCGCAGGTGATCGGCCGGACCATGCTGATGAACCCCTTCGTGGTGATCCTGGCCATCGCCTTCTGGATCTGGCTGTGGGGACCGCTCGGCGGCTTCATCGCCATACCGATGCTGCTGATTTTCTACGCCATCGCCGGCAACATCGTGCCCGGCATGGACTGGAGCGACGGCCGCTGAGCGGATGGGAAAGGATGCCCGTTTCCGCGCAGCTCAAGCCGAAAATCTCAGGGATTTCATCGGGCAATCTTTCGCATCCTCGATCGATTCACACGCTCTGAAGGCCGGCACTGTGGCCCCACTCCGATCCATCTCGAACTCGGTTGTGAAACGCAGT
>CAZDCR010000143.1:0-5624 GCA_964503995.1 uncultured Segnochrobactrum sp.
CACCCTCCCCTTGAGGGGGAGGGTCGGCGACCGCAGGTCGCCGGGGTGGGGTGACCGCGGGCGGGAGCCCGCGAGAAGACCGCCTCGACGGCCGAGAGGAGAGTCTTTTTCCGGCAGCCTCCCGGCTGCCGGCACCCCATCCCGGACCGCTTCGCGGTCCGACCTTCCCCCTCAAGGGGAAGGTGAAGGGTCCCACACGCGCAATCGTTCGTCCGGCGGGGAGGCCGGCATCGATGATCAGCGTCTTCGAGCTCTTCAAGATCGGCATCGGGCCGTCGTCGTCCCACACGGTGGGGCCGATGCGGGCCGCGCACGCCTTCGTCGAGGGTGTCGCCGCCGCCGGCCGCCTCGCCGATGTCGACCGCGTCGAGGTGGCGCTCTACGGCTCGCTCGCCTGGACCGGCAAGGGCCACGGCACCGACCGGGCGGCGATCCTCGGCCTGTCGGGCATGCAGCCCGCCACCGTCGACCCGGACGAGGCCGACGCGGCCTTCGCCGCCGCCGGCGCTGGCGGGTCTCTCAACCTCGGCGGCCGCCGCCGCATCGCCTTCGACTACGGCCGCGACATCCTCTTCGACGGCCACGCCGAGACGCCGAAGCATCCGAACACGATGGCGCTCGCCGCCTTCGATGCAGACGGCACCGTCGTCGCCCACGAGCGCTGGTGCTCGGTCGGCGGCGGCTTCGTCGTGCCGGAGGCTGAGGTCGGCATCGCGGTGGAGAACCCCGTGTCGGTGCCGCACCCCTACCGCAGCGGCCGCGACCTCCTGCACATCGGCTCGGCCACGGGACTGTCGATCGCGGACATCGTCCTCGCGAACGAGCGCGCCCTGCGGCCGGATGCCGAGATCGACGCGCACCTCGACGCCATCGCCAAGGTGATGATGTCCTGCATCGACCGCGGCGTCGCCACCACCGGCGAGCTTCCCGGCGGCCTCAAGGTGAAGCGGCGGGCGAAGTCGATCCGCGACCGGCTTCTGGCGCGCACCCACGCCAACGACCGCGCCGCCCACGAGGTGATGGACTGGGTGAGCGTCTACGCCATCGCGGTGAACGAGGAGAACGCCGCCGGCGGCCGCGTCGTCACCGCGCCGACCAACGGCGCCGCTGGCGTCGTGCCGGCGACGCTGCGCTACTATCTCGACCACTGCTCCGGCGCCAGCCCGGAGGGTGTGCGCACCTTCCTGCTGACGGCCACAGCCATCGGCGGGCTGTTCAAGATGAACGCGTCGATCTCCGGCGCCGAGGTCGGCTGCCAGGGCGAGGTCGGCGTCGCCTGCTCGATGGCCGCCGCCGGCCTGTGCGCCGCGCTCGGCGGCACCAACGAGCAGGTCGAGAACGCCGCCGAGATCGGCATGGAGCATCACCTCGGCATGACCTGCGACCCGATCGCCGGCCTCGTGCAGGTGCCGTGCATCGAGCGCAATGCCTTCGGCGCGATCTCGGCCGTCAACGCTGCTTCCCTCGCCTTGCACGGCGACGGCACCCACGTCGTCTCGCTCGACAAGGTGATCGTGACGATGCGCGAGACCGGCCGCGACATGGCCTCGAAATACAAGGAAACGTCCCTCGGCGGCCTGGCGGTGAACCTGCCGGAGTGCTGAGCGGCGCCTGGCTCAGGCCGGCGCGCGGCCCAGCATCCGTGTCAGCGTCGCGTCGCGGTCGAGGACGTGGTGCTTGAGCGCGCCGATGACGTGGAGCGCGATCAGCACGCCGAGCCCCAGCACCAGCACCGGGCCGGAGTGGATGCTCCTCGCCAGCGAGAGGGCGAACGCGTTGCCCGGCCCGGCCGGCAGCAGCGTCAGGCCGAACACCTCCAGCGGCTGACCCTTGCCGATGACCCGCGCGATACCGGTGAGCGGCGCGAGTACCGTGACGGCCAGCAGCAGGCCGTGGACGGCGTGGGCGAGGACGCGCTCGATCAGCGAGTAGCGCCCGACCGGGTGCGGAAACCCTTCCGACAGCCGCACGCCGAGCCGCCACGTCGCCAGCACGAGGATCATCAGGCCGAGTGCCTTGTGGCAGCTGAACACCAGTTCCCGCGCAGGCCCCTTCGCCATCTCCTCGGCGGCGATGCCGAGCGGGATCATCGCCAGGATCGCGACGGCGATCAGCCAGTGCAGCCGGCGCTCGACAGCGGGGATGGGGGCTGCGGCGGAAACGGCAGGGCGGGTCACGGTGGTGCTCCTCAAGGATAGCATGCGCCGCGGCGCGAGCCGGCAGCGACCACGACCGTAGGCCCGCGGACGCTGCAGGCCCTTGATGCGGATCAGGTGCGGCAACCTGTCGTCGCGTCAGCGGCTTTCGTGACGATCGCAGACCCCCTCGAGGCGAGGCACACCGGGGCCGGGCCCCGCCGTGACGGGCGACGGTCTTCAGCGGCCGAATCGCGCGGCTCGGCTATCCGACCGAATAGATGCTCTTGCCCGCGAGGCTCTCCGGATCGAGCAGGATCGGCGGGGACACCGTCACGCGCAGCACGTCCGAGACCTCGCGCGTGCCGTCCGATGAGATCGCGCGCGCGGTGAACTCGTAGTCGCCGGCGGCGATCAGCGTGCGGGGTGCGTACCAGAGCCCGCCGCGCAGCGCGGTCGTCCGCGAGACGACGATGCCATTCGCGAGGATCTCGATGCGCGCGTCCTCCCACGCCCGGCCGGAGAAGCGCAGCATCGACTGCAGCGTCACGCGGTCGCCGGCGATCCTCTGGAACGGGGCGCGCAGGATGATCGTGACGTCGCGCTCAGGCTCGACCACGGCCGACGAGATCATCGTCTCGTCGGCGTGACCGGTCGTGGCGGCGCAGAGCGGCATCAACAGGGCCGTCGCCAAAGCCGCGACCAGGGCTGCCCGGGCAGGGGGGCATACCCGTCGCGGCGCCGACCGGCGGCGCTTTCCGGCAGTCTGGAGAAGACCGGCGGCGGACGAATCAATCCCTGATGTCGCGGTGAGCGCCATTGCGGTTTGCCCTCTGCGGGAACGCGGTGCCCGGCTTTGCGCCGATGTCGCCACGTTCGCCAAAACGATATCGCACCGTCGCCGAACCTCGCAATCGGCATGCCAGCGTCGCCTGCGATGCTTGGGCGGGCGTTGCATTCCGGTCCCGGTCCGGCGACGCTCTGCTAGGGTGGCGCCGGCACGCCTCGAGGGCAGGAATGGACGCCGTCCGCACGTCGCGCACATCGGGGGAGGAGGGGTCCGCGGGGCGTCCGCGCCTCTCCGTCGGCTTCATCCTCGCCGACGACTTCACCCTGTCGGCGTTCTCGCTCTTCGTCGACCACCTGCGGCTCGCCGCCGACGAGGGCGACCGCTCGCGGCAGATCCTCTGCCGGTGGGTCGTGATGGGGAGCCGCGAGGAGGCGGTGCGGGCGAGCTGCGGCATCGCCGTGGCGCGCACCAGCCCGTTCGTCGACCCGCGCGGCTTCGACTACATCGTCGTCGTCGGCGGGCTGTTGTCGGCCGGGGCGCAGGTGGATGCGGCGACGATCGCCTATCTCGAGAAGGCGGCGGCCGTCGGCGTGACGCTCGTCGGTGTCTGCACCGGCTCGTTCGTGCTCGCCCGCGCCGGGCTGATGACAGGCCGGCGCTGCTGCGTCTCCTGGTATCACCGCCAGGACTTCCTCGCCGCCTCCCCCCACCCCGTGCCGGTCGCCGACCGGCTGTTCGTCGACGAGGGCGACCGCATCACCTGCTCGGGCGGCGGCGGCGTCTCCGACCTCGCGACACTGATCGTCGAGCGCCACCTCGGCCGCGCGGTGGCCCAGAAGACGCGCCACGTGCTCCTGCTCGACCGCCCGCGCGCCGGCAGCGAGGCGCAGCCGCACCCGCCCGTCGCCGATACCGATGCCATCCGCGACGAGCGGGTGCGGCGGGCACTGCATCTCATGGAGCAGAACCTCGCCGACCCCTTGCCCGTCGCCACCATCGCCGAGAAGCTCAGGCTCTCCACCCGCCAGCTCGAGCGGTTGTTCCAGGCGGTGATGGGCGAGCGGCCCGGCGCGTTCTACCGCGAGCTCCGCCTGCGCTACGCCCGCTTCCTGCTCGAGACGACCGACCGGACGATCACCGACATCGCGCTCGAATCCGGCTTCGCCGACTGCGCCCACTTCTCACGCCAGTTCAAGGCGCTGCACGGATTTACGCCAACGGACTCGCGCGGCGGTCGCCGTCCGGGAGCCGATCCGGCGGCGCAGGCGCGGCTCGCCGGCGGGCGACTGTTTGAGTGAACGGGGGGCGGCGTGTGCGTATGTCGCGTTCAAGTAAAAACGCGTCGTAGCAAGAAAAGTAGCCAGACGAGGACTACGGAACACTTCTAATCCGCACGACGCGCGTGGCGCGCGTCCGTCGGTGCGGCGCGCGGCGCCGCGGCGGAGACCCGGACCCATGTTGCAGGTTCCCCATTCGAGCATCGGCGCGCTGGTCGCGCGCCGCCGGCCGGGCTATGGCCTCGAGCAGCCGTTCTTCCTGTCGCAGGAGATCTTCGACCTCGACATGGAGGTGATCTTCGGCCGCCACTGGATCTTCATCGGCGTCGAGGCGGACGTGCCGCAGCCGGGCGACACCATGGTGGTCGACATTGGCCGCACCACCGTCCTCATCCTGCGCGACGAGGCCGGCACCGTCCGCGCCGTCCACAATGTCTGCCGCCACCGCGGTGCCCGCCTCGTGCACGACTACAAGGCGAGCGTCGGCAACCTCGTCTGCCGCTACCACCAGTGGACCTACGGCCTCGACGGGGCGCTGCAGTCCGCCGAGCACATGGGCGAGGGCTTCGACAGGAACTGCCTTGGCCTGAAGCCCGTTCACCTGAAGTCGCTCGAGGGGCTCCTGTTCGTCTGCCTGAGCGAGGATCCGCCGGCCGACTTCGACACCATGGCCGACGCGATGCGCCCCTACATCGCCCCGCATTCCATCCGCGACACCAAGGTCGCCTTCGAGATGGACATCATCGAGCCGGGCAACTGGAAGATCACGATGGAGAACAACCGCGAGTGCTATCACTGCGGTGTGAACCATCCGGAGCTGACGGTGCCGCTGTTCGCCTACGGCTTCGGCTATGCGCCCGAGCAGCTCGACGATCTCGGCCGCAAGCAGGCCGAGCGTTACGACTGCCTGCTCAACGACGACCATGCCGCGTGGGAGGCGAAGGGCTTCCCGTCGCGGACGATCGAGCACCTCGACGACGTCGTCACCGGCTACCGCACCCAGCGCCTGCCCCTCGACGGGAAGGGCGAGTCGCACACGCTGTCGACCGAGGTCGCCTGCCGGAAGCTCCTCGGCAACCTGACGGACCGGCGGATGGGCGGCCTGCATTTCTGGACGCAGCCGAATTCCTGGCACCATTTCATGAGCGACCACGCGGTCGTCTTCTCGGTGCTGCCGCTCGACCCCGAGCACTCGCTCTTGCGCACCAAGTGGCTCGTCCACAAGGACGCGGTCGAGGGCGTCGACTACGACATCCAGAAGCTGACCGAGGTGTGGGTCGCCACCAACGCCCAGGATTCCGAGCTCGTCGGCTACCAGCACTCGGGCGTCAGCAGCCCGGCCTACGAGCCGGGGCCCTATTCGCCCTACACCGAGGGCCTCGTCGACAAGTTCGCCAACTGGTACCTCGGGCGGATCGCCGA
>CAZDCR010000144.1:0-5570 GCA_964503995.1 uncultured Segnochrobactrum sp.
AGGTCATCCGCGAGCCCGGCTCCTTGGGCAGCGCCACCACCTTCAGCGGCACGTTGGAGTGCTTGGCGTAGTAGCCGCCGATCGGCCCCCACAGGAGTCCGCCGTCGATGGTGCCGGAGACGATGTCGGCGATCATCTCCTCGGTCGGCGATTCGAAGCGCCGGTCGACCATCAGCGAGTAGCCCTTCGCCTTGCCCATCAGGCCGTTCTGGGCGAGCACGGTGGCGGGTGGCGTTCCGGCGATGACGCCGATGCGCTTGTCCTTGAGCAACGGGTCCGACAGCGTCGTGACGTCGGCCAGAGGACCGTCCGCCTTCGTCACGAAGACGTAGGTGGAGCGGTAGTAGTGGTTGGTGTTCTGGACGAGTTCGTCGCCCTGGGCGAAGCCGATGATGACGTCGCAGCGGTTGAGACCGAGCGTCATGCGGACGAAGCCGGTCGCCTGCGGGAACCAGGTATATTCGACGGGCACGCCGAGCTTGCCGGCGATGAGCTCGGCGATCTTGTTCTCGAAGCCCTCGCCGGCCGTGTTGGAGAACGGCATGTTGGCGGGGTCGGCGCAGACGCGCAGCGCCTGGCGCGTCACCAGGTCCGAGGTCTGGGCCGAGGCCGCCCCGCCCCCGGCGATGGCCACGGCGGCGATCGCCGCGGCCGCGAAGGTCCGTGCGCACCAGCCCACGCGGTGTGCACGGGGCCGGGCGCTGCCCTGCAGTGGCGCGCTCATCACGCCCGCCCGCCGGCCGTCAGGTGCGGCCCAGACATGCGTTTTCGTCCTCCGTCGCCTGCGGCGGCTTGTCGGCGCGCTTGGCCGGGCGGCCGCGATCGAGCACGCCGTCGGAACGCGCCTTCAGGTAATCGTAGATGTCGTCGATGTAGCACATCACGTTCAGGTTGTCGCCGAACGCCGGCATCACGCTCTCCTGCGAGCTCGACACGACCTTGCGGCCGTTGACGACGACTTCGAGGAAGGCGGGATAGTCGAGCCGCTTCAGCGATTCCGTCAGGTTTGGCGCGTAGCTCGAACCGAGCCCCTCGGGGCCGTGGCAGACGTGACACTCGGAATGGTAGCGGCGGAAGCCGGAGTAGGTGTACCAGTCGACGACGCCGTCGCTCGTGATGTAGTAGGTCGGGTTTCCATCGGCGTCGAAATACTTGCCGTTCTCGACTGTCTTGCCGTCCGGAAGCGCCTGATCCTGCGCAGTGGCGCCCGCCAGGTTCAAGAGCACGCCGGCCATCGCCAAACCGCCCAGGACAATCCTCCGCATCGTCTCGCTCCTCATACTTATGATACACTTAGCATTTCTGTCGGCTATGCGTTGCGAAAAGCGATAGCATCGGCAGCGGGCTGCATCAACACTTACGGCGACGTTGCGACGTCTTGCCTGCACGAGGCTTGCGGGGGCGGGCCGGAAAAAGCGAAACCCGGCGCAGCCTGCGCTGCGCCGGGTTCCAGGATGTCGCTTGCCGGTGAGGCTGAGCCTCAGTTCGGCAGGGCGAACACGGTCAGCTGGCCGCCGAGCGCGGTGTAGTTGGAGAGCGACGCGTAGCCGCCCACCGCACCGAGACCCGCCTGCGGATCCGTCAGACCGGCTGCCAGACCGATACCAGCCCAGCCGCCGATGCCGGACAGGATGCCGACATACTGCTTGCCGCCGTGGGTATAGGTCATGACGTTGCCGATGATGCCGGACGGGGTCTTGAACTTGTAGAGTTCCTTGCCCGTCTCGGAGTCGACCGCCTTCAGGTAGCCCTCGAGCGTACCGTAGAAGACCACGTCACCAGCCGTCGCGAGAGCGCCCGACCACACCGAGAACTGCTCGGGCAGCGACCAGACGATCTTGCCCTTCGTCGCGTCCCACGCGATGAAGTTGCCCATGCCGCCGTGGCTGTCCGGAGCCGGATACATCGACAGCGTCGCCCCGACATAGGGCTGGCCGGCGGTGTAGCTGACGCGGAACGGCTCGTAGTCCATGCAGACGTGGTTGGTCGGCACGTAGAACAGACCGGTCTTCGGCGAGAACGCCGCAGGCTGCTGGTCCTTGGTGCCGAGCGCCGCCGGGCAGATGCCGGTCGAGTTGACGTCCTCGCCGTTCTGTTCCGTCGAATACTTCGCCACCACGGCCGGACGGCCATAGGTCGGGCTGTTCTTGTCCATGTCGACGCCGGTGGTCCAGTTCACCACCGGATCGTACTTCTCGGCGACGAGCAGCTCACCGCTGTCACGGTCCATCGTATAGGCGAGGCCGTTGCGGTCGAAGTGGACGAGCATCTTGCGCGGCTGACCGTCCATCTCCTGGTCGACCAGGATCATCTCGTTGACGCCGTCGTAGTCCCACTCGTCGTGCGGGGTCATCTGGTAGACCCACTTCGCCATGCCGTCATCGGGATCACGGGCGAAGATCGTCATCGACCACTTGTTGTCACCCGGGCGCTGGCCGGGGTTCCAGGTCGAAGGGTTGCCGGATCCGTAGTACATCAGGTCGAGCTGCGGGTCGTAGGAATACCAGCCCCACGTGCAGCCGCCGCCGATCTGCCACTGATCGCCTTCCCAGGTCTTCAGGCTGGAGTCGGCGCCGACCGGCTTGCCGAGTTCCGTCGTCTTCGCCGGATCGAACAGGATCTCGCTGTCCGGGCCCGTCGAATAGGCACGCCACAGCTGCTTGCCGGACGCCTGGTCATAGGCGGTGACGTGGCAGCGCACACCGAACTCGCCGCCGGAGATGCCGACGATGATCTTGTCCTTCACCGGCAGCACGGTGGCGGTGTTGGTCTCGCCCTTCTTCGGGTCACCGTTGACCGCCGTCCAGTTGACCTTGCCGGTCTTGGCGTCGAGCGCCACGACGGTGGTGTCGGCCTGGTGCAGGAAGAGCTGGCCGTCGGCATAGGCGAGACCGCGGTTGACCGTGTCGCAGCACATCACCGGGATCACGTCCGGATCCTGCTTCGGCTCGTACTTCCAGACGATCTGCGCTTCCTTGTCGAGGTCGAGCGCATAGACGATGTTGGGGAACGGCGTGTGCACGTACATCATGTTGCCGATGACGAGCGGCGAGCCCTCGTGACCGCGCAGCACACCAGTCGAGAACGTCCAGGCGACCTGAAGATCCTTGACGTTGCTCTTGTTGATCTGGTCGAGCTTCGAATAGCGCTGGTTTGCGTAGTCGCCGGTCTGGATGACCCACTGGTTGGGGTCGTCGATCAGCTTCATCAGGTCGTCGTTCGCCAGAGCAGGCGCGGTGACCATGAGCGGCAGGGCCGCCACCATGGACGACCAAGCGGATCGCCTCATGCCAGTTCCTCCTTGCGTTTTCCCGAGAGTCGACACGCGCATGCGCACAGACGCACGCCCGCCGACTTCCTGTTATTGGGACCAACGCTCCCGACAGCGTGTCACGGCCTGCCGGACTTTGTCCGGTCATTGTCGCTGGGCATGGCGCCCGCTCGGCCTTCGAACCGGACGGCCCGCTCCCAAACGGGTCGCCGCTGCAGTCGGAAACTGAAGCGATCTTATGGTAGGCTTAGGCCGGTGACAATCCCCTTATATCGGCTCTGAAATCGAGGGATTCTTGCCCGTTACGGCAGGAACTACTCCCACTCGAGCTCTTGGAAAGCCGCTGTCGCATTGCGCGGGTTGAACTCGTCGAAGAGCGTCCACAGCTCGCGTTCGCTGAGGCCGGCGGTCTCTGCCGCCGCGGAGATCGAATGGCCTTCGGCGATCAGCGCGCGGACGTCGGAGGCGATTCGCGCGAGGTAGCGCCGCTGTGGCGCCAGCGCCGCCGGCCAGGCCATCACGCGCGGGCCGTGGCCGGGGACGACACGCGCCACGGGGCGTTCGGCGAGGCGGTCCATCTCCGCCAGCCAGCCGGTCAGCGAGCCGTCGATGGTCGGCAGATGGCCGGCAAACAGCAGGTCGCCGAGGAACCAGGTGCCGGTCGAAACGTCGAGCACCGAGAGGTCGGCGTCGGTATGGGCCGTCGGATGGGCCTCCAGCACCAGTTCGCGCCCGCCGAGATCGAGGCGCATCGTCCCGTCCACCGCGATGTCGGGGGCCAGGAAGTCGCTCTGCGCGGCGTCCGCGGGGGCGAGTTGGCGGTCGGCCTGCTCCCGGTAGAACGGCGCGCGGGCGGCGAGCGCGCGGGCGAGCTTGTGATGGCCGACGATCTGCGCGCCTTCGCCTGCAAACGCAGCGTTGCCGGCGAGGTGGTCGGGATGAACGTGGGTGTTGACGACGTAGCGCACCGGCTTGTCGGTGCGAGCGCGCACCGCCGCCAGCAGCCCCTGCCCCACGGCGACGCTGCCGCCGGTGTCGATGACCGCGACGGCGTCGTCGCCGATGATGAAGCCGAGATTGGCGATGTCGCCGCGATTGGCCGGCGCGATCAGGGCGAAGGGTGCCTCGTGGACGAAGACGCCCGGCGCCACCTCGGCGACCGCAAGGGGAGCGACGGTGGTCGGAGCGGAGGGGACGGGGGTCTCCGAGGGGGTCGCGCTACCGGCGACCGGGGCGCCTTCGTCCGCAGCGGCGGCGGCCCCGACCGGCGCCGCCAACCCCAGGGCCGCCGCCAGAAGGGCGGCGGCGCGTGCGTGCCTCACGAGCGGCCCGTATCGACCGGGAAGGCGCCGGAGAAGACCTGGCCGTCGGTGTCGATCGCCTTGACGTCGAGCACCGGCGAGCCGTTCGAGACGAAATCGAAGGCGATGGTGGGGTCCTCGCTGAGCGAGATGCCGCCTTCCATCTTCAGGAGCATGCGGCCGCCCTGGCTGATCTCGATGTCGTTGACGAAGTGGGCCGGGATGTAGAGCTGGGTCAGCTGGTTCATCTGCAGGCCCGAATAGTTCGGGTGGCGGATCATGATCTGCGCCTTGAGGCGCTTGGCTCCGCCCGCATCCGCCGTGGTGCCGGCAGACGGCACCGCGACCGGCGTGGAGGTCGCCGCCGCCTTGTCCCCACCCTCGGGGAAGCGGACCTTCATCTTGCCGAGCTGGGCGAGCGCCGCGTCGGCGTCTTTGAGAGCGGGCGCCGAGCACCCGCCGGAGGCCTTCACGTAGCGCTTCGACATGTAGAGCGAGCCGTCGTCCGCCTCGACGATGGCACGCACCCACGAGTACGAGTTGATGCGCACGCGGGTCGACACCGCCATGTCCGCCTGCGGCTCGCCGAAGGTGAAGGTGGCGGCGACAGGAGCCGGGTTCTCGTCGATGACGAGCGTCATCCGCTTCACCGTCCGCCCCTGCGGCAGGTGCGCGGTGACGTCGATCGGCACGATCGCGGCGTCGTGGGCGCGGTAGGGCGCCTCGATCGCGACGATGCCCTCGCCGGCGGCGATCGCCGTGTCGCCGACGACGTCGCCGCGGATCGCCTCCCACGTCGCCTCGGCAGGCTCCTGGGCGGCCGGCTGCGCGGCCTCCTGGGCCGCGGCAGGCGTCAGGAGAAGGGTGGCTCCGAGACCGCCGGCGACGATCGCCAGCGCCAGAGCCGCACCTGGAAGGCTTCGCCCGGTCGCCGTCATGATGTTCCCTCCTGGCGCCGGGATGCTGTCGCCCCGGTCGTCGTCGTTGTGGTGGAGTTT
>CAZDCR010000145.1:0-5420 GCA_964503995.1 uncultured Segnochrobactrum sp.
CCCTTGGACGCGGCGCGCATCAGCTCGGGCTCAGCAGCCGCCAGCGCGGCCTTCGCGGCAGTCTGGTCGCCGGAGGCGATCGCCTCCTCGACCTTGCGCAGGAAGGTGCGCACGCGGCTGCGACGGCCCCGATTCTTCTCGGTGCGGGCCTCGATCTTGCGGGCCATCTTCTTGGCCGAGGACGTGTTCGCCATGGTGATCCGGTGTCTCTGCGGTCAGGGGGTGCGGACAGGACTTGGCCCGGACGCACGCCAAATGCATAAAGGGGCAGCCACCGGCCGCCGTCGGCGCGGTCTATAGCGGCACCCGCCACGGGCGTCAATCCGCACGACATCGAGCCGTCACATCGGAATCGACAAGCCTTCCGGATTCGTATAATGGCTCGCCCAGCTTTTTTCCAGTGATCGCATGCTGCCTCGGAAAACGTACGGACGACGCGGTCCGGGCGGGTGTGGCGTCCGGCGGCGAGTGAAGAGACGACAGTCATGAACATCATCGACGAGATCAATAAAGAGCAGATGGCGGTGGTTACCGCCAAGCGCACTCTCCCGGCGTTCGCTCCCGGCGACACCGTGAAGGTGAACGTGCGCGTCACCGAAGGCACCCGCACCCGCGTGCAGGCCTATGAGGGCGTCTGCATCGCCCGCGGCGGCGCCGGGCTCAACGAGAGCTTCACGGTCCGCAAGATCTCCTATGGCGAGGGCGTCGAGCGCGTCTTCCCGATGTACTCGCCGATGATCGAGTCGGTCGATCTCGTCCGGCGCGGCAAGGTGCGGCGCGCCAAGCTCTATTATCTGCGCGGCCTGACCGGCAAGGCGGCGCGCATCGTCGAGAAGCGCGACAGTCGCGGCAAGACCGCGAACCTCTCCGCCAAGGCCGCTGCCGCCCCGGTCGCCGCCGCCGAGTGAGCGGACGGCGCGCCGCGGCCTGAGGCCGCGGCGGCAGCGACGATGCGGCGACGACTGTCGCAAGGCTTTCAGGCACCCCGCCTCTCCGGCGCGGGTGCCTTCCCTTTTCCGGACGAGGGCGTGCGGTGCTGAGGCCGGGCTCGATCGCGCTGACCATCCTGCTCGCGCTCCTGACAGCAATCGGTCCGCTGTCGACCGACATGTACCTGCCGTCGCTGCCGCGCATCGTCGACGACTTCGGGTCCTCGGTCGCCCGGGTGCAGCTGACGCTGTCGGTGTTCCTCGTCGGCTTCGCCACCGGGATGCTCGTCTACGGACCGCTGGCAGACCGTTACGGCCGCCGCCCGGTGCTGATCGCCGGCCTGACGATCCTGCTCGCCGGCACCCTCGCCTGCGCGCTCGCGCCCTCCGTCGAGACGCTGATCCTCGGCCGCTTCGTCCAGGCCCTCGGCGGCGCCGGGCCGGTCATCCTCGCCCGCTCGATCGTCCGCGATCTCTATGACGGCCCGCGCGCCGGCCAGGAGCTCGCCCGCATGGGTGCCATCATGGGCGTCGTGCCGGCGATCGCGCCGACCATCGGCGGCCTGCTCGACGGCATCGGCGGCTGGCGCTCGTCCTTCGTGTTCACCCTCGCCTTCGCCGGCTTCCTCGCCTTCGTGGCGGTGACGCGGCTGCCGGAGACGCGCGGCGGCGATCCGACGGTCAGGCTGTCGCCGGCCGGCATCGCGCGCGATTTCGGCGCGATCCTGCGCTCCGGCGCCTTTCGCGCCAACGTGGCGATCCTGTGCGCCGTCTATGCCGGGCTGTTCGCCTACATCTCCGGCTCGTCCTTCGTGCTGCAGGACCATTACGCCCTCGGGCCACTCGGCTTCGGCCTCGCTTTCGGCGCCGGCGCCATTGCCTTCACCGCCGGCTCGCTCGCCGGCCAGCGCATCGTCATGCGGCTCGGGATGTCGCGGGTGATGGGCCTCGGCACGGCGATGACGGCGGTGGGCGGCGTGCTGATGCTCCTCGCCACGCTCGCCGGGCCCGGCCACCCGACCGAGATCTTCGTGCCGATGATGGTCTATCTCGCCGGCCTCGGGCTCGCCCTGCCGCAGGCGACGGCTGCGGCAATCATGCCGTTTCCGCAGCGGGCCGGCAGCGCCTCCTCGCTGATGGGCTTCCTGCAGATGGTCGCCGGCGCCATCACCGGCATCGCCGTCGGCGTCTCCGTCGAGGCGGCGTGGTGGTCGCTGCCGGTCTATGTCGCCGCCCTCGGCTTCGCCGCCTTCGCGCTGTGGGCGACCACCCGCCGCGTCCGCGCGGCCTTGCCGGACCGCCGACCCCCGTCCATCTGAGGCGGAGAGGTCGAAGCGTCCGGCCGGCACCACCCCGGCCGGGTCCGCCGCCACACCGCCGCTCGCATTTCCTGTATCCTCGGGCACCCCGGCGAATCGCCGCCGCCCGCTCCTCGGCGAAAGGCCGTCCACGATGGCGTCACCCGCTGGCCGCGTGCCCCGCGTTCCAGACGATTCCCGCTCTTTGGAGACGGCACCGCCGGCCCCGAAGCCGGGCGGCATCGCCGCGCGCGCCCTCGGGACGGCCGCGCCGCGCTATCTCGACGGCCTCAATCCCGAGCAGCGCCGCGCCGTGGAGACCCTCGACGGCCCGGTGCTGGTGCTCGCCGGCGCCGGTACCGGCAAGACGCGCGTGCTGACGACCCGCATCGCCCACATCCTGGCGACCGGCCGCGCCGCGCCCTACCAGATCCTCGCCGTCACCTTCACCAACAAGGCGGCGCGCGAGATGCGCCACCGCATCGCCGCCCTGATCGGCCCCTCCGCCGAGGGCATGAGCTGGCTCGGCACCTTCCACTCGATCGGCACGCGCATCCTCAGGCGCAACGCCGAGCTGGTCGGCCTCCGGCCGGATTTCACCATCCTCGACACCGACGACCAGCTCCGGCTGATGAAGCAGCTCTTGCAGGCCGACGGCATCGACGAGAAACGCTGGCCGGCGCGCCAGCTCGCCAACCTCATCGACGGCTGGAAGAACCGCGGCCTGCTGCCGCCGGCCGTGCCACAGGGCGAGGGCCGGGCGTTCGCCGGCGGCAAGGGCCAGGCGCTCTATGCCGCCTACCAGGACCGGCTGAAGACCCTCAACGCCACCGACTTCGGCGACCTGCTGGTGCTGCCGATCGAGGTGTTCCGCGCCCATCCGGACGTGCTCGCCGACTACCAGCGGCGCTTCCGCTACATGCTCGTCGACGAGTACCAGGACACCAACACGGCGCAGTACCTCTGGTTGAGGCTCCTCGCCCAGGGCCAGTCGAACCTCTGCTGCGTCGGCGACGACGACCAGTCGATCTATGGCTGGCGCGGCGCTGACGTCGACAACATCCTGCGCTTCGAGCACGACTTCCCCGGCGCCGCGGTGGTGCGGCTGGAGCGCAATTACCGCTCCACCGCGCCGATCCTGGCGAGCGCCTCCCACCTCATCGCCAACAACCAGGGCCGCCTCGGCAAGACCCTGTTCACGGAGATCGTCGACGCCGACGCCGAGAAGGTCGCCGTCGCCTCGGCCTGGGATTCCCAGGAGGAGGCGCGCGCCATCGGCGAGGAGATCGAGAGCCTGCAGCGCAAGGGCCACTCGCTCGACGAGATGGCCATTCTCGTCCGCGCGTCCTTCCAGATGCGCGAGTTCGAGGACCGCTTCGTCACCCTCGGGCTCGCCTACCGGGTCGTCGGCGGCCCGCGCTTCTACGAGCGCGCCGAGATCCGCGACGCCCTCGCCTATCTGCGCTGCACCGCCCAGCCGGCCGACGACCTCGCCTTCGAGCGCATCGTCAACACGCCGAAGCGCGGTCTCGGCGACGCCACCGTGCGCCTGCTGCACGACGCCGCCCGGGCGCGCGGCGTGCCGATGATGCAGGCCGCTGCCGAAATCGTCGAAACGGAGGAGCTGAAGCCGAAGGCGCGCTCGACGCTTCGCGGCCTGCTCTCCTCGTTCGCGCGCTGGCGGGCGGCGCTCGACCGCATGCCGCACGGGGAACTGGCGGAGATCGTGCTCGACGAGTCCGGCTACACCGAGATGTGGCGCCAGGACCGCTCGCCGGACGCGCCGGGCCGGCTCGAGAACCTGAAGGAACTCGTCCGCGCCATGCAGGACTTCGAGAGCCTGCAGGCCTTCCTCGAGCACATCGCGCTCGTCGTCGACACCGACAGCGAGGCCGGCACCCAGGCGGTGACGCTGATGACGCTGCACGCGGCGAAGGGGCTCGAGTTCGACACCGTCTTCCTGCCCGGCTGGGAGGAAGGGCTGTTCCCGCACCAGCGCGCGCTCGACGAATCCGGCCAGGCCGGCCTCGAGGAGGAGCGCCGCCTCGCCTATGTCGGGCTGACGCGGGCCCGCAAGCGCGCCCTCGTCTGGTTCGCCTCCAACCGCCGCATCCACGGGATGTGGAACGCCTCGATCCCGTCGCGCTTCCTCGATGAGCTGCCGGCCGACCATGTCGAGGTGCGCGAGCAGGGCGGCGCCGGCGGCTATGGCGGCTACGGCCAGAGCCGCTTCGACCGCATGGAGCCGTTCCAGTCGTCGCGCTACTCGACGCCCGGCTGGGAGCGGGCGCGGGCCCGCACCGGCGAGACCCAGGCCGGCGGCGCCCGGCCGGCGCCGGTGCGCCTGATCGAGGGCGAGATCGTCGCGCGATCGGTGATCGAGGAAGCGGCGAAGTTCGCCGTCGGGACGCGGGTCTTCCACCAGAAGTTCGGCTACGGGAAGGTGCTGTCGGTCGACGGCAACAAGGTGCGCGTCGCCTTCGAGAAGGCCGGCCCCGAGCCGAAGAAGGTGCTGGACTCGTTCCTCAGCCTGCCGTGAGCCACCGCTGACCCGGCCGGCGCCCGTTCAGTCGGGCGTCGTCGGCTGGTGGCCCGACGCGCCGTCGGCGCGGCCGATCCAGTGGTCGAGGAAGCGCTCCAGCCACTCGCGAACCGCCGCGTCATAGAGCAGGCGATCTGCGAAGTGGACGGGCCGCGGCTGCGCACCGGGCAGTTTCAGCCGCTCGTGGCCGATCGTCGTCCAGCGGTGCACCATGGCGAGCGTCAGCTCGGGATGGAACTGCACGCCATAGGCCTTCGGCCCGACGCGGATCGCCTGGTTTGGAAAGGGCCCGCCACCGCTCGCCAGGAGATCGGCGCCGGCCGGCAGGTCGAACCCCTCGCGGTGCCACTGGTAGACGCGGCGTGGCCAGTCGAAGGTGGCGGCGCCGGCCTCCGTCGGCTCGATCGGGAAGTAGCCGATCTCGACCAGCCCCTCCGGGTGCCCGTAGACGCGGGCGCCGAGGTGGCGGGCGAGCATCTGCGCGCCGAGGCAGATGCCGAGATAGGGCGCCTCCTCCTTCAGCGGCACCTCGTGCCAGTCGATCTCGCGGCGGATATAGGCGTCCGTGTCGTTGGCGCTCATCGGGCCGCCGAACACCACGGCGCCGGCGTGCTCGTCGAGGCTCGCCGGCAGCGTATCGCCGAAGCGCGG
>CAZDCR010000146.1:0-5366 GCA_964503995.1 uncultured Segnochrobactrum sp.
GGCCGTCAGAGGAGATCGATCCCGGGAGACCTACGGAGTAGGTGGGAGCCGTGTGTCCGGGTCCACGGACCCGGCCAGGTACAGCCCCCGTTTGGATCGATAAGGCCCCGGGGATAGTGAGTCTCCGTCGAACCGCGCAGCGTCGCCGTCCCGACATATAGAAGCCTCCGGGGCGCTGCGCCAGAGGCTGGCCCCGGGCTTGCGGCCGTTAGCCATCGCGGGAAATCCCCCTCGCCTCCGAGACGGCAGCGGTGCTACGGCTTCGCTGAAACGGAATACGCGAGAGCGGGGGCTCCGGCGTGCACATCGGACAGGGAATGCGAAACGCACTCACGGGCCTCGCCGCGCCGCGCGGCCGGGCCGTCATCGGCCGCCTCGCCGCCGCTCTGGTGCTGGTCGGCCTGGTCGCCGGCTGCGCCGGACGGCCCGGGCTCGACGCCCTGATGCCCGTCGCCGAGGCGGCCGGGGCGGGCGAGCGCGAGCACGTCATCCTGGTGGCCTCGACGCGCCAGCGCGACAAGCGGCCGGGCGTCTTCTACAACGGCGAGCGGGAGAGCCGGCTCTCCTTCGCGCGCTTCGACATGACCGTGCCGCCGACCCATCAGCCGGGCCAGATCGAATATCCGAAGCAGGCGCCCGGCAATCCCGCCACCGACATGGTGGTGCGCGAGGCGGTGTTCCGCGAGACGGAGGCCGAGTTCCTCGCCGATCTGAAGGCGCAGCTGGCGCTCCGACCCCCCGGCCAGCGCAAGATCGCGATCTTCGTGCACGGCTACAACACGCAATTCAACGAGGCGATGTACCGGATCCTGCAGCTCGCGGACGATTCGCACGCGCCGATGGTGCCGGTGCTTTTCACCTGGGCATCGCGCGGCAAGACCGAGGGCTATCTCTACGACAACAACAGCGCCACGGCGGCGCGCGACGGGCTCGAGGAGACCATCCGCCTCGCCTTCGCCAGCGACGCCGAGGAGGTGTCGATCATCGCCCACTCGATGGGCAACTGGGTGACGGTGGAGGCGCTGCGCCAGATCAAGATCTCCGGCAACCTGCCGCCGATCGAGCGGCTCGGGGCCGTCGTGCTGGCGGCGCCCGACATCGACGTCGACGTCTTCAAGACGCAGCTGAAGCGCTTCGGCAAGCCGGCCAAGCCCTTCATCATCATCGTCTCGCGCGACGACAAGGCGCTCGGCATCTCCGACTTCCTCGCCGGCGACAAGCTCCGGGTCGGCGCCTACACCGACGACGAGGAACTGGTCGAGCTCGGTGCCGTCGTCATCGACATGACGAAGGTGAAGTCCATCGACGGCCTCAACCACGGCAAGTTCGCCCAGCTCGCCGAAATCGCGCCGCAGATGCGCGCCCTGGTCGCCGGTGCGGCGGGCCGTGCCGGCGCCGCCAAGGTGCTGGCGCCGGACGGCATCGAGATCGTCGGCCTCGACCGCGCCCCGCCGGCTCCTCCGGGCTTCGCCGCGGGAACGAACGTGCCCGGCGCGGCGACCCCGGCGACCCCCGCCGCGGCGACCGTAGCGACCCCGCCGCCGGTGGCGGCCGCGCCCGCGCCTCCGCCGGTCCAGTAGGCCGCCGGCCATGGGCGCGCCCGGCCCCGCGCTTGCGGGGGGGCAGGCGCGCGACGGCGTGCGCCGGCCGACATTGCGCCGGGAGCGGCGACGATCTGCACGTTGACGCCGCCCCCTCGCGCATGATCTGACGGGCGCTCCGGTTTCTCGCGTACGGAGGCTTCGCGACGTGGCGCGCGGCACCGCTCTCAGCCTGCCGAACATCCTCACCTACGCGCGCATCGCCGCCGTACCGGCGGTGGCCGCCTGTCACTTCGTGCCGGGCGACGAGGCGCGCTGGACCGCCGTGGCGATCTTCGTCGCCGCCGCCGTGACGGACTTCTTCGACGGCTACCTCGCCCGCGCCTGGCAGCAGCAGTCGGCGCTCGGCCGCATGCTCGACCCGATCGCCGACAAGCTGCTCGTCGCCACCTGCCTCTTGCTGCTCGCCGCCTCCGGCACGATCGGCGGCTGGTCGCTGATCGCCGCCATCATCATCCTCTGCCGCGAGATGCTGGTCTCGGGCCTGCGCGAGTACCTCGCCGAGCTGCGCGTCAGCGTGCCGGTGACGAAGCTCGCCAAGTACAAGACGACGGCGCAACTCGTCGCCGTCGGCGTGCTGCTCGCCCATCCGGCCGGCGACCGCGTCGTGCCCCATCTGTCCACCATCGGCCTCGGGCTCCTGTGGATCTCGGCGATCCTGACGCTCTACACCGGCTGGGACTATTTCCGCGCCGGCATCGGCCATCTCGTGGAGAGCGACGGATGAGGGTCCTCTACTTCGCCTGGGTGCGCGAGCGCATCGGCGTCGCCGAGGAGGAGCTGTCGCCGCCGCCGGAGGTGACGACGGCGGGCGCGCTCGTCGGCTGGCTGTCGTCGCGGGGCGACAACTATGCCCACGCCTTCGAGCGGCCCGAGACGATCCGTGTCGCCGTCGACCGTGTTCACGTGCCGGCCTCCGCGCCGATCGCCGGGGCGCGCGAGATCGCGCTGTTCCCGCCGATGACCGGCGGCTGAAGCCGCCGCCCCGGAGCCCTCGCGGGCTCCCTCGCCGAGGTGCCCGAATGGCCGAGGTTTCCATCGTCGGCACCGCCTTCGACCCCGCCGCCGAGGCCGCGGGCCTCGTGGCCGATGGCGGCGTCGGCGCGACCGTCAGCTTCGTCGGCTACTGCCGTGACGAGGGCGGGCGCCTCGCCGCGCTCGAGCTCGAGCACTATCCGGGGATGGCGGAGGAGGAGATCTCCCGCATCGCGGAGGAAGCGAAGCGGCGCTGGCCGATCACCGGCCTGCGCGTCGTCCACCGCCACGGCCTCGTCCGGCCGGGCGACCCGATCGTGCTGGTGGCGACGGCATCGGCGCACCGCGCGGCGGCCTTCGAGGCCGCCGCCTTCCTGATGGACTTCCTGAAGACGCGCGCACCGTTCTGGAAGCGCGAGCACGGCGCCGACGGCAGCCTCGGCGACTGGGTGGCGGCCACCGACGCCGACGACAGCGCGGCGGCGCGGTGGACGGAGTCGGCGCGGCCGGGCTGAGGGGCGGCAGGCGATCGGCCCTGGGTGCCCGGGGACGCGTGCGGCGACGGGCGATGGCCGTCCCCGGCGTTGTGCCCGCGGCCCCCCCTCCGACCGGCTTCGCCGGCCACCTCCCCCGCGAGGGGGGAGGGTTCGCGTCGAGATTTTGGGAATGTCTTCGCAGCCGGCCGCGTTCGGCAAACGCCAGCGTCGGCTGTTCCTGTGGCCAGGGACGCGAAAGCAGCCGTTGAAAACCCTCCCCCCTCGCGGGGGAGGGTAGGGAGGGGGGGCGCCGCGGGCTCGGCGCTTCCTCCGCGCGCCACCGCGCAGCGGTCTCCCGCCGCTCGGCTCAGGCGAAGACGCGGTCCCGCCCCGCTGCCTTGGCGCGGTAGAGGGCGGCGTCGGCGGCGCGGATCAGCTGGTCGACGCCGGCCGTCTCCGGTCCGGCGGTGGCGATGCCGAGGCTCGCCGTGACCTGGATCGCAAGGTCGCCGACCATCACCGGCGCCCGCGCCAGCGCCGCGCGGATGCGCTCGGCGGCGTCGCGGGCGTCGCCGGGGTTGGCCTCCTGCAGGAGCAGCACGAACTCCTCGCCGCCATAGCGCGCCACCACGTCGCTGTCTCGGCACTCGGCCCGGCAGACCGCCGCCACCGCCTTCAGCACCTCGTCGCCGACCTGGTGGCCGTGGCGGTCGTTGATGGACTTGAAGTGGTCGATGTCGAGCATCACCACGGCGAGCCCGCGGACGTAGCGGCGGGCCGCCGACAGCTCGCGCTCCGCCGTCGCATAGAACGAGCGGCGGTTGAGGACGCCGGTGAGGAAGTCGGTCTCGGCCATCTGCTTCAGCTGGCCGATCAGGCCCTCGCGCTCGGCCTCGATGCGTCGCCGCTCGGCGACTTCCTCGGCGAGCGCATGGTTCGATCGCGTCAGCTCGGCGGTGCGCTGCTCGACGCGGCTCTCGAGCGTCGCGTTCGCCTGCTCGAGCTCGATCTGCTTCTGGCCGAGGCGGGCCAGCATGGCGCGCAGCGCCGCGGCGAGCGCGCGCACCTCGGCGAAGCCGCCGACGGGCGGCACGTCCTGCACCCGGCTGTCGGCCCCGATGGCGGCGGCGGCGGCGCCGAGGCGGGCGAGAGGAGAGGCGATCTGCCGGGCGATCCACAGGCCCATCACGCAGAACAGCAGGGCGGTGGCGAGGCCGCCGGCGAGGATGAGGCGCTCGACCGTCGCGACCGGGTGCAGCGCGAGCTCGACCGGCTGGCGCGCCAGCACGATCCAGCCGAGGCCCGGATAGTCGCGGAAGCCGCGCGAGCGGCTGAAGCCGGTAAGGTAGTCGACGCCGTCCGGCCACACCTCCTCGGTGACGCCGGTCTCGCCCCGCTGCGCCGCGGCGATGCTCGGAAGCGAGAGGCGCTGGCCCTCGAGGCGTGGGTCGCCGAGCAGCACGTCGCCGTCGGCCGACAGCACCAGGATCTCGACACCGTCGGCGATGTGGTCGGCCGCCAGCAGCGAGGTCTTGATCTCGGCCGCCCAGGACCAGCTGAGATGGGCGCCGACGGTGCCGGTGACCGTGCCGCTGGCGTCCTTCAGCGGCATTGCCACGTCGACGAAGCGCAGCGGCGCGGTCGGGTCCGGGTTTGACAGCAGCTTCTCGAGCAGGACGGCCTTGTGGACGTCGCCGACGAAGGGGCCGGCGACGGCGCCCTTGAACCACGGCCGCTCGGACACGTCGGCACCCTCGAGCAGGCCGCCGGTGGCGGCCAGCACCTTGCCGGCGCGGTCGGTGTAGCCGATCCAGGCATAGTCCGGGTAGGTGCGCTGCAGGTTGGCGAGATGGGCGCGGCGGTTCTGGTCGCGCAGCTCCGGCGCGATCAGCGGGTCGAGCGCGGCGACGATCGACAGGTCGCGGTAGCGCTCGAACATCGAGCGGTCGAGCTTGTCGCGCATCTGGGCGGCGAGCTCGCGCATCTCGCGGCCGATCGACAGCGTCAGCTCGCGCGTCGAGACGCGGTCGACGACGAGGCCGATCGCGGCGATGGCGCCGAGGGTCAGCACCGTCAGGATGACGGCGAGTTGTGTCTGCAGGGACCAGGTGCGCATGCGATCGGCTGAACGGCAGAGGTGAGAGGGAGCGGCGCCGGCCAGTGCCATCGCCATGAAACCGGGATTCGCGGCCGGACCTTGCAGGCGGGACTCGCGACGAGGGTGGGGCCTCGCGACAGGGGTACTCGCGCTCCGCGGCCGCGGATGCAGCGGCGCCAGATTTCTTTTCCGCCGCTGTTCAATGGCACAAGGCGC
>CAZDCR010000147.1:0-5293 GCA_964503995.1 uncultured Segnochrobactrum sp.
GTCGCCGCCCTTCTCGTCTTCCATGATCAGGACGCCGATCGGCCGGCAGTTGATGATGGCGCCGGGAATGATCGCCCGCGTGCTCGCCACCACCACGTCGATCGGGTCGCCGTCGTCCGAGAGCGTGTGCGGCACGAAGCCGTAATTCCCCGGATAGCGCATCGGCGTGTACAGGAAGCGGTCGACGACCAGCGCGCCGGCCTCCTTGTCCATCTCGTACTTGATCGGCTCGCCGCCGACGGGCACCTCGACGATGACGTTGATGTCCTTGGGCGGCTTGTTGCCGGTGGCAACGGCGTC
Source organism: uncultured Segnochrobactrum sp. (assembly GCA_964503995.1). Lineage (GTDB taxonomy): Bacteria > Pseudomonadota > Alphaproteobacteria > Rhizobiales > Segnochrobactraceae > CAMDHY01. The sequence goes on from CAZDCR010000147.1 coordinate 301, forward strand.
GATACGCATCAAAGATCCTCGCCTGAAGTCGGTGTCGGGGTCTGTCGGCGGCACGGCGCCCGGGCGCGTGCGCCGCACAATGGCCGTGCGCGTCTAGCGCACGTTCCGCTACGGGGCAATTCGCCGTCCGGTTCCCCGCCGAGATGTCGCACGCAGGCGGCGTCCGCCGCGCCCGCTCAGCCTCGCGCCGGCGCCCAACCGAAGGCGAGCTTCGGCAGGATGCTCTCGCCGATGCGGTCCATCGAGCGGCCTACCGCGCGGCCGCCGAGCGAGGTGTAGAAGCGCACCGCCGGCTCGTTGTCGGCAAGCGCCCAGACGACGACGCTCCGCCGCCCCTGCGCCGCGAGCTCCTGCTTGGCCGAGGCGAACAGCGCACGGCCGAAGCCGAGGCCCTGATACTCCGGCCGGAGATAGATCTCGTAGATCTCGCCGCGGAAGGGCAGCGCCCGCGCCCGGCTCTGGCCGTAGGTGACGTAGCCCGCCACCTCCCGGCCGTGCTCGAGCAGCATCACCGGCACCCGCCGGCGGATCGCCCGCTCCCACCAGTTCGGCCCGCGCCGCGCGATCATCCGCTCGAGCTCGGTGCCGGGCAGGATGCCGCGATAGGCCGTCCGCCAGGCAGAATCGTGCACGTCGGCGACCGCGCCCGCATCGTCGGGCGACGCACGTCTGATCGCGAGGGCGCCGGTCTTCATGGGGGAAGATTACGGTGCGTCGCGGCAGCGGGTAAAGAGGCATGGCGACGGGGACCGAAAGCGGGAGTTTTTCATGCAGAACCGCGACGCCGGCACCGCCGTCGTCACCGGCGCCTCGAGCGGCATCGGCCGCGAGTTGGCCCGCCTGCACGCCGCCCGCGGCGGCGATCTCGTGCTCGTCGCCCGCCGCGCCGACCGGCTGGAAGCGCTGGCGGCGGAGCTGCAGGCCGCGCACGGCACCCGCGTCCTCGCGATCCCGCTCGACCTCACGGCGCCCGGTGCGATCGAGGAACTCGCCAAAACCCTCGAATCACACGGCCTGGCGGTCGACGTGCTCGTCAACAACGCCGGCTTCGGTGGCGGCGGCGCCTTCGACACGCGCCCCGCCGGCCTCGACGCGGCGATGGTGCGGCTCAATGCCGAGGTGCCGGTGGCGCTGTGCCGACGCTTCCTGCCGGCGATGCGGGCGCGCGGCCGCGGCCGCGTCCTCAACGTCGCCTCCATCGTCGCCTTCGCGCCCGGCCCCGGCATGGCGGTCTATGCCGCCTCGAAAGCCTTCCTTTTGTCGTTTTCGGAAGCACTGTCGGAGGAAATGGCCGGCTCGGGCGTCACCGTCACCGCCTTCTGCCCCGGCCTCACCGCCACCGAATTCCACAGCGCCGCCGGCTATGTCGAAGACGGCCGCACCATACCCGGCGGCCATGATGCCCGCGCTGTCGCGGAAGCCGGCTATGCCGCGATGCTCGGCGGACGCCGCATCGCCTTCGCGGAGACGACGACGGCGGTCGCCTCGGTGGTGCCGCGGCTGCTGCCACGCCGCCTCGTCGCAGGGCTGGTGAGCTCGATGGTGCGGCGGCGCAAGACCTGATGGGGAGCAAGGCCCGGAAGCCACGGGCGCGCCTCTGAAAGCAGAACGGCGGCCCCTGGGGCCGCCGTCCAAAGTCTCCGGGTCTTTCCGACCGAAGTCGTCGCTCAGGCCGCGTCGGTTTCCTTGCGGCGGTCGGCGCGCTTGCGCTCGTTCGGGTCGAGCAGTGCCTTGCGCAGGCGGATCGAATCCGGCGTCACCTCGACGAGCTCGTCGTCCTGGATGTAGGCGAGCGCCTTCTCCAGCGTCATGCGGATCGGCGGCGTCAGCCGCACCGCCTCGTCCTTGCCGGCCGAGCGGACGTTGGAGAGCTGCTTGCCCTTCATGACGTTCACTTCGAGGTCGTTCGTCCGCGTGTGCTCGCCGACGATCATGCCCTCATAGACCTTCCAGCCCGGCTCGATCATCATCGGCCCGCGGTCCTCGAGGTTCCACAGGGCGAAGGCGACGGCAACACCACCGCCGTTGGAGATCAGCACGCCATTGGTGCGGCCGGGGATGTCGCCCTTGTGCGGCGCATAGCCGTGGAACAGCCGGTTCATGATGGCCGTGCCGCGGGTGTCGGACAGCAGTTCCGACTGGTAGCCGATCAGGCCGCGCGTCGGCGCGTGGAAGACGAGGCGCATGCGCCCGCCGCCCGAAGGCCGCATCTCGATCATGTCGGCGCGCCGCTCGGAGAGCTTCGACACCACCGCGCCGGCATGCTCCTCGTCGACGTCGATGATGACTTCCTCGATCGGCTCGAGCAGCGAGCCGTCCTCGGCCTTCTCGAACACGACGCGCGGACGGCCGACGGTGAGCTCGAAGCCCTCACGCCGCATCGTCTCGATCAGGATGGCGAGCTGCAGTTCGCCGCGGCCGGCCACCTCGCAGGAATCGCGGTCGGCCCCTTCCGTCACCTTGAGCGCGACGTTGCCTTCCGCCTCGCGGAACAGCCGGTCCTTGATCACCCGGCTCTGCACCTTGTCGCCCTCGGTGCCGGCGAGCGGGCCGTCATTGATGCGGAAGGTCATCGACAGCGTCGGCGGGTCGATCGGCTGCGCCGCCACCGGCTGCGTCACCGAGGGCTCGCACAGGGTGTCGGCCACCGTCGCCGTCGTCATGCCGGCGATCGCCACGATGTCGCCGGCCTGCGCCTCGTCCACCGGCACGCGCTCGAGGCCGCGGAAGCCGAGCACCTGGGTGATGCGGCCGGTCTCGATCTGCTTGCCGTCGCGCGACAGCGCCTTGATCGCCATGTTCGGCTTCGCCACGCCGGAGAGGACGCGGCCCGTCAGGATGCGGCCGAGGAACGGGTTCGATTCGATCGTCGTCGCCAGCAGGCGGAACGGCCCGACGTCCACCGTCGGTGCCGGCACGTGCTTCAGCACGAGGTCGAGCAGCGGGCCGATGTCGACCTGCGGGCCGTCGGGCGAGTCAGCCATCCAGCCGTTCTTGGCCGAGCCGTAGAGGATCGGGAAGTCGAGCTGGTCGGCACTCGCGTCGAGCGCCGAGAACAGGTCGAAGATCTCGTTCAGGACCTCGTCGGGCCGGCTGTCCGGCTTGTCCACCTTGTTGATGGCGACGATCGGCCGGAGGCCCACCTTGAGGGCCTTCGACAGCACGAACTTCGTCTGCGGCATCGGCCCTTCGGCCGCGTCGACGAGGATGATGGCGCCGTCCACCATGTTGAGGATGCGCTCGACCTCGCCGCCGAAGTCGGCATGGCCCGGCGTGTCGACGATGTTGATGCGCGCGCCCTTCCAGGCGACCGAGGTCACCTTGGCGAGGATGGTGATGCCGCGCTCGCGCTCGAGATCGTTCGAGTCCATCGCGCGCTCCGCGACGCGCTGGTTGTCGCGGAAGGTGCCCGACTGCTGCAGCAGCTTGTCGACCAGCGTGGTCTTGCCGTGGTCGACGTGGGCGATGATGGCAATGTTGCGAATATCCATGAAAACACCAAAAGGCGGGCCCGGGGATGCGTCGGGTCCGCTGCCTGTTTTGCGGCGCAATATAACCATCGGCGACCGTCGGGCAATGGCCGTGTGGAGCCGTCGCCGCAACCAACCGTCGCAGGACGTGCAGCGAGGCGCACAGGGTGCCGCAAGGAGACCGATCCGGCCGCCCGTCGTCGTGCTGCGCTGCGGCTTTACAAATGCCGCCGCCGGGCGTGGAATTGGAACAATCCGAAAAACGGAAAGCCGAGGGAGGGGAACCCCGTGTGCCGCATCTTCGCCGGTCAGGATCCGGCCTCCTACGAGGGCCAGACGCGCTCGATCCGCCTCAATGGTCACTCCACCTCAATCCGCCTCGAGGCCGCCTTCTGGGCGATGCTGGAGGAGATCGCCGCGAGCCAGGGCATGAGCGTCGCCCGCTTCGCCTCCACTCTGCACGACGAGGTGCTGGAACTGCACGGCGAGGTCTCGAACTTCGCCTCGCTCTTGCGCTGCACCTGCCTCGTCTACGCGACCGAGCTGCGGGAGCGGCCCGCCCGCCCCGCCGAGGCTGCGCCAGCCCCGAATGCCGCACCCCGCTCCGTCCCGGCGCTCGTCGCCGCCGAATAGCGGGCGGCGCCCAACGGCGCCGCCGTTCCATCCGGGCAACGATCGGCCGGCATCGTCGCCGGCCCTGTAGTAGCGAGCTACCACCCGCCCCCCGCCCCACTCGGCTACCGTTTTCGAACGCTGCGGGAGTGGGAAGAGGATGAGGCTGCGGGTGAGGACGTCGAGCACCGACTGGTCTGCGACGGCCCGCCCGTGTGCCGCTGCGCGCCTGTCGCCGACCGCCCACCTGCGCGAGCGTCCGCCCGGCGCCGCCGGGCCCGTGCCGTCGTTCCAGTAGCAGAGGAGTCCGCCGCCGATGGCGAAGGCGATCCATTCCATGATCCGGGTGCTCGAGGAGGCCCGATCCGTTGATTTCTACGAGAAGGCGTTCGGCCTGAAGGTCGCCGACCGCTTCGACTTCGGCGGCTTCGTGCTGATCTACCTGCGCAGCCCCGACGCCGACTTCGAGGTCGAGCTCACAATCAACAAGGACCGCACCGAGCCCTACCAGCTCGGCGACGGCTACGGTCACATCGCCTTTGTCGTCGACGACCTCGACGCCGAACACGCCCGCTTCGAGAGCGCCGGCCTGTCGCCGAAGCCGGTGAAGGAGATGGGTTTCGAGGGCAAGCCCCTCGCCAAGTTCTTCTTCGTCGACGATCCTGACGGCTACAAGATCGAAGTTCTGCAGCGGCGCGGCCGCTACACCTGAGTCGAGAAAACTCGCCAGGCTGAAATAAAAAAACAAAAGTAGTCGAGGAAACCGAGGAGGAACGCGAGATGGAGACGCTGACACGGCCGCGGCTATCGCGGCGTGATCTCTTGAAGTCGTTCGGCGCCGCGGCGGTGGTGGTGAGCTCCGGCGTGCTCGTCCATCCCGGCGAGGGCTGGGCCGTGGAGGCGACGGCGCT
>CAZDCR010000148.1:0-5099 GCA_964503995.1 uncultured Segnochrobactrum sp.
AGGCGCCGACATAGGTGCCGGCCAGACCCGTCGGGCCGGGAGGGGCCGCGGCGATGACGCCCCAGATCACTTCCGACTTGGTGGTCACGCCGATGTCGATGCCGAAGCGGGAGATCGAGCCGACGTAACGGTCGTTCGGGCCGCCGTCGGAGCGCTCGAACACGCAGGTGAGGTCCTTCGAGGACCCGAACACGAAGCCGATGCCACCGGCGACGGAGCACTTCAGCACGCCCACCTGGGCGGCGGCAGCGGGGGAGGCGGCGAAGGCGAGGCCGAGCGCGAGGCTCGCGGCGGCGGCGGCAGTGCGGAACGTCATGACATTCTCCTTGGGAATTCGGATCTCAAGTCACGGGCCGGCACCGCTGCCGTCCCCCGGCGACGGTGATCGGGTACCCGGCGACAACCCGTGGCCCCCGCTTCGGTTCCCCGAATCGGCGGCGCATCGCCGGCTGCCTCTCGATTAGCCGTCTCCTGCGGCGGGAGGAAGACCGCCTAGCCCTCAGGTGAGATTGCCGCAGAAGCGCTGGATGCGCTTGCAGGCTTCCTCGAGCGCCTCCGTCGAGGTGGCGTAGGAGATGCGGAAGGCCGGTCCGAGGCCGAAGGCCGAACCCTGCACCACCGCGACGCCCTCGGTCTCGAGCAGCTCGCCGACGAAGTCGGTGTCGGTCTCGATCACCTTGCCGGACGGCGCCTTGCGACCGATCGTGCCGGCGCAGGACGGGAAGACGTAGAAGGCGCCTTCCGGCCGCGGGCACTCGATGCCCTTCGCCTGGTTCAGCATCGACACCACGAGGTCGCGCCGGCCCTTGAACAGCTCGGCGTTCTTCGGGATGAAGTCCTGCGGGCCGTTCAGCGCCTCGACCGCCGCCCACTGGGAGATCGACGACGGGTTCGTCGTCGACTGGCCCTGCACCTTCGCCATCGCCTTGATGAGGACTTCCGGCCCGCCGGCGTAGCCGATGCGCCAGCCGGTCATCGCGTAGGCCTTCGACACGCCGTTGACGGTGAGCGTGCGCTCCTTCAGCGCCGGCTCGACCTCGGCCGGCGTGGTGAACTCGAAGCCGTCGTAGACGAGGTGCTCGTACATGTCGTCGGTGAGCACCCAGACATGCGGATGGCGCATCAGCACGTCGCAGAAGGCGCGGACCTCGGCGCGCGTGTAGGCGGCACCCGTCGGGTTCGACGGCGAGTTGAAGACGACCCACTTGGTCTTCGGGGTGATCGCCGCCTCGAGCGCCGCCGGGTCGACCTTGAAGCCGCTTTCGGCACCCGCGGTGACGATCACCGGCGTGCCGCCGCACAGCAGCACCATCTCCGGATAGCTCACCCAGTAGGGAGCGATGACGACGACCTCGTCGCCCGGGTTCACCGTCGCCATGAAGGCGTTGAACAGCACGTGCTTGCCGCCGACGCCGACGGTGATCTCGCTCGGCTTGTAGTCGAGGTTGTTCTCGCGCCTGAACTTGGCGGCGATCGCCTCCTTCAGCTCGGGGATGCCGTCGACCGCCGTGTACTTCGTCTTGCCCTCGCGGATGGCGCGGATCGCCGCTTCCTTGATGTTTTCGGGCGTGTCGAAGTCGGGCTCGCCAGCGCCGAGGCCGATGACGTCGCGGCCCGCGCGCTTCAGCTCCGCCGCCTTGGTGGTGACGACGAGCGTGGCGGACGGCTTAACGCGCGAAAGCGCGTCGGCGATGAAGCCCATGACGGTCCCCTGAGGATGTGCGGCCGGTGTCGGCGCGTGGTCGCGGTCTGGCGCCGCGGCCGATCGGCCGCGAGCGGCGCGGACCGTAGTCCGCACGCCGCCGGCGTTCAAGCGCTCAAGGGCGCGCTGTTCCGGCCATCAGCCCGAAGCGTCGCCGCGCGTCAGCCTGGAAGGGCCGGTCTCAGAAGGGAATGCCGTTCCCGACGCCGCCGTGCCAGCCGTCGACCCAGCCGACCGGGTTGTTGTCATAGGTGAGCTCGGGCATCGGATCGACCCAGGAATAGGCCGGGGTCGGCGATCCGGGCTCGGGACCGGTGGAGATGCCGGAACCGGTGGTCATGTAGACGCCGGGGAGGTTCTGCCCGTAGGCGCCGTAGCCGCCCGGCGGCTTGACGATGGTGATTTCCGGCACGTTGCTCGACTGCGCCGCGGCGCGGTCCGCGCCCATCGCCACCATCGCGGCGGCCGACACCGACACGGCCAGCGTCGCCACGAGCCTCGCTGCCCGTCCCTGTCCCTGCGACCGCAACGCGTACGCCTTCATCGGCCCGACTCCGCACCATTTGCCCGAACGATACACACGTCCGGAACGTCCACCCAGTTGCCCCGGTTCCCGGAGCAGGCGGCGGACGGCCCCTCTCGGACCTCGCCAACCCCGGCGGGATCATAGCGAATTTGTTCCGGCGCACCATGCCTTTCGCTGCACCGGCGGTCGGCGTCGCAAGCTAGGGGCGAGCCACGACCGTGTAGCTCATGCTGTTGCCGTAGTATTGCGGCTGGTACCAGGTGTTGCCGCACTGCTGGTAGATGACGCCGTTCACCTGCACCGACGAGCACCCGGCCGGCAGCGTGTAGGCGACCGAGCCGATCGCCGCCGCTGTCACACCGACAGCCACGCCCGCCGCTACCGCCCCGGCAGTGCCCCAGCCGTAATCATAACGGTAGTTGTTGTTGTAGTGGTGATAGACGTCGTGATGGTAGTTGTGGTGATTGTTGTTGCCGTGGTGCCCGTGATTACCGCGGTTGTCATGGCCCTTGTTATTATTTTTGTGATTGCCCTTCGGCGGCGAACCCTTGTTGACGGTCTTCTTGTTGGTGACCTTGACGTTCGTGGTCTTGTTGACGTTGACCTTGTTGTGGCCGCCGCCGTGGCCCTTGCTGACGTTGACGCGTGCGCCCTTGCCGCCGCCGCCGTGACCGCCGCCACCCCGGGCCTCGGCGGTGCCCTGCAGGGCGGTTGCGGCGACGAACAGCGTCGCCACCAGGACCGACAGCGCCGTCCGCGCGACGCGGGCGCCGGTGAGGGATCGCGATCCGATCCGATGCCTGTTTCGGAATTCCATGTCTCGCCCTCCCTCAACCGTCCTGGTCGCCGCCGGCGGCATCGCCTTCTGGCGGCACCTCCTTGAGCGGGATCTTCTGGGCACCCTCGGGCGGCGTGAACCCGAAGGCCGCGTCGTCGATCGGCGGATCGAGCGTCCACGTCAGCCGCGACACATATTGCGGCAGCGTCTCGTCGTCCGTGGCGGTGATGACGATCTTGCACGGCAGCGGGGTGTCGTCCGGCTCGATCCACAGCTGCCAGTCGGCGCCCTCCTGGCGGAAGGCGTAGTGGTCGCAGGCGACATCGCCGATCTGCGAGACGCCGACGAAGAAGGCCGAGGTGAGGTCGGCGGTGCCGTCCTCGTCGGTGCCCCAGGTGAACAGGTCGGCGAGCGGGACCTCGATGCCGTAGCGCTCGTAGGCCATCTCCAGCGTCTCGGCGATCGTCGCCGGCGCGGGAACGCTCGCGTAGTAGCCGATCTTCGGCCCATACATCGTCAGCGTCTGGCCGTCATAGTAGAACTGCCGCTCGGTCGTGTCGGTATAGAGGGCGACCGCGAGCCGGTCCGGCAGGCGGGCGAGATAGGCGGCCGAGCCGGCGTTCATGATCTTCTGGCCGTCGTCGAGGGTCTCCTCGAGCGTGAAATCGGAGGTGACCTCGAACGCCTTCAGCGAGCGCAGATAGGTGCCCATCGCCTTCAGCGCATCGACGGCATCCTGCTCGACCACGGGTTCGGCCGGCGCCTCGGCCGCCTCGCCCGAAGTCTCCGGCACCGTCGGGACGGTCGGGGTGTCGGTGGCGTGTGCCGCCTGCCCGATTCCGACCGCCGCGGCCATGGCCAGCACGATCGCGGTCCGCCGCATGTTCGTCCTCCCCGTCGGAACGCCCCTCGCGCCCCCGGAGAGAACGTCCCGCCGATCGCCCCGGCAGGCAAGTCGATTCCGCGTGTCCCGCCTCCGTATGAACCCCGAGGGGTGCGGAGGACGTCAGGTCGGCGCGCCGCGCCTCAGCGACGGCGGCTCGACAGCAGGCCGACGACGTCCTTGACGTCGGCGAGGATCGGATCGGCGATCGCCGCCGCCCGCTCGGCGCCATCGCCGAGCACGCCGTCGATGTAGGCGGGGTCGGCGAGGAGGCGGCGCATCTCGCCGGCGATCGGCGCGAGCTTCTCGACCGCGAGTTCGGCCAGCATCGGCTTGAAGGCGGAGAACTGCGCGCCGCCGTGCTCGGCCAGCACCGCTTCGCGGCTCGTGCCGGCGAGCGCGGCATAGATGCCGATGAGATTGTCGGCCTCCGGCCGGCCCTCGAGGCCCTTCGGCTCGGAGGGCAGCGGCTCGGGGTCGGTCTTCGCCTTGCGCACCTTCTGGGCGATGGCGTCGGCGTCGTCGGTGAGGTTGATGCGCGAATAGTCGGACGGGTCCGACTTCGACATCTTCTTGGTGCCGTCGCGCAGGCTCATCACCCGCGTCGCCGGGCCCTGGATCAGCGGCTCGGGCAGCGGGAAGAAGGCGTCGCCGTGGCCGAGCGCCGCGATCGTCTCGGCATAGTCGTGGTTGAACTTCGCCGCGGTGTCGCGGGCGAGCTCGAGATGCTGCTTCTGGTCCTCGCCGACGGGAACGTGCGTCGCCTTGTAGGCGAGGATGTCGGCCGACATCAGGTTCGGGTAGGCGAACAGGCCGACGGAGGCGTTCTCGCGGTCCTTGCCGGCCTTCTCCTTGAACTGCGTCATGCGATTGAGCCAGCCCATGCGGGCGACGCAGTTGAAGATCCAGGCGAGCTCGGCGTGGGCCGAGACCTGGCTCTGGTTGAAGACGATGTGGGCCTTCGGGTCGATGCCGGCAGCGATGAAGGCGGCGGTGACCTCGCGGATCTGCCGCTTCAGCTCGGCCGGGTCCTGCCACACGGTGATCGCGTGCAGGTCGACGACGCAGTAGAGGCACTCGTGGGTGTCCTGCAGCGCCACGAACCGCACGATCGCGCCGAGATAGTTGCCGAGATGCAGGTTGCCGGTCGGCTGCACGCCGGAGAACACGCGGGGGGCAAAGGTCGTCATGGGCGAGCGGTCCGGAGCGG
>CAZDCR010000149.1:0-5061 GCA_964503995.1 uncultured Segnochrobactrum sp.
CGCAGGTCCGCCGCCGGCACCACGCGGTCGACGAGCCCGATCGCCAGCGCCTCGGCGTGGCCGAGGCGGCGGGCGGTGAAGAAGAGGTCCTTCGCCCGCGAGGCGCCGACGAGGGCGACCACGTCGGCGATCGCCGGTGGCGGATAGGCGATGCCGAGCTTGGCCGCCGGAATCGAGAACACCGCGTCGTCGGCGGCGACGCGCAGGTCGCAAGCCGCCGCGAGCCCGACGCCACCGCCGAAGCACGGCCCGCGGATCATCGCCACCGTCGGCTTGGCGGCCATGCGGAGCGCCGCGAACGCCGCCTCGTTGACGTCCTCGTAGGCGCGTGCACTCGCCGCGTCCCGCCGCACCTCGGCGAATTCGGCAATGTCGGCCCCCGACACGAACGCCTGCTCGCCGCCGCCGCAAAGCACGATGACGCGGACGTCGGGGTCCGCCTCAAGGGCAGCGACCAGCGCCGGCAGCGCCTTCCACATCGACAGCGACACGGCGTTGCGCCGCTCGGGATGGTCGACGATCAGCCAGCCGATCGGCGCCTCCACGACGATCCGCAGCCGCGGGTCGGTCGCCGGGGCGCCGCCGGCAGCAGTCGCAGGTGGCGTGGAATTCGTCGTCATGGGCGCCCCCCGGCGGTCTCGGACCGGCCCAGCAGGCCCGTCTGCCGCTGCCGTGTCAACGCCGCGAGCGGTGCGCCGGCTTTGACCTTTGCGCCGAAATCGGCTTGAGAGTGCAGCGTTGCCGCGGCGCACCCGTCCGCCGCCGGCCGACGGGTGCGCCATGACCCTGAAGATCCGCGTGATCCCCTGCCTCGACGTCAAGGGCGGCCGTGTCGTCAAGGGCGTGCAGTTCGTCGATCTCGTCGACGCCGGAGACCCCGTCGAGGCGGCGAAGGCCTATGACGCGGCCGGTGCCGACGAGCTCACCTTCCTCGACATCACCGCGAGCCACGAGCAGCGCGGCATCCTCTTCGACGTCGTCCGCCGCACCGCCGAGCAGTGCTTCATGCCGCTCACCGTCGGTGGCGGTGTCCGCACCGTCGACGACATCCGCCAACTCCTCCTCGCCGGTGCCGACAAGGTCTCGATCAACACCGCCGCCGTGAACGACCGCGGCTTCGTCAAGCGCGCGGCGGAGAAGTTCGGCGACCAGTGCATCGTCGTGGCGATCGATGCGAAGCGCGTCTCGGCCGCCGGCGAGCCGCCGCGCTGGGAAATCTTCACCCACGGCGGCCGCACGCCGACGGGCATCGACGCGGTCGCGTTCGCCGCCGAGGTGGTGTCGCTCGGCGCCGGCGAGATCCTGCTCACCTCGATGGACCGCGACGGCACCAAGGCCGGCTACGACTGCGAGCTCGTGCGCGCCGTTTCCGACCGCGTGCCCGTGCCGGTGGTCGCCTCCGGCGGCGTCGGCACGCTCGACCACCTCGTCGAGGGCGTCCGCGAGGGCCACGCCTCGGCGGTGCTCGCCGCCTCGATCTTCCACTTCGGCACCCACACGATCCGCGAGGCGAAGGAGCGGCTCGGCGCCGCCGGCCTGCCCGTGCGGCTGGACGCCTGACCGCGATGACGAGCCCCATGCAGAGCCCCGCCAGCACCTTCACCCTCGACGATCTCGCCGAGATCGTCGCCCGCCGTGCGACGAGCGGCGACCCGTCGTCCTACACCGCCAAGCTGATCCGAAAGGGCGTCCCGCAGATCGCCAAGAAGCTCGGCGAGGAGGCGGTGGAGGCCGCGCTCGCCGGCGCGCTCGGCCGAACGGACGACTTGCGCGGCGAGGCGGCGGATGTTCTCTATCATCTCGTCGTTCTGCTGCATGCGACCGGCGTCCCCCTCGCCGACGTCTATGCGGAACTCGAACGGCGCACGGCCGTCACCGGCCTCGACGAGAAGGCTTCGCGTCCGAAGGACTGATCACACAAGTCCGGTCCATCAAGCCCGGCCCGTCGTGTCAGAGACCGTCCGTCTCGCCGCCGGGCCTCGTGGACGCGGCTCTCGCGCCCCGCAGAACGGAATGCCGCGCCGAACGATGGATACCACGACCCCGCGGGCGCTCTCGCCCTACCGCGTCTTTACCGAGGGCGAGTGGGCGCGGCTGCGCGCCGATGCGCCGATGACGCTGTCGAAGGACGAGGTCGAGCGGCTGCAGAGCCTCAACGACCCCGTCTCCCTCGACCAGGTGGAGAGCATCTACCTGCCGCTGTCGCGGCTGCTCTCCTTCTATGTTGAGGCGATGCAGGGCCTGCACGCCGCCACCGAGCGCTTCCTCGGCGACGACAACATCCGCATCCCCTTCGTCATCGGCATCGCCGGATCGGTGGCCGTCGGCAAGTCGACCACCGCCCGCGTCCTGCAGGCGCTGCTCGCCCGCTGGCCGTCAAGCCCGCGCGTCGCGCTCGTCACCACCGACGGCTTCCTGCTGCCCAACGCCGTGCTGCAGGCGGAAGGCCTGATGGAGCGCAAGGGCTTCCCGGAGAGCTACGACCTGCCGGCGCTGCTCGGCTTCCTCACCGACGTGAAGTCGGGCCGGCCGCGCGTGTCCGCCCCCGTCTACTCGCACCTCGTCTACGACGTCGTGCCGGGCGAGACGGAAACCGTCGAGGAGCCCGACATCCTCATCGTCGAGGGCCTCAACGTGTTGCAGACGCGCTCGCCGCCGAAAGACGCCAAGGCGATCCCGTTCGTCTCCGACTTCTTCGACTTCTCGATCTACATCGACGCCGACGAGACGGTGATCCACCGCTGGTACATCGAGCGCTTCATGCGCCTGAAGGCGACCCGCTTCCGCGATCCGCGCTCCTACTTCCATGGCTATGCCGAGGTCTCCGAGGAGGAGGCGCTGCGCATCGCCGAGGGGCTGTGGCGGCGCATCAACCTCGTCAACCTGCGCGACAATATCCTGCCCACCCGCCCGCGCGCCGACCTCATCCTCGCCAAGGGCGAGAACCACGCGATCGAGAGCGTCTCGCTGCGCAAGCTGTGAGCGCCGTCCCGACCGCCGCCCCGAAAGGCCCCCGATGCGTCCCTCGTCGCCCGTCGACCGCCTGATCCTCGCCCTTGACGTGCCGACCGTCGCCGAGGCGCGCGCCGTCGTGGCCGCGACCGAGGGTGACGTCGGCGTCTACAAGGTCGGCCTCGAGCTGATCTTCGCCGGCGGCGTCGAGTTCGCCCGCGAGCTCGCAGCCTCCGGCAAGCGCGTCTTCCTCGACGGCAAGCTGCACGACATCGACAACACGGTCGCCGGCGCCGTGCGCTCGATCCTGTCGGTCGGCGCCACCTTCCTGACGCTGCACGCCTATCCGAAGACGATGGCGGCGGCCGTCGCCGCCCGCGGTGACGCGCCGCTCGCGCTGCTCGCCGTCACCGTGCTCACCGCCTTCGACGACGCGGATCTCTCGGAGGCGGGCTACCGCGCCGGCGTCGCCGAGACGGTGGCGATGCGGGCCGCCCAGGCGAAGGCCGCCGGCGTCGACGGCATCGTCTGCTCGCCCCGCGAGGTCGGCGCGCTGAGGGCCCTGGTCGGTCCGGACGTGCTGCTGGTGACCCCGGGCGTGCGCCCGGCCGGCTCTGCCGCAGGCGACCAGAAGCGCGTGGCGACGCCCGCCGAGGCGATCCGCTCCGGCGCCGACATGATCGTCGTCGGCCGGCCGATCCTCGCTGCGCCGGACCGCCGCGCGGCGGCGCGCGCCATCGTCGCGGAACTCGCCGGAGCCTGACGACCCGCGCTTCCGGTCGCGGCGCCCAGAGGATGGCCCGGAGATTTTCGGCTCCCGGAGGGCAGCCTCAGGACGGCGACTTCAGGAAGGCGATGATCGCCGCCCTGTCCTCGGGCGAACTGATGCCGCCGAACGGCTTCATCCCGTGCCCCGATGCCACCGCGTCTGGGTTCTCGATGAAGCGGTCGAGGGTCGCCTCGTCGAAGGTGACGGCGCCGTCGGCGAGGGCCGAGGAATAGTTCACCCCCTCCATTGCGCCGGAGGGCCGCCCGACGATGTTGTGGAGCGATGGGCCGAGGCGGTTGTCGCCCTCGTTCACCGAATGGCACGTCCGGCAGGCGTTGTTGAACAGCAGCTTGCCGTCCTCGGTGCTGTCCTGGGCGCTCGCGCTCCCCGCGGCGGCAACGGACAGGGCGCACACGGCGGCCGTCATCAGGATTTGGGATCGCACGGTCATCGCCTTCTCCGCGTCACGTTGGAACGCTTCCATGGCGAGGCAACGGTCCACGCGGCCGTGCGTTCCTCCGACAGTCCCGTATGACGGTCGGACAAAAAGCGGGATTGCCTTGTGGTGAAACAGCTTGAATACGTTTAAGAGTGCGGTCGGCTGTGGCGCGCCGGGCGCCGATTCGGCCGCGTCGGTGATTTTATGATCTCGCAGAAGGCGAAGTACGCATTCAAGGCGCTGTTCGCGCTCGCCGCGGCAGATGCCGAGGGGGGCCGCCAGATCCAGGAGATCGCGCTCGCCGAGAAGATCCCGCGCAACTTCCTCGAGCACATCCTGCTCGACCTGAAGCGCCACGGCCTCGTCTCGAGCCGCCGCGGCAAGAACGGCGGCTACCGGCTCCTGAAGCATCCGACCCAGATCACCGTCGGCCAGGTCCTGCGTATCGTCGACGGTCCGGTGGCGCCGCTGCCGTGCCTGTCGCGCACCGCCTACGACCGCTGCGCCGATTGCGTCGACGAGGTGAACTGCCAGGTCCGTCGCGCCTTCGCCGACGTTTACCGGGCCCAGGTGGAGGTGCTCGATTCCCGCACCCTCGCCGACGCGCTCGCTGCCGGTGAGCCGGACGAGACGGGAGCTCCCGCCGAGCCGTCGCGCCGCCGCGCCGTCGGCTGACGCAAGCGCGGCGCCGCCAGGGGGCCGACGCGCGCGCGGACCGCAATCCAGCCGACGCTGTGTAGAACGCGAAACGCCGCCGGCGGGTGCCGACGGCGTTGCCTCGAAGGATGGGCAGAAACCCGCGGCCGGTCGGCCGGGCGGGTCCCTGTCGGATTACCGGAAGCTCAGGCCGCCGTCTCGCGGACGGTGATGCCCTTCGACTTCATCAGCTCCTGCAGTTCGC
>CAZDCR010000150.1:0-5039 GCA_964503995.1 uncultured Segnochrobactrum sp.
TTCGCCAGCCGCTCCGGCGCGGGCTGATTTTCGGCCTGACCAACCCGAAGGGCTACCCGGTGGCGGTCGCGACCTTCACGGCGGTGCTCGCGAGCTATGCCGCCGGCCTCGACTGGGCCGGCGTGCCCGGGCTGCTCGCGGCGGCCTGCGGCGGCTTCGTCCTCTCCTATGTCATTCTCATCGCGGTGACCGGGGCGGGCGTGGTCAGGCGCTTCTACCGGCGCCACGAATTGTGGATCGTGCGCGCCTCGGGGCTGTTGTTCCTCGGCTTTGCGGTGCATGCGGTGACGACGTCGGTGGCGGGGCTCGCGGGACGGCGGGCATGAGCGCCATCGGCACGGGCGGGACAAGCCCGGGGGACAGGAGCCCGAGGGGCTCGGGGATGGAGACGACGGGTTTGCAAACAAGCGAGTTGGAGACCTCGGAGCCTGCGGTGGCGGCGTCGACGGGTGGCACGGGCGCGACGGCGCACGACGACGTGTTCGCGGCGCGGGCGCGCGCGTGGTTCGAGGCGCTGCGCGACAAGATCCATGCGGCGCTGGAGGCGATCGAGGCGGAGGCAGAGGGGCTGCCGGGCGCGGTCGCGGGCCCGGCCGGGCGCTTCGAGCGGACGGCGTGGACACGCACCGACCATGACGGCTCGCCCGGCGGCGGCGGCGTCATGGGGATGCTGCGCGGACGGGTGTTCGAGAAGGCAGGCGTGCACGTCTCCACCGTCTACGGCGAGTTCGCGCCGGAGTTCCGGGCGCAGATCCCCGGAGCGGCGGAGGACCCGCGCTTCCTCGCCTCGGGCATCTCGCTGATCGTCCACCCGTGGAGCCCGCACGTGCCGACCGTGCACATGAACACGCGGCTGGTGGCGACGACGAAGCGCTGGTTCGGCGGTGGCGGCGACCTCACCCCGATGCTCGACCGGCGGCGCACCCAGGACGATCCCGACACCATCGCCTTCCACGCGGCGATGCGCGGGGCCTGCACGGCGCACGCGGTGGCCGACTACGACCGCTACAAGGCATGGTGCGAGGACTACTTCACCATCAAGCACCGGGGCGAGCAGCGCGGCGTCGGCGGCATCTTCTACGACTATCTCGACAGTGGCGACCGCGAGGCCGACTTCGCCTTCACCCGCGCCGTCGGCGAGGCCCTGCTCGACGTCTACCCGCGCATCGTCCGGGCGAACCTCGCGACGCCGTGGACCGAAGCCGAGCGGCTCGAGCAGATGGTCCGGCGCGGGCGTTACGTCGAGTTCAACCTCATCTACGACCGCGGCACGCTGTTCGGCCTGAAGACCGGCGGCAACGTCGACTCGATCCTCTCCTCGATGCCCCCGGCAGTGGCCTGGCCGTAAGGGGGCCCTCTCAGAAGTCGGAGCCGGAGAGGCGGTAGAAGCTCTGGCGCGTGCGGCCGTAGGCCTTGATGGCCGCCGTCTCGATGCGTGGGCGGTTGGCATCGAAGGCCTGCAGCAGGGCCGCCTCGCCGCCGTGCGACTGCGGACTGATCAGCCGGAGCGCGTCCTCTTCGACGTTGAAGGTGATCTCGAAGGTGGCGTCGTGGCCCCAGAAGCAGACGCTGCGCCGGGTGGCGTCATAGCTGCGGCTGGCGTTGAGAAAACGGATGGACATGGGAACACCGTGGTGAAGAAGCAAAGCCGACGAGACGCGCCGGTGGCGGCTTCGATCTTTTGAACCGATCGATCAGTCGGATCGAGGCATCGCGGGAAGCCGTCGAGACATTTTGCTGAAGAAGCGAAAAACATCGACTGCAAAAGAATTCGAAGCCGTCACCCTACGCCGATCCTGCCAAATAGCGAGGATTATCGGGGGAACACCCGTCACCAGCGCCCCGTGTCGGCGGCCGCCGCTGATCGCGCGGCCGGCCGCTCGGCACCGCTTCAGTCCGCACCAAGCTCGCTGCGGGCGATGTGCGCCTCGACCATCGGCACCAGCCAGGCGCCACGATCGATGACCTCGGTGTGCGTCGTGTCGGGCAGGATGGCGAGCGAAGCGTTCGGCACCAGGCGGGTGAAGGCGTGGATGCTCTCCGCCGTGAAGAAATCGCGGTCACCATAGGCGATCAGCGTCGGAGCGGCGATGGCGGACAGCTCGGCGACGGTGAAGCCCGGCCAGGCGACGAGGAACGCCTGCACGCGGGCCAGCACGCCGACGAGGGCTGTGGGGTCGGGCGCGTTGCGCTGATAGCTCTCCGTCCACTCGGCGAAGTGGCGCTGGGTCGGCAACAGCGGCACGAGCTCCGGCGAAGGCGCGCGGGTCGGATCGCGGTTCATCGCGGCGAGTTCGGGCAGGAAGCCCTCGAAGTGGAAGGACGCGCTCAGCACCGTGAGGGTGCGCACGCGCTCCGGCCGGCGGATGGCGACGAGGGTGGCGGTCATGCCGCCGAGGCTGTGGCCGAGGAGATCGGCGCGCGGCACGCCGAGGTGGTCGAGGACGCCGATGACGTCGGCCGCCATCCGGTCGAGCGTGAACGGGCCGTCGCGGTCGGCGGTGTGGCCGTGGCCCTGCGCCTCGATGGCGACGACGCGGCGGGTGCGGGAGAAGCGCTCGATGAGGTCCGGGAAGGCGGTGTCGATCGACATCATGCCGCCGTGCAGGAGCACGATCGGAACGCCCGCGTGCTCCGACCCGGCGACCTCGAAATAGACGCGGTGGCCGTCGTCGACGGTGGCATAGCCGCTCTCGACCGCCGGCGCCGCCTCGAGCCCGGCCGAGAAGACGGCGAGCCAGGCGAGGCTGGTGAGGACGGGGGCACCGTGGCAAACGGAAAGGTGTGAACCGCGCATCGAACTCCTCCATAGGCCGCGACGTTCGCCCCCGAGGACGCGTCAGACGGGCGCGGGCCGACAACCCGTTTTGCGGATTTTCGGGCAGACTTTCGTCGGGGTGCCCGATTGCACGAAAAGTTGAGGCAGCCTGTCGGAACCGGGCCCGCCCATTCGTCCTCGGGGCGCACGGGGCAACGTGAAGGAGAGAGCCATGCCTTATGTCGACGGGTTCGTACTGGCCGTGCCGAAGGACAAGATGGAGACCTACAAGGAGGCGGCGACGCTCGCCGGCGAGGTGTGGATGGAACACGGCGCGCTCTCCTATGTGGAGTGCCTCGCTGACGACGTGTCCGTAGGCGAGCTCATCTCCTTCCCGCGCGCGGTGATGGCGAAGGACGACGAGGTGGTGGTGTTCGCCTTCGCCACCTATCCCTCGCGCGCCGCCCGCGACGAGACGATGCAGAAGGTGTTCGCCGACCCGCGCATGAAGCCGCAGATGGAAAACCTGCCCTTCGACGGCAAGCGGATGATCTACGGCGGCTTCCAATCCATCATCGAATTCTAGGCGTGCAGGCTACGGCGCGCGTGCGGGCGGCCGCGGCGTGCCGTTGCCGCCGCACGCACGCTCCGGTAGCCTTCTCTCCGGGCGGCTGAAGGGCTGATCGCGACCGGGGGTCTGCGATGGCGACGGCTGTTTTCCGGCGGCGGGCGGTGGCTTCCGCGCGCCTGCCCGTGCTTCTCATCTCCGCGGCCCTCGGCCTCGCCGCCCCCGTCCCCAGTCCCGCGCTCGCGGACGACGCGCCGACGGCGAATGCGGCGGTCGCCGCCGTCGTCGATCCGCTGGCGGGGTGGACGCTCGCCCACGGCCGGGCCGTCGGCCTCGCCGTCGCCGTGGTGCTCGGCGAGGACAAGCCGGTCATCCTCCCCTACGGCGAGGCGAAGCTCGCCACCGACGGGCGCGCCGCCGTGCCGGTCGGGCCGGACACGATCTTCGCGCTCGGCTCCAACACCAAGGTGCTGACGACGAACGTGCTCGCCCAGTGGGTGGCGGAGGGACTGATTTCCCTCGACGACGACCTCGACGATCTCGCCGCCGCGGTCGGCCCGCTCGGCGGCGCCGTGCAGGGGGCGCTGAAGCAAGAGATCACCGTCGGCGAGATGGCGATCTTCACCTCCGGCCTGCTCGACGTGCCGCCGACCTGCCGGGACGGACAGCAGCCGTCGCAGACCGGCTGCATGCCGCCGCAGAAGGACGGCCTGCGGCCGACCCTGCCGCACTACGGCGCGTCCGACTTCCTCACGCTGCTGCGGCAGACGCGCCTGCGCAACTGGCAGGCGGACCCGCCGTCGCCGGTGGCGGCGCTGCCCGCGCCCTACAACTACTCCAACACCTCGAACGCCCTCGTTGGGCTGATCCTCGGCACGCCGGCCGGCCAGCCGATCACCAACAAGTCCGTCAACGGCTGGTTCGACGAGGTGCGCACGCGCATCCTGCAGCCGCTCGGGATGCGCAGCACCTTCCTGCGGGTGCCGGAGGAGGCGCGTGCGCGGGTGGCGAACGGCTACAGCCCCGCCTTCGGCGCGGCGACGGTGGTGGACGGCGCCATCACCGGAGTCACGCTGATTGAGGTGGGGGCGGCCTATCCGCCGGGGACCGTCGCGGTGGCCGTCGAGGGTGGCGGCGGCGCCGGCGCCGTCCTCTCCGCCACCGCCGGCGCCAATGGGCGCGTCACGGCCGTGTCGGTGACCCAAGGCGGCGCCGGCTATCACCAGGGGCCGCGGCTCGCCCTCGACGGAGAGGTTGTCGCGACGGCGCCGGTGATTGTCGAGGACGGGCGGGTCGTCGCGGTGATGCTGCGCACGCCCATCCCGGCTGGCGACACGCGGCCGCGCTTCACCATCGTCGGCGGCCAGGGGCCGGAGGGGGGAACGCAGGCCGGGGTCGCCGGGCGGATCGTCGGCGGGCTCGTCCGCGTCGTCGAGGTGACGGAGGGCGGCTCGGGCTACCTCGCCTGGCCGATCGTCCGCTTCGCGGCGCCACCGCCGCAGCACCAGCGGGTGGCGATCGTCGCGCCGGCGGGATTCCTGAAGTCGTCGATCCGCGACATGAGCCGCTTCACCCAGGCGGCGATGCTCGCCCGCCGCACCGGCGGGGCGAAGGTGCCGAAGCCGATCCGCGACGCCTTCCGCCTCGCCCAGACGCCGTTCGCCTGCGAGGCCGGCCCGCCGGCACTGCAGAACTGCCCGTCCGGCCGCGCCC
>CAZDCR010000151.1:0-4971 GCA_964503995.1 uncultured Segnochrobactrum sp.
CGGCGATCGGTGCCGAAGCGGACGCCGTCGTCGTCGGCTCGGCGCTCGTGCAGGCGGTCGAGCGCTCGCTCGACAGCGATGGACGGGCGACCGAGGCGACCGTCGGCGCCGTTTCCGCGTTGGTGGCGAGCCTCGCCTCGGGCGTCCGGCGCGCCCACGCTGCCTGAGGCCGCCTTTCGACCGATCGTCCCGTCCCGCTCGCGCCGCGGAGACCGAAAGACCGCGATGAACTGGATCAACACCGTCGTCCGCCCGAAGATCCGCTCGCTGCTGACCAAGCGCGAGACGCCGGACAACCTCTGGATCAAGTGTCCCGAGTCCGGCGAGATGGTGTTCCACCGCGATCTCGAGGCGAACGGCTGGGTGGTGCCGCGCTCCGGCTACCACATGCGCATGCCGGCGAAGAAGCGGCTGGAGACCCTGTTCGACGGCGGCCGCTACGAGGCGCTGCCGCTGCCGCAGGTGGCGGTCGACCCGCTGAAGTTCCGCGACGAGAAGCGCTATACCGACCGTCTGAAGGACGCCCGCACCAAGACCGGCCACGAGGACGCGATCCTCGTGGGACGCGGCACCCTCGACGGGCTGCCGCTGACGGCCGCCGTGCAGGATTTCGAGTTCATGGGCGGCTCGCTCGGGATGGCCGCCGGCGAGGCGATCGTCACCGGCCTCGACACCGCACGCACCGACGGCACGCCGTTCGTGCTGTTCGCCGCCTCCGGCGGGGCGCGCATGCAGGAGGGCATCCTCTCGCTGATGCAGATGCCGCGCACGACGGTGGCGGTGTCGGCGCTGAAGGAGGCGGGGCTTCCCTACATCGTCGTGCTGACCAACCCGACCACCGGCGGCGTCACCGCCTCCTACGCGATGCTGGGCGACATCCACATCGTCGAGCCCGGCGCCCTCGTCGGCTTCGCCGGCCCGCGCGTCATCGAGCAGACGATCCGCGAGAAGCTGCCGGACGGCTTCCAGCGCGCCGAGTACCTGCTCGCACACGGCATGGTCGACATGATCGTGCCGCGCCAGGAGCTGCGCCCGACGCTGTCGCGCCTCCTGCACATCCTGACCGGACGGGATGCCGCCGTCGCATCGACGCCCGAGCCGGTGGCCGCGCCGGCGCCGGTGGCGGACGAGCGCCGGGCGGCGGAGTGACGCCCGCGGCCCCGGTGCCGGTAGGACGAACCCCCGCCATGGACCACGCGAGCGCCATCCTGCAGCGGCTGATCGCCCTTCACCCGAAGGAGATCGACCTGTCGCTCGGCCGCGTCGAGCGGCTGCTCGCCGCCCTCGACCATCCGGAGCGGCGGCTGCCGCCGGTCATCCACGTCGCCGGCACCAACGGCAAGGGCTCCACCACCGCGACGATGCGGGCGATCCTCGAGGCCGCCGGCAAGGGCGTCCACGTCTACACCTCGCCGCACCTCGTCCGCTTCCACGAGCGCGTCCGCCTCGCCGCCCCCGGCGGCGGCCGCTTTGTCGACGACGCCGTGCTGGTCGAGGCGCTCAACCGCGCCGAAAAGGCGAACGACGGCGCGCCGATCACGCTGTTCGAGATCACCACCGCGGCGGCGATGCTGCTGTTCGCCGAGTCCCCGGCCGACGCGCTGCTGCTCGAGGTCGGGCTCGGCGGGCGGCTCGATGCCACCAACGTCGTCGACAATCCGCGCGCCAGCGTGATCACGACGATCTCGATGGACCACGAGAAGTTCCTCGGCTCGACGCTGGCCGAGATCGCCCGCGAGAAGGCCGGCATCATCAAGCGCGGCGTGCCGGTGGTCGCCTCGCCGCAGCTGCCGGTGGTCGCGGAGGTGATCCGCCGCCGCGCCGCCCGCCTCGGCGCGCCGCTGAAGCAGGGCGGCGAGGACTGGAGCTTCGCCGAGGAGCGCGGCCGGCTCGTCTATCAGGACGAGGACGAACTGATCGACCTGCCGCCGCCGAAGCTGATCGGCCGCCATCAGTACGTCAACGCCGCGACTGCGGTTGCCTCGCTGCGCGCCGCCGGCCTCTATCCGGGTGCTGCGGCAGCCGAGGCGGGGTTCACCCAGGTCGAGTGGCCGGCGCGGATGCAGCGCCTGACCCAGGGCCGGCTCGTCGACGCGGCGCTGAAGGGCGCGGAGATCTGGCTCGACGGCGGCCACAATCCCGGTGCCGGCGAGGCGGTGGCGAACGTCATGGCCGATCTCGAGGAGCGGGTGCCGCGGGCCCTGTTCCTGATCGCCGGCATGTTGTCGACGAAGGACCCGGTCGGCTTCTTCAAGCCGTTCGCCGGCCTCGCCCGCCACGTCTTCACCGTGCCCGTGTTCGGCACGGACTCGAGCCGCGACCCGATCGAACTCGCCCAGGCGGCGCGCGCCGCCGGGCTGTCGGCGGAGCCGACGACGGGGGTGCGCACGGCGCTCCGGCTGTTGTCGGAAGGCTGGCGCTTCGAGCCGCCGCCGCGCATCCTGATCTGCGGCTCGCTCTATCTCGCCGGCGACGTGCTCTCCCAGAACGGCACGCCGCCGGTCTGAGCGGTGGCGCTCAGAGGCCGATGTCCTTGAGCGGCGGGCCGGGGAAGGTGGCGAAGGCGGGGGCGTCCGACGGCGTGCCGAGAAGTTCCCGCACTGCCCGCGTCGCCTGGTCGATCGCCGAGTTTGCGTAGGCGTAGGCACCGGCGTCGGCATTGGCGATGGCGATGCGGCCGATCGGCCGGCGCGACGTCTCGATCGGCAACGGTCCGGCCGGCCAGTACCCGTCCCACGGGCGCATGTACTCGTAGGCATAGCCGTGCGACCAGCGGTTCACGGTGATCGCCTCGATGTCACGCGCCGGGTCGAAGCCGCCGGGGCCGAGGGCGCGGCCGAGCAGGTCGCGGAGCTGCCGCTCCATCTCCTCGAAGGTGATCTCGGTGAGGAGATAGCGGCCGGTCTGCGCCTGCTCGCGGGTCGGCAGCGTCGGGTCGCCGAGCACCGTCTTGGTCAGGTGCAGCACCACCGGGTCCGAGGGAACGTCGGCGAAGCGGTAGGTGCCGATCGAGACGGGATAGTCGATCTTGCAGTGCTCCCAGAAGTGGCCGGGCGTCTCGAACTCGGCCACGCCGAGCGTCGACAGCGCCTCCCACGAGCGGATCAGCACGTTGGCGTAGAGGAAGGGGATCTTCTGCTGGTCGGTCAGCGCCTCCTGCTGGGCGGCCGGCGCCTCCTCGCAGATCAGCGGGATGACGCGGTGCCAGCAGGCGAGCACGGCATGGTCGGCGGTGACGGTGGAGAGCGAGGGGGCTCCGTTCGTCATCCGGGCGTAGGTCGCCTCGACGCCGCCGTCGGTGTTGCGGATCTTCACGCACGGCGACTGCAGGCGGATGCGCACCTCGTTCTCCGGCCGGTCGAGGGCGCCGTAGTCGGTGCGGGCGAGGACGAGCTCCTCCATCGTCGTGCCGGCGACCGCGGCCGGGATCAGCGAGCGGACGAGGGCGCGGGCGACCGAGGCATTGCCGTCGGGGAAATGGAAGATGTAGGGGTCCGGCCCCTTCGCCACGAGCCGGCCGCTCGGGCTCATCGTCGGCCAGACATCGTCGCCGAGGTCCATCGCGTCGAAGCCGGGGCACTGCACCACGCGGGCGTCGAGGCAGGAGACGGCGCGCACGCCGGCGCCGAAATAGGGCTTCGTCCAGTTGTCGAAGAACTCGACGAGCTGCGGGTCGAGGCCGAGGGTGTCGGTGAGGAAGGTCGCGTAGGGAAGGTCGGCGAGCGCCGCGAACTTCTCCTCGCGCGTCCGGCCGTCGAAGGGGTCGGTCGGCGCCTCGTAGAGGGCGAGGAGATCGGCCTTCGCCTTGTCGGAGAGGGAGGTCTTGGCGATCCACTCGGCATCGTCGTCGCCGTAGACGGCGAGCGCGTCGGCGCCGAAGGCCTCGCGGGTGGTGAAGACACCCTCGCCGAGGCCGCGGTCTTCCGCCCAGGCCTGGTCGTAGCACCGCCCGAGCGCCTCGACGTCGACGCCGATGTCGGCGAGGACCTGGTTGACGGCGGGGGTGAAGAAGCTCGGCGTCTGCAGGGATTCCGAGCCGCCATAGCCGATGACGAGGCGGCCGTTCGATGCGGTGAACTCGTTGCGGACGGCGTGGCCACCGAAATCGTCGGTGTTGTCCAGCACGAGCACGCGGGCGCCGGGCTTCTGGCGGCGGTAGAGGTGGGCGGCGGTTAGGCCGGAGAGGCCGGCTCCGACGACGATGAGGTCGTAATGCTCGCCGGTCGGCTGCGGGGGGCCGGCGGCGTCCCAGAACGTGCCGTCGCGGATCGCGTGCATGACGGCGAAATCGGCGTCGGTCTGGCCGCGCAGGCCGGTCAGTGCCGGGGGGTAGGGCGAGGCCTGTGCGAAGGCACCGCGGCCGGTCAGCGGCAGGACGGCGGCGGTCCCGAGGATGGCGGCGCCGTTGAGGAAATCCCGGCGCGAGATCGCCCGGTCCATGCCGAGGCGGCGGTCATCGTCGGACCAGGTCATGGCGTTTTCCCCCGTGTTGTCGCGCGGGGGATGGTAGCGCCTCGGGGCGCTGGGGGAAATTCGCAAGGATGGGAGCGGGGCGGGGGCGGGTGAGGACAGGGATGTCGTCGGCCCCAAATCCCCCTCCGCAGTCCCCCTCCGCAGTCATTCCCGGGCTTGTCCCGGGAACCCATTCCTCGCCACGGGCGCTGTGGTCGACGCCGGCGCGACGCTTGCCGCAGCCTCGCATGGGTTCCCGGCACAAGGCCGGGAATGACTATGGAGGGGCATGAGGGCGCGCCGCGAAGTGGCGCGTGGCGACTGTGCAGAAAGCTGCGAGCGATGGAGTTTGTGGCTTCCGCTCCTGCGGAGCGGCCCTCATCCGCCCTGCGGGCACCTTCTCCCGCGTTGCGGGAGAAGGGGAGAAATCCTCAGCTGCCCTGGGCAACCTTGGTCGAGGGCTGGGGCTTGCCCATCAGGGCGTCGATGCGGTCGCGCTCGGCGCCAAAGGAGGTGAGC
>CAZDCR010000152.1:0-4883 GCA_964503995.1 uncultured Segnochrobactrum sp.
GCGCAAAGGCCGGCGGAAGGCGCGGTGGTCGCACGCGGGTCGGTCGCGCGAAGGCGGTCGGCCGCTGGCTGAGCGCCTTCGCGCATGGCGTATTGCCTGTCTTCGTCAGTACTCGGGCGGCATGTAGCCGTTGATTTCGAGGCCGACGCAGATTTCCACGAGCTTCGGAGCCTTCCAGGCCATAGTCGTCTCCTCTCGATAGGCTTTGTGCACCGCGATCATTCGCGGGCACTCAGACGCTAACACGAGTCTTCGAGAGCAGGAACAATAAAGAGTCGAATTCGGGAAGTATTACTCTTGAATAAGAAGATTATTATTATCTTAGGCTCGAGGTTGCCGGGCGGGCGCGGGCACGTCAAAGACAGTCGCCGGCTGAACGGGCGCGCCGGTTGCGCAGCGCGAGCGACCGGCATGGCGACGGATCTCCGCGAGGAGGCGGCGACATCGGCAACATCGACGCGATAGGCGGGTCCTAGTCTCCGCCCGACGGCAAGCGGCCGGCGCGGCCGATCGGGCCACGCCGGCCGATGACGCAGATCGAAGAGGATCGCGCGTCCTCAGCAGCTCGTCTGGCTGGCGGCCTGGCCATCGGCGGCCGCCGTCGGCGAGCCCTCCTGCTGGCGCTGCACGTCCTGGGGTGAGGTCGCCACGTCGGTCCCTCCGCCCGCCTCGGTCGCCAGCGGCGCCGTCGAGCCGTCCTTCGAGATCGCGCCCGCGGCATCGGTCTGCCCGTTCGCCTGCTCGCTCGCCGGGCCGGTGGTCGTGCCGGTCGCACCCGCATCCGCACTGCCGTCCGCCGGCTGCTGCAGCGGCGCCAGGCTGCCGTCCTTGGAGATACCGGCCGAGTTGGTCGCGCACTCGGCGTTCGCCGAGGCGGCGCCAAAGGCGAGGAGAGCGGCCGTCGCGGCGGCCGTCAGGATTGTCTTGCGCATGAGTGTTTCCTCCATGACGTCTGGCCCCGCGGGAAGAAAACCCTGCCGAAGGCGCAAAGTTGCACGGAGGGAGAGCGGGACGCCGTTACGCCGCGGTCGCCTGCAGCGCCGCGACTGACCCCGCCAGCGCCTGCGGCCGGCCGACGAGATAGCCCTGAACCGCGTCCGCGCCGAGCGCCTGCAGGACGCGGAGTTCGCCTTCCGTCTCGACGCCTTCGGCGACGATGAGGCTGCCGACATCGTGGGCAAAGCCGATGAGCGCCGTCGCGAGCGCCTTGCGGGCGGGGTCGCTGTCGATGTCGCGCACGAGGTTCATGTCGAGCTTGATGATGTCCGGGCGCAGCTGGAGGATGTGCTGCATGCTGGCATAGCCCGCACCGGCGTCGTCGACCGCCAGGCGGAAGCCCCGCTCCCGCAGCGGCCGCAGCGCCTCCGACAGGGCGTCGTAGTCGTCGACGGTGGCGTTCTCGGTGATCTCGATGACGATCCGGTCGGCCGGCGCGACGGCGAGCAGCGCCTGGAAGGCGTCGCCGCGGATCGTCGCGGGCGAGGCGTTGAGGGACAGGTAGGCGCCGGCCGGCAGACAGCTGACGCTGTCCAGCGCCTTGCGAACCGCGGCGATCTCCAGCGCCTCGCGGAGCCCGACCTCGTCGGCCTCGGCAAACCAGACGTCCGGCGTGCGCTGCGGCACGGCGGTGAAGCGCGACAGGCCCTCGTAGCCGAGAATGTCGCGGCCGGGCAGGGCGCAGATCGGCTGGTGGACGATGAAGAACCCGTCGTCGTCGATCAGCGCCTGCACCTGCGCCGACCGCGCGGCCGCCCCGATCGCCCGCTGCCGGGCGCGGTCGATGTCGAAGGCGGCGAGATCGGCGAAAGCCCGCATCATCTGAAGGTCGCGGCGGTTGAGGGAGGTGTCCGGGTTGGGGCCGAGGCAGCAGAACATTCCGTAGACCTCGCCGTCCGACAGGCGGATCGGCACGCTCACGTGCGCACCGATCGGTACGGCGGCGGTGATCGGCATCGCCATCGCCACCGGCTCGCGGGAGGTGTCGGGAATGAGCTCGGGCAGGCGCCCGGCGAGGATGTGCCGGCAGTAGACGTCATCGAGCGAGCGCGAGTCGCCCGGCCTGATGAGATCCTCGAGACCCGGCGCATCGACTTCGCGGAATACCGACTGCCCGTCGACGAACTCCGAGACATAGGCGACCTGCAGCCCGAGGTGGCGCCGCATCACCTGCAGGGCACGCTTGACCATGCCCGAGGCATCGCGATCGCCGTTGAACGTCGTGGCAATGAGGCCGGAGAGGTCGTCGCTTGAGAGCTTCATGGCTGGTCCGCAGGCGAGAAGGGAAGGGGGACGGTACAAGTCGGGCGCCGCAATCGGTCCTGCCGGGCGATCAGTGTCAGCGAACAGCCCCGCACAACACCGAAACAAACTCCCCCCGCCGATTGTTCCCGGCCTTTCCCGGGAATCGAACAGATGCCTCTACGCGGCGAAGCGTGCACCAGATGCAGGGGTGGCAAGATTCTTTGCAGCTCTTCACGTAGGCCGTTCCGTTTGGAACTGAACCAAGTCAGGGTGCGGTGCGTATCGTGTCGGCTGGCACGAACCGGGAGGCTCCATTGCACACGATCGCGCCGCCGCACTGGCCGAGGGACGCAGGCGAGCCGCGGCGCCCCGCGGCTGCGCGTCGGCCGGCGGATCCGTGGCGGCTCTATCTCGATGCCGTTCGGTCGGCTTCGCGCCTTCCCAACGCCTGTCGTGCACTCGATGCCGTCTATGGCCCGCTGGCGCGCGCCACGACGACCGGGCCCTTCGTCGTCGCCCAGCTCGGCCAGTCCCTCGACGGCCGCATCGCCACCGTCACCGGCTCGTCGCACTACATTTCCGGGCCCGAGGCGCTGACGCATCTCCACCGCCTGCGCGCCCTCGTCGACGCGGTGCTGGTCGGGATCGGCACCGCCGTCGCCGACGACCCGCAACTCACCGTCCGACATTGCGCCGGCGAGAGCCCGGTGCGTGTCGTTCTCGATCCGTCCGGTCGCTTGCCATCGACGATGCGCTGCCTCGCCGATGGCGGTCCGCCGGTGCTGGTGGTTCGTCGCGCCGGTCCGGGCGTGACCGCCTGCGAGCGCATCGTGCCGGTTCCCGCCGGTGCCGACGGACGTCTCGACCCGCACGCCGTCGTGGCGGCGCTGGCGGCGCGCGGCCTGAGGCGCATCCTCGTCGAGGGCGGCGCACAGACGGTGTCGGGCTTCATCGCCGCCGGCGCGGTCGATCGCCTCTACGTCACCGTCGCCCCGCTCATCATCGGTTCGGGCACCGAAGGCCTGCGCCTGCCGGAAATCTCGGCCCTCACCGACGCCCTGCGCCCGCCGACCCGCGTGCACGTGCTCGCCGACGGGGACGTGTTGTTCGATTGCGATCTCGCGGCAGCCCGCGACGCCGCTTCCGGAGGAGATGACGATGACAGCCGCGGTCTACTCGCCAACGGCCAGGGTGCTGCACTGGCTGACGGCCATCGCGGTGATCGCCGCGATCCCGCTCGCGATCGCGATGAGCAACGCGCCGAGCGGGCCGGTCCAGAACACGCTGTTTGACCTCCACCGCTCGTTTGGCTTCGTCATCCTCGTCCTGGTGCTGATCCGGCTGCCCTACAGGCTGTTCGCCGGCGCGCCGCCGCCGGAGCCGTCGCTGCCACGCTGGCAGCTCGGCCTGTCGCACGCGGTCCACTGGCTGCTCTACCTGTTCCTGCTGGCGATGCCGATCGTCGGATGGGTCGGCACCTCCGCCTACGGCGCGCCGATCACCGTCTTCTGGCTTTTCCAGCTGCCGGAGATCGTTGCGAAGAATGAGGCGCTGGCGAACACGCTGCTGGGCTGGCACGCCACTGCCGGGCTGGTGATGGGTGGGCTCGTGCTCATCCACATCGCCGCCGCGCTCTATCATCGCTTCGTCCGCCACGACGGGGTGCTGGCGCGGATGCTGCCCTCGGCGGGCTGAGACCTAGCCGCGGGGGAGGTCCGGAGGCGGGGTGACCGTGTCGTCCGACCTCAGCGCGCCGGCGGCACCGCGAACAGGTCGGTGTGGCCGATGACGCATCCCGTCGCTGTGCGGCGGGCGGCGAGCCAGCGACCCACGACAGTCTCGTCGAGGCCGGCCGCGCCGGCGGCGTCGGCCCAGCCTGCCGCCAGCGCCGTGATCAGCCCGGCATGGTCCGATCGGAGCCTCCACGGGCTCTTCTCCGTCCGGACGGCATAACCGCGGGCCTCCAGGGCGCGCGCCAGAACCGCCGTCGCCTCGGGGCCGAGTGCCGGCCCAAAGCCCTTGTCGATGCCCTGGTGGCGGCGGAAGGCATCCGCCACCGCCGCGTCGTCGGCATGGGCGGGTGACCACTCCGCCGTCCCGTCGACGTCGAGGGCCACATAGACCGCCGCACCGGCCGCCGCCACAGCAGTCGCAAAGCCGTCGATGAAGGACGCGGAGACAAGGTCGAACAGCGCCGAGGCGGTGACGAGGTCGACGCCGTCGAGCAGTGCCGGCCAGTCCGCCCGGGCGAGGTCAGCCTGCCGCCAGGAGACGGCGACAGGCTGGCCGCCGACGCGCAGCGTCAGACCGTCGTCTTTGCCGGCAGCGGGACCGTCTTGATCGCGACCGGCCGGGTCTGCCGAGCCCGCTTCGTCCGCGCCGTCCGTCCGCGCGGCGGTCTCTGCCCACGCTGCGAGAACGTGCTTCCCCGCCGCGACCAGCGAGGCGTCGTGATCGACCAGCACCCATCGCTGCGCCGTCGGCAGATGCGGCGAGAGCGCCCGCAGCGTCGAACCGGTACCGGCGCCAAGATCCAGCACCGTCAAGGACTTGGCGCCAGATGCGAACGCCGCAACTGAGGCGACGAGGGCGGCGCTGCGCGCGGCTCCGTCCGCCGGCTCGCGCAGCGCCAGCCAGTCACA
>CAZDCR010000153.1:0-4596 GCA_964503995.1 uncultured Segnochrobactrum sp.
GTGGTCGGTGTAGAAGCCGTGGGCGGCGGGTGGGTAGCGCTCGGGGTGGTCGAAGACGCCGGCGTTGAGGTCGATGGTGGGCGAGCCGTCGCCGCGGTAGGCGATCTGGGCGCCGCAGACGGGGCACAGCACGCGCTCGCCGACGGGGCTCGAGCGATAGGTGGCGGGGGCGCCGGAGATCGCGACGGCGTCGCGCGGGAAAGTGACCCAGGCGAGCGCCGGGGCGCCGGTGGTGCGCCGGCAGATCGTGCAGTGGCACCAGCCGGTCGACAGCGGCGCACCACGGGCGGTGAAGCTCACGCGGCCGCAATGGCAGGCGCCGGTGTGGGAGGTGGCGGTGTCGCCGGGAGGTGGATTGGTGTCGGCAGACGGGTCGGCAGCGGGCTCCGTCATGGCTCCCCCTCCCCTCAGGCGCCGAGCTTGCCGGCGAGACGGCGCGTCACGGCGGCGATGGCGGTGAACGGGCCGCCGGCGGCGGACAGCGCCTCGTCGAGATCGGTGACAGCGAGGCCGCGGGTGCCGAAGCGGGTGCGGACGGCGTCGGCGAGCCAGAGGCGGGGCTGTGCGGCGCGGCGGCTGCCGGCAGAGCCGGCGGCAAGGGCGGCGGGAGGACCGGGGGCGGCAGCGGTCGCGGCGCCGGTGACCATCCGGTTACGGTGGGCGGCGATGGCGGCGGCGAGCTCGTCGAGGCCTTCGCTGGTGGCGGCGGAGACGAGCACGACGGCGGGCGGCGGGCCGCCGGTATGGCCGAGCGACAGCGCCCCCTCGACGTCCGCGCGGGCGCGGCGGGCGGGGGCACCCATGTCGGCCTTGGTGACGACGACGATGTCGGGAAGCTCCATCACGCCCGCCTTCATGAACTGCAGGCTGTCGCCCGAACCCGGCTGAATGCAGAGCACGAGGGTGTCGGCGACGGCGGCGACATCCCCCTCCGACTGGCCGACGCCGACGGTTTCCACGACGACGCGGTCGCGCACGGCGCGCATCAGCACGGTGGCGGCGACCGCGTGGTCGGAGAGGCCGCCCAGGCGATCCCGCGCGGCCATCGAGCGGATGAAGACGCCGTCATCGGCGGGGTCGGTGCGGATGCGGGTGCGGTCCCCCAGCAGCGCACCGCCGGTCAGCCGCGAGGACGGATCGACGGCGAGGACCGCAACGCTGTCGCCGGCCGCACGGAAGAATTTCAACAGCGCGGCGGTGAGCGTCGACTTGCCGACGCCGGGCGGACCGGTGAGGCCGATGACGTGGCCGCCGGGGGCGGATGCTGCGGCGTCGAGGAGGGCGGCGAGTGCGGCGCCGTCGCCGTCGGTCTCGATGGCGGCCAGCGCGCGGGCGAGCGCCGGCTTGCCGCCGGCGCGGATGGCGGCGAGGCGCTCGGCGGGCGACGGGCCGGCGTTCACGCGGTGGCGGCTCCGGCGGTGGTGGCGGCGGCGCCGGGCTCCGTGGCGCTGGACCGTGCGGCGCCGGGCGCCGGGAGAGTGACGCCGTCGTAGACGTCGGCCACCGTCATCGCGAAGTCGAGCGCCGACAGCGCCACCACGTCGGCGGGATGGGTGAGCGCGGCATAGGACCAGTCGGTGGCGCCGTCGTTGTTGGCGACACCGCGCGAAAAGACCTCGACGCGGCGCTCGTCCTGGTAGGCCAGGACGATGTGGGCGACCGTCGGGAGCGACTGGTAGAAAGCGAACTTGGTCGCACGGTCGTAGACCATCGTCGAGGGGGAGAGGACCTCGACGACAACGACGGGATCGTCGATGGGGGCGACGTTCTTGTCCGCTGACCCGCACCGGACGAGCACATCCGGCGCCACCGTCATGTCGTCCCGTTCCGCGTGGCGGACGAGGACATCGGGGATCGCCCAGCAGCCGCGCGGGCGCACCGCCGCCTTCAAGGCACTCGCGATGTTGAGCCCGACGATGCTGTGGCTCGGCGTGCCGCGCGTCATCATCGTCACGACGAAGCCATCCACCAGCTCCCACCGCTCCGTCTCCGGGCAGCGGTCGAGGAGCGCCAGGAAGGCGTCGATGGTGATGGGCTCGATCTTCAGCGCGGGGAAGTTCATCGCCGCTCCTCGGGGTGCGGACAGGGCCGTGGCCGACAGGATACGACAGAAGCGGCGGGGCGGCCAAGCAACGGGCGGGGCCGTCGGCGGCGGGCGTACTGGATCGGCGGGTAGACCGGTGGCGGCCACCCTCGCCGCAACGCCGCGTGGCGTCGCCCGGCGGGCGTCTCCCTTCTCAGGCGCGCTGGCCGCGGAACTGGCCGCCGTAGCCCTTCTCGGGCACGCCGAGGGTCTGCTCGAACATGATCTGGCAGATGCGCATGCCGGCGCGCATCAGGATCGGCCGTGGACCGTGGTTGACGATCTCGAGCTGGATCTGGCCCGAGGAGCCGGCGTGGATGGTCGGCGCGGTGACGTGAACCGCCATCCCGAGCCGCGCGAGCGCGCTCTTGCCCTCGAGCCGTCCGACGACGCGGCCGCTCGGCAGGATCAGCACGCGCTCGCGCGTCCAGGCGAGGACCAGCTGCTGCGGGGCGAGAACGAAGCCCTCCGCGCCGATCTCGACGTCCTCGGCGATCTTCTCGACCACCTCCGCGAAGACGTAGCCGGGGCCGGCGGGGTCGAGCGGCGCGTCGTCGCCGGGCGCGGCCGGGCGGAACACCTTGAGGCGGCCATGCAGGGTCAGGTCCACCGTCGTCGGCGCGAACGCCTCGTCGGACGGCATCGGCGAGATCGAGATGGAGCCGGTGTCGATCGAGTGGCGGATCTCGCGGTCGGTGAGGATCATGCAGGGGCTCGCGGGCGGCGGGAACGGTCTCAAGTGGGGCACGGCGGGCGCGAGATCGCAAGGCCCCGCACCGGCGTGCCTGCACCGGCACTGCGCCCCGACGACGAGGCGCACCCCGGCAGGCAGCGCCGCACGTCGCGGACGACGCGGGAATTGCGGTCCATCGCCTCGAGCAGCTCCGCCGGGACGACAATCCCGGGCGGATAGCGGAGCGCCGCACCCTCCGGTGCTCACGCAGCGACGGTTGCTCCCGGTCGGGGGGCGCAAGCGCGCACCGCCAGGCGTTCGCGGAGCGCGGTCGGCAGCTGCCGGGCGGACTTGATGCGAGGCAGCGCCATCTCGTCGATGTCCGCGCCGGTGGCGGCCGAGGAGGCCTCGTCCTCGGCGCGGTTGTCGAAGCGGTGGCGGCCGACGTGGGCGAGGAAGGTCTCGGCAGGCGCCCCCTCGGCGAGGATGAGCTCGTGGGCGGCGGTTTCGATGTGGAAGACTTCGAAGCGGGGGCCGAGCTCGCCCGCGCTCATGCGGCGGACGGCGGCGACGTTTACCAGCGCACCGGCCTGCACGAGGAGGCCGTCGAGGAAGAGGGCGTGGTCGGGCGTCAGGCGCAGGTTGCGGGCCGGCAGGCCGTCCCCGAGGGCGCCGGCGGCGATACACACCGGCCGCTGCGGCGCCGGGACGAACGGTGTCGCGAGCGCGCGTCGGCCGATCCAGCGAACCGGCACAGATCGCCCGTCGGCGGTGAGCACGAGGTCGCCCGGCTGCAGGGTCTCCACTGCCACGCCGCCCTCGGGCGTGGCGATGCGGGTCCCGGCGAGGAAACAGGGGACGTAGGTCGTCTCGTTGAAGCCGGCGGGATAGTCGCCGACCTGGTAGAGGGTGTTCGACAGGAAGAAGAACGGGCTTTCGGCGAGGTTGGTCAGATAGGGCTCGCCGAGGTCGGACTGGCCGACATAGAGCCACGGATTGTCATCGAAGAGCACGGGATCTCCGACAGCGAGGTCCTCGCTGTCGAAATCGAGGTCGCCGCCGGCGCGGACCTCGGTGATCTGGCCACTACCGTCGAGATCCACGACATAGCTGTAGGCATAGACGGCCGTCGTCATTGCGCTGGAACTCCCCCGATCCGCGCCCCCCGTGCGCCGTTGCGGGGCCCGTCCGGCGGACCTGCAGCAGCACGCCGGCAGTCTGGCACGGCGCCGGCGCGCGGAAAAGCACCGGAAACCCGTCTATCGCGTCTGCAGCTGCGGACTGGCTCGCCCCCTACCGCCGCATGAACAGCCGCAGGATGGCGATCGCCACCAGCGCGTAGCGCGCGTTGGAGCCGGCGACGTGGATGAGGGCGGCGGCGGCCAGCGTGCCGGAGAGCATCACGCCGCCGAGGAGCAGCGCCAGCCGCGGCTCGGCGCCCTGGACCCAGGCGAGGACGTAGGCGAGCGCGAAGCCGAACGGCGAGACGAACAGCAATGTCCGCACGACGCGGCGTTTGCCCTCCGGTGTATCGAGCGGTGATGGTGCCATTCGCGTCGATCCCGGCAGACTTTCCCGCGGCTACCACACCATGACAGGAAAATGTCGCTTTGCCGGCGTGTCACACGACTGTGATGCGAGCCGACTAGGCAGGCCCTTACGTTCCCAACCGACGAGGTGGCCGATGAAGACGCTCGTGGCAGCTTTGCTGATGTCCAGCCTGATCGCCGGACCGGCGTTCGCCGAGTTCAAGCTCGACAGCCGCTACCAGGACGCCGACGGCGACATGGTCGCCGACCTGCCGACCGATCCGTCGCAGCAGGTCGACCCCGACACGCTG
>CAZDCR010000154.1:0-4565 GCA_964503995.1 uncultured Segnochrobactrum sp.
GGGAACCCATGCGACGCTGCCGCGGGCGAGGGCGCTGGGTCTTGGGCGCGGTGCGCGGGGAGAGGGATGGGTTCCCGGGACAAGCCCGGGAATGACGACGGAGGGGGAAGGACCGGGAGAGAGGCGGCGAGCAGGGCGGAACGAAAAGAAGGACGGAAGAAGGGGGATTGGCGACGAACACCACGCGGGCGCCGCGGCACCCGCCGAATCGATTGACGGCCCGCCGTGCGGTTGCTTGATGGCGGCAGCGTCATCCCGCCACCGTCGCACGAGGATCAACCATGCCGATGAAGCCCGCCCGCCGCCGTACTGCCTTCGCGCTCGCCGCCGCGCTCCTCGTCGGCGGCGCCTCCGCCGCGCTCGCAGCCGTCACCTCGCTGACCATTCCCGGCATCGGCACGGTGGCGGTGCAGTCCTTCATCGTCACCGTGGTGAAGGTCGACCTGCCGACGCGCGAGGTGATCGTCAAGGCGCAGAACGGCAACCAGTTCGCCTACGCCGTGGCGCCCTTCGTCGTCGGCCTCGAGCAGGTGCGCCCGAACGACCACGTCGACGTTTCCGTCGTGCCGGGCACCGTCATCGACCTCGAGAAGGCGCAGACCGGCACGATCGGCCGCCTCGACACCGACGTCGTCGACGCCTCGGTGTTCGGCGTGGCCCTGCCGGAGAACTTCTTCGCCACCCAGGTGGTCGAGAACGCCATGCTGGTGGAGGTGGACCCGGCAGCGCGCACGGTGATGTTCAAGGGCGCCGACGGCCTCGTCCGTACGATGCCGGCCGCCAACGACGAGGTCGCCGGCGACATGGCCGGCGTGCAGCCGGGCGACCTGTTCCAGCTCACCTACATCGAGGCGATGGCGCTGAAGCTGCACCAGTGACGCCTGCACCAGTGACGCCTGCACCAGTGGCGCCTGCGCCCGTGACATCTGCACTCGTCACGGATCGCTGAAACGAACAGGGCCCCCGAAGCGGGGGCCCTGCGGATCACGTCAGGAGAGCGGCACGCGCGGGACGCGGGCGGTCACTCCGATGCTCAGTACACCACGCCCTTGCAGACGGGCTGGTTGTAGTAGGGGCTGTAGGCGCAGTTGACCGGCGGCGGCGCCACCACGACGGTCGGCGAAGCCGCCGCAGCGCCGATCGCAGCACCTGCCGCGGCACCGACGGCCACACCGGCCGCCACGCCACCCCAGCCCGGACCGTGGTAGCCCCAGCCGCCACCGTGCCAGCCGCCACCCCAGCCGCCGCCGTGCGCGACCCACGGGTCGATGAACAGGGCCACGGCCCCGCCAGTCGCCGGCAGCTCGCCCTCGAGCACGCTGATCGTGTAGGTGAGCGAATCGGCCGAGGCCGCCTCGACGTCCTCGATCTCGATGACGATCGGCTGGCCGTTGTCGTTGACGAGGGAGATCGCGGCATTCGGCGGATCGGCCTTGAAGCCGTCCTTCTCGGCGCCCCACAGCTTGACGAAGTGGTCCTGGTTGATGTGGCCGACCATGCGCTGCGGCCGGTCGGAGAAGAAGGTCGTGGCCGGCGCGACGCCGGTCAGCGTCAGCGTGCGGTCGCCGTCGAACGTCATGCCGGCGGCCTGCTGCACGAACATCAGCTGGATCGGCGGGCCACCCTGCGGCGCCGGCGCGGCGGGCGCGGCAGCGTCCTGGGCGAACGCCGACGTCGAAGCGACGGCGAGCCCGAGCGAGGCCGCCAAGAGTGCGATTTTCATGGAGAAAAACTCCCGGAATTATGATGCCGCCACCAGCGGCAAGTGACGAAAGGCCCTTGCCACCCCCGGCGGCAAAGGCAGCAGCCGGTTCGTCGACCGCCCCCGATCGCGCGCACCGCGGCCGGAGATTAGGCCGGAGCACGGAAAACGCAACGTGCCGTACCCGGCCGGATCACCGGCTGCTTGACGATGAGCCCGACACCGCGTCGCTATTGTGGCGGATGATGCGGAGAGGACGAGCGGGATGCGGACGCACAGGGTCATCGGGGGCGGCGGCTGCGGCCTGCATGTCGAGGAAGCGGGCGATCCGGCCGGGCCGCCGATCCTGTTCCTGCACGGCTTCAGCCAGAGCCGGCTCTCGTGGCGCCGCCAGTTCGACGACGGCCGCCTCGCCGGCCACCGTCTCGTCCGCCTCGACCTGCGCGGCCACGGCCTCTCCGACAAGCCGGAGGCGGGCTACGACGACGGGGCGCTGTGGGCGGCCGACGTCGCCGCCGTGATCGACGCCCTCGCCCTCGACCGGCCGGTGGTGGTCGGCTGGTCCTACGGCACCATCGTCACGCTCGACTATCTGCGCGTCGCCGGCAGTACCGCGCTCGGCGGCTTCGTCATGGTCGCCGGCTCGTCGAAGATCGGGTCGGAGATGCTGAAGTTCCGCGGCGACGCGTTCCTGCCGCTGCTCGGCGGCTTCTATTCCGACGACGCGGCCGAGAGCGTCGCGGCGCTGTCGGGCTTCATCCGCGCCTGCATGGCGGACGAGCCGAGCGCCGAGGAGTTCTGCCTGATGCTCGGCTACAACGCGATGGTGCCGCCGTTCGTGCGCCGCGGCCTGTTCAAGCGCTCGCCACTCGACAACGACGACCTGATCGCCCGCCTCGGGCTGCCGGGCCTCGTCGTTCATGGCGGCCGCGACCGCGTCACGCTGACGACGATGGCCGAGCACCACGCTCGCCTGTGGCGCGGCGCGCGGCTCGCGATCTACGAGGATGCCGGCCACTCGCCCTTCCTCGAGGCGCCCGAGCGCTTCGACCGCGACCTCGCCGCCTTCGTCGCATCGGCGCGGGCACCGGGTACGACGAAGGGATGAGCCCGCCGCCGCGTCCCGCTTGATCCACCGCAAGGACGGGCGGGGATCTCGCCCGGACATTGCGGCCAACGCGCACGGGCGACCAAAGTCGAGCCTCGCGGCGGTGGACGGCCGTGCGCGCGCCGCGCATATAATTCGCCCAAATGAGACTGAAGGGGCGCCGCAAACGGTGCCGTGGGGAGGAGCCCTCGATGACCGACACCGTGATCCCCGTGCCGGCGGACGTCGCCGCCTCCGCCCTCGTCGACGAGGCCGGCTACCGGGCGATGTATGAGCGCTCGATCCGCGACCCCGACGGCTTCTGGGGCGAGCACGGCAAGCGCATCGACTGGATCCGCCCCTACACGAAGGTGAAGAACACCTCCTTCGACCCGCACCGCGTCGCGATCCGCTGGTACGAGGACGGCACGCTGAACGTCTCGGCCAACTGCGTCGACCGCCATGCCGCGACGAAGGGCGACCAGCCGGCGATCATCTGGGAAGGCGACGACCCGAAGGACCACAAGGTCATCACCTATCGCGAGCTGAAGGAACACGTCAGCCGCTTCGCCAACGTGCTGAAGGCGCACGGCGTCGCCAAGGGCGACCGGGTGACGATCTACCTGCCGATGATCCCGGAGGCGGCCTATGCGATGCTCGCCTGCGCGCGGATCGGCGCCATCCATTCCGTGGTGTTCGGCGGCTTCTCGCCTGACAGCCTCGCCGGCCGCATCGCCGATTGCCGCTCGAAGCTCCTGATCACCGCCGACGAGGGCCTGCGCGGCGGCCGCCCGGTGCCCTTGAAGGCGAACGCCGACGCGGCGCTGGCCAAGGTGACTGGCTGCAAGACCGTCATCGTCGTGCGCCGCACCGGCGGCAAGGTGGCGATGACCCCCGGTCGCGACGTCTGGTACGACGAGGCGGCCGAGAACGTCGCCGCCGAGTGCCCGCCTGCGGAGATGAACGCGGAAGATCCGCTGTTCATCCTCTACACCTCCGGCTCGACCGGCCAGCCGAAGGGCGTGCTGCACACCTCCGGCGGCTATCTCGTCTATGCCTCGATGACGCACCAGTACGTCTTCGACTACCGGCCCGGCGAGATCTACTGGTGCACGGCCGACGTCGGCTGGGTCACCGGTCACTCCTACATCGTCTACGGGCCGCTGGCGAACGGCGCGACGACGCTGATGTTCGAGGGCATCCCGACCTCGCCGACGAACAGCCGGTTCTGGGAAGTCATCGACAAGCACAAGGTCAACATCTTCTACACCGCGCCGACGGCGATCCGCGCCCTGATGGGCGCCGGCGACGCGCCGGTGAAGAAGACCTCGCGGACGAGCCTGCGCATCCTCGGCTCGGTCGGCGAGCCGATCAATCCGGAGGCCTGGCTCTGGTACTACAACGTCGTCGGCGACGCCCGCTGCCCGGTGGTCGACACCTGGTGGCAGACCGAGACCGGCGGCATCCTGATCACGCCGCTGCCCGGTGCGACGCCGCTGAAGCCCGGCTCGGCGACCCGGCCGTTCTTCGGCGTGCAGCCGGCGGTGGTCGATGCGGAAGGCAAGGAACTGCAGGGCGCCTGCGAGGGCAACCTCATCCTCACCGATAGCTGGCCGGGGCAGATGCGCACCGTCTATGGCGACCACGAGCGCTTCGTCACCACCTACTTCTCGACCTACAAGGGCGCCTACTTCACCGGCGACGGCTGCCGGCGCGACGCCGACGGCTACTACTGGATCACCGGCCGCGTCGACGACGTCATCAACGTCTCCGGCC
>CAZDCR010000155.1:0-4543 GCA_964503995.1 uncultured Segnochrobactrum sp.
CCGAGCGCTACCGTGAAGATCACGCCGGTCTGGAACGGCCCGAGGCCACTCGCGAGCGCGATCGGGGTCAGGATGGGTGCGAGCACGATCAGCGCCGGGCCGAGGTCGATCCACAGCCCGACGAAGACGAGAACGGCGATGATCAGCGCGATGCGGGCGGCGTCCGAGACGTCGAGCGCCGTCAGCCAGCCGGCGACGTCGGCCGGAACCTGCTCAACGGTGAGGATCCAGGCGAACGGCGTGGCGAGCGCCATGATCATCATGATCGCGCCGGTGGTGGCGAAGGTTTCCACCGCCGACGGCCACAGCGCCGACAGCGGCAGCTCGCGGTAGACGAGCGTGCCGACGACGAAGGCGTAGACGACGGCGAGCGCCGCCGCCTCTGTGGTCGTGGTGAGGCCCGTCAGGATGGCGGCGAGCAGCAGCACCGGCATGGCGAGCGCCGGCAGCGCCTGGATGGTGTCGCGGGCGATCGTGGCTGCGTCGGCCCGGGTCTCCTCGCCGCGGTAGCCGCGGCGGCGGCCGATGATCCAGGTGGTCACCATGAAGCTCGCGGCGAGCAGGATCCCCGGCAGGATGCCGGCGACGAACAGCCCGGCGATCGAGGTGTTGGTGACGACGCCGTAGATGATGAAGACGACGCTCGGCGGCACGATGATGCCGAGGGTGCCGGAGGCGGCGGTGACGGCGGCGGAGAAGGCGCGCGGATAGCCCTTCTCCTCCATCGCCGGGATCATCACGCCGGCGACCGCACCGGTGTCGGCGGTGGCCGAGCCGCTGACGCCGCCATAGACGAAGGCGGTGGCGACGTTGACGAGGCCGAGGCCGCCGGTGAAGCGGCCGAAGACGTGGGCGGCCACCGCCATGATGCGGCGCGTCAGACCGCCGCGGTTCATCAGTTCGGCGGCGAACAGGAACAGCGGCACGGCGGCGAGCGAGATCGAATCGGCGCCGCGGATGGTCTGCTGGGCGAACCAGGCGAGCGGCATGCCGAGGTCGCCGAAGGTCAGCGCAACGAGGCTCGCGAGCCCCATCGCCCACACCACCGGGATGCCGGCGAGAAGCGCGACCATGAAGCCGCCGATGAGGAGCACCACCGTCATCGGCGCGGCGCCTCCGAGGGCGAGCGGCGCAGGAAGCCGGCGAGGCGGGCGAGCGCGATCGCGACGGCGGCCACCGCGAAGACGATCAGCGGCAGCGAGGAGACGGCTCCCGGCCAGCGCAGGAGCGGCGTCGGCACGAGCCCCGAGCGCTGCAGCACGGCGAGCCCGCTCGCCAGCAGCGCGCCGGCGACGACGAGCAGCGCCAGCGCCGAGACGACCGAGAGCGCCTTGCGGGCGCGCGCCGGCGCCGCGTCGACGACGAGCGAGAACGCGACGTTGTCGCCGCGCAGCTCCGCATAGGCGACGCCGAGGAAGGTGGTCCACAGGAAGGCGATGCCGGCGAGCTCGAACGACCACTCGAAGCCGGCGACGGAGAAGTAGCGGGCGAGGATGCCGGCGAGCGTGCTCGCGAGCGTCACCGCGAAGGCGGCGACGCCGGCGGCGGCGAGCAGGCCGGCCAGGATCCGGCGCGGCCTGCCGGCGGGCGCGCCCGGGGAGCCGGCGGTGTCGGACATGCGGACCTCGGGCAGTGGCGGGACGGCGATGCCGCCGCGCTGGTGGCGCGACGGCTCATCGATCCGGGAGACGACCGGCCCGCCATGGGCCGGCAGCGGCGGTGCTGGCCTGCAGCGGCCGTTACTGGCCGGCGGCGGCGGTTACTGGCCTGCCGCGGCCTTGCGGACGTTGGCGACGAAGTCGGCGCCCCACTCCTGGCCGAACTGGGCGTAGACCGGGTCGACCTTGGCGCGGAAGGGCGCCGGGTCGATCGCCTCGATCTCGATGCCCTTGCCCTTCAGCTCGGCGATGACGCCGTCATAGACGCCGCCGAGTTCGGCCCGGTACCAGACGGTGGTCTCGGCCGCGGCCTTGTCGACGGCGGCGCGCTCGGCCTCGGTCAGGCCGTCATAGCGGGCCTTGTTCATGAACCAGTAGTTCGGCGTCCAGATGTAGTTCGACAGCGAGACGTGTTTGACGATCTCGTACCACTTCTGGTCGTAGAAATCGCGCAGCTCCGGCTCGACGCCGTCGACGACGTGCGACTGCAGCGCCGTGTAGACCTCCGAGAACGGGATCGACTGCGGCAGCGCGCCGAGCGCCTTCATGGTGGCGAGGATCACCGGGTTCGGTGGCGTGCGCAGCTTCACGCCGGCCATGTCCTCGGGCACGACGATCTGCTTGTCGATGGTGGCGAACTGGCGGAAGCCGGAATCGAGCGCGCCCAGCATGTGGAAGCCGTTGTCGCCGCCGGTGGCGAACACCTCTTTGCCCACCGGGCCGTCGAGGAAGGCGTGGGCGGCCTTGGCGTCGGCGAACAGGAACGGCAGCGTCACGACGTTGAGCTTCGGGTCGATCGCGTCGGCGACGCCGCCAAGCCCGATGTCGATCGAGCCGGCGCCGACGCCATCGGCGATCGGGCCCTCGTCGCCGAGCTGGGCATCCGGATAGATGCGCACCGTCAGCGAGCCGCCGCTCTCCGCCTTGAGCTTCTCGGCGAACATCTCCGCCGCCTTGTTGATGAGGCTGCCGGCGCTCGAGGCGTGCGCGAGCTTCAGCGTCGTCTCGGCGGCCGCCGGCTGCAGGAGGGTGAGCACCGCACCGAGCGACGCCGCGAGGGCCGCCGCGCGCAGGAAGGGTTTCGGGTTCGACATGGAGGTCCGCCTCTGGTTCACCGCCGGGATCGGGATTGCGGCAATTGTCCGCGGATCGAGGCGCGAGGGCTCATTAAAACTCGCAATGGAGGGATAAGCGGATGTACGGCGCCCGGTCGCAGAAATTTCGGAGCGGATCGGCGAAGATTTTCCACCCCACCGTCCGTAGGTTCCCGTCACCGCCGTTTTCCGGCGTAGGGGGAGTTCCGCCATGTCCACGTCCGCGTTCTCGAACCTGCGTGCCACCCTGTGGTCGTGCGGGCTCGTCGTCGTCCTTCTGGCCCTGTTCGCGACGGGCTCCATCGGCACCGTCGCCGCCGCCACCGAGTCCGCGCCGTCCGCCAAGTCGCCGCTGATCGTCTGCGAGAAGCAGACCTACGCGCTCTGCCTGACGGCGAAGTGCTTCGTCTTCGACGGCGTCTCCTACTGCAAGTGCGACGTCAAGAAGGGCGACAGCGTCAGCATCCCGCTCACCTACAAGGGCGGCGACGTCTGCTCGGTCAACGCCGACGGCGTCGGCAACGGCTACATGGTGTCGACCTTCAGCCTGCCGAAGAGCTTGACGAAGGGCGGCGACCAGGCGCTCTACACCTGCCCGGCCGAGAGCTCCACCGGCGCCTATGCGCAGTGCGACGGCGGCATCTGCTTCCGCAGCACCCAGGGCCAGGAGTTCCCCGGCCTCGGCAAGCTGAAGGGCGGCGAGATCGTCTGTTCCTGCCCGATCACCACCGCCGATCCGTCGACGGCGAAGACCGGCTACCAGATCGTCGGCCCGTACCCGTGCGAGAAGAGCTTCTTCAAGTACTGCAAGGGCAAGGTCGCCAACGACGACACCGGCTCGACGATCTATGTCGGCGCGCCGACCGGCTCGGCCCGGCTGTCGACCAAGACCCTCTACGGCAAGGTGCCGCCGCTCAACCACTGTGAGTGAGCGACCCCGGTCCGGCTGGCCTGTGCCGGCCGGACCCCGGATCTGCAGGGTGCTGCGACGGACTTTCCCCTCCACGCCGTATAGGGTGGGGGCCTGAGACGGCCTGTGCGGCCGCGGGAGTAAAGAAAATGATGAAATTTCTGATTTCGATAAAGAATTCGCTGCGGCCGGTGCTCTGGTCGTTGGCCCTCCTCGGCGCGCTCTCGGTGCTGGCGCCCACCGCGCCGTTCGCCGCCACCGAGGCGACGGCGACGACGTCCAAGGGCTTCCAGATCTGCGAGAACCAGACCTATGCGCTCTGCGCCACGGCGCGCTGCTTCGTCTTCGACGGCGTCGCCTACTGCAAGTGCGACGTCGAGAAGGGCGACAGCATCTCGCTGCCGTTCAACACCAAGGAGGGCAACGTCTGCGACATCAACGCGGACGGCGTCGGCAACGGCTACATGGTGTCGACCTACAGCCTGCCGCCTTCGGTGAAGAAAAAGGGTGGCGACCAGGCGATCTACACCTGCCCGGCCGAGACCTCCAATGGCGCCTACGCCCAGTGCGACGGCGGCATCTGCTTCCGCAGCACGCAGGGCCAGGAATTCCCCGGACTCGGCAAGGTTGCCAAGGGCGAGATCGTCTGCTCCTGCCCGATCACCACCGGCGATCCCTCGACCGCCAAGGTCGGCTTCCAGATCGTCGGCCCCTATCCGTGCGAGAAGAGCTTCTTCAAGAACTGCCAGGCGCCGAAGACCTCCGACAAGACCGGCAAGTCGATCTATGTCGGCGCCACCACCGGCACGCCGCGCATCCTCACCAAGGAGCTCTACGGCCGCGTGCCGCCGCTGAACCACTGCGAGTGAGGCGAACGCCGC
>CAZDCR010000156.1:0-4474 GCA_964503995.1 uncultured Segnochrobactrum sp.
GGGCGGCCGGACGGTAGGCGCGGGCGTCGTCGCCCAGATCATCGAGTAACAAGACGACAGGCCTGGAGGGTGGTGGCGGCGGGGGAAGCCGGCGCCACCCTCCGGCCTCGACAGCGAGCAAGAGCGCCGGTCAAGGCGCCGCACCGAAATCGGGGGGACGGCGCATGAACGACGGTATCCGGGCTGCGGGCGGGTCACGCGCGCGATCGTCACGAACAGCACGGGTCCTCGGCGCGGCGATCCTCGTCGCGGTCGGCGTCGCGGCGGGAGCGGCCCGCGCGGCCGACGATGTCGTGCTGACGGAGAAGGGCCTCGGCGCCATCGCCGCCGGCACGACACTCGACCTCGCCAAGGCGGCGGCCGTGTCGGACCGCTTCGATGCGAAGGCGTTCGAGGCTGGCTCGGAAGGCATGGCGATGCCGGGCGTCGCCCTCGTCAACCAGAAGGGCGTTCGCGTCGCCGAGGCTGTCTATGCCGGCGAGGGCCAGCCGCTC
The DNA here is from genome assembly GCA_964503995.1 of uncultured Segnochrobactrum sp. Lineage (GTDB taxonomy): Bacteria > Pseudomonadota > Alphaproteobacteria > Rhizobiales > Segnochrobactraceae > CAMDHY01. Next base: position 495 of record CAZDCR010000156.1, read on the forward strand.
TACCGCATCACCGTGCTGCGCAAGGCAATCCTGAACAGCTTCGGCCACCGCGTCGGCGACGCCTTCCCGGACGTCGTCCCCGAGGCGGAGGTCGAGGCTCGGTGCGTCGCCGGGGCCGAGGAATTCTCCGGCGCCGCGATCTGTTTCGAGGGGCCTGATTCGAATCTCGCGGTGGTGTTCGCCGGTCGCTGGGACGGGCCGGACGGCACCTTGCCGCCGGCGTCCGTTCTGGCGGGCTGGAAGGCGCGGGCGCTGATATGGGCGGCGCCGCGCACCGGCGAGTAGCCGAGGCAGGGGCCACGAGCACCAGTTGACGCCTTCTTCGTGGTCGGTGCGGGAATGGTCAAAACCCTCTGGCCCACCGCCGCGATCTGGAGTAAGCAGTCCCCCGCGCGCCGCTTTAGGGGTGTAGCTCAGTTGGTAGAGCGGCGGTCTCCAAAACCGCAGGCCGTGGGTTCGAGTCCCCCCGCCCCTGCCAAGCGCGCGCAAGGCGAGGTAATCCGTCCGCCTGCCGCCCGACCATGGCGGCGCGGTCCGGCCACCACGACATTGGCGGGTCGAACGGCTGTCGGGCCGACGGTGGCCAGGGTGGCGGCGACGGCCCCCTCTGCCGATCGAACGACTGAGCCACATAAGCGCTTGCACTCGTCGCCCGTCGCGAATATGTAGAGCGCTCCGGTCGGGCGTGCGGCCCACTCGTCGCGCGCCCGCTTAGTCGTGGGCGAATCCGCGCATTCATGCCGCGCTCGCTCGCAGGTCGGCCCGACGGCCGGCGTCGGACGCACATTCGAGCAGGCTCGTCGAGATGGCGAAAACCAATCCGGTCGCGTTCCTCCAGCAAGTCCGCACGGAGGTCGGCAAGGTCACGTGGCCGACTCGCCGCGAGACTGCGATCACGACCGTCATGGTGTTCATTATGGTGTTCGTCGCCTGCATCTTCTTTTTCCTGGCGGACCAGGCGATGAGCCGGGCGATCGCCTTCCTGTTCGGCTTCGGCCGCTGACCGCTCTTCGCGAGGGAAGACAGACGCCGATGGCGAAGCGCTGGTACATCGTCCACGCCTACTCGAACTTCGAGAACAAGGTCGCCGAATCGATCCGCGAGAAGGCCGGCCAGGCCGGGCTGCAGGATCTGTTCGAGGAGATCCTCGTCCCGAAGGAGAAGGTGGTGGAGGTGCGCCGCGGCCGAAAGGTCGATTCCGAGCGCAAGTTCTTCCCCGGCTACGTGCTGGTGAAGATGGAGATGACCGATCAGGCCTACCACCTGATCAAGAACACCCCGAAGGTTACCGGCTTCCTCGGCTCGGACAACCGGCCGGTGCCGATCACCGAGGCGGAGGCTGGCCGCATCCTGCACCAGGTGCAGGAGGGCGTGGAGCGGCCGAAGCCCTCGATCACCTTCGAGATCGGCGAGCAGGTTCGCGTCTCCGACGGTCCGTTCGCCTCGTTCAGCGGGGTCGTGTCCGAGGTGGACGAGGAGCGGGCCCGCGTGAAGGTCGACGTGTCGATCTTCGGACGCCCGACGCCGGTTGAGCTCGAGTACGGCCAGGTCGAGAAGGTCTGACCGGATTGCGAGACGGGTGCCGGACCTCGCGTCCGGCCCGCCCGACGGTCGGCGGCGGCGCGAGCCACGGTGACGATCGTCGGTTCAAGAGGGGCGGGAGGCCAGGGGCGTCAATCGCCGTCGCCCTGAGGCCGTACCGCCCGACCCCGTCGCCCCGATGCGCGGGCGACCATAACGGGAGTTTTTGATGGCGAAGAAGATCGATGGCTACATCAAGCTGCAGGTGAAGGCCGGGTCGGCGACCCCGTCTCCGCCGATCGGCCCGGCGCTCGGCCAGCGCGGCCTCAACATCATGATGTTCTGCAAGGAGTTCAACGCTCGCACGCAGGACCTCGAGAAGGGCCAGCCCTGCCCGGTGGTGATCACCTATTTCTCGGACAAGTCGTTCACGTTCGAGATCAAGACGGCGCCGGTCAGCCACTTCCTGAAGCTGGCCGCGAAGATCACCTCCGGCTCGAAGACGCCCGGCAAGGGCGGTTTCGCCGGCCAGGTGTCGAAGGAGCAGGTGCGCACCATCGCCCAGGCGAAGATGAAGGACCTCAATGCGTCCGACGTCGACGCGGCGATGCGCATGATCGAAGGCTCGGCCCGCTCGATGGGCCTCGAGGTGGTGGAGTGACGGGGATGGCCAATATCGCCAAGCGCGTCCGCGCCTCTCGCGAGGGTATCGACCGCGACAAGCTCTATCCGCTCGCCGAGGCGCTGAAGCTCGTCAAGGAGCGGGCGACCGCGAAGTTCGACGAGACGGTCGAGGTTGCCCTCAATCTCGGCGTCGATCCGCGTCACGCCGACCAGATGGTGCGCGGCGTCTGCGTGCTGCCGAACGGCACCGGCCGGACGCAGCGCGTCGCCGTCTTCGCCCGCGGCGACAAGGCAGCGGAGGCTCTCGCCGCCGGTGCCGACATCGTCGGTGCGGAGGACCTGGTGGAGAAGGTGCAGGGCGGCACGATCGAGTTCGACCGCTGCATCGCCACGCCCGACATGATGCCGCTGGTCGGCCGTCTCGGAAAGATCCTCGGTCCGCGCGGCCTGATGCCGAACCCTAAGGTCGGCACGGTGACGATGGACGTTAAGACGGCCGTCAACGACGCCAAGGGTGGTGCCGTCGAGTTCCGCGTCGAGAAGGCCGGCATCATCCACGCCGGTATCGGCAAGGCCTCGTTCGGTGCGGAAGCGCTCGCCGACAACATCAAGGCACTGACCGACGCCGTCGTGAAGGCGAAGCCGGCCGGTGCCAAGGGCACCTACCTGCAGAAGGTCGCGGTGTCCTCGACGATGGGCCCGGGCGTGCGCGTCGATCCGGCGAGCGTCACCGGAGCTGGCTCGGCGTCGTGATCGTGTGATCTGTCGTCGCGGGTCCGCCCGCGACGAGGCGGCGCCGGTTCGGCGCCCTATATGAGGAATTCCCGCCGCGGATCCGTCCGTGGCGGGCTAGGGCCGCCGGAGGCGCAAGCACCCGACCGGCCCGCCCCTGTCCGAGACTGCAGGTGCCCGTGCCCGGTCCTCCGAGCGCGGGTCTAAGCCATACGGGCCTGCACGAGACGGGTCGGAACCGTGTTCTGCGCGGACGGTGCCCCGGTACCGGTCGCAAGTCCAGGTTCGAGACCGTTTTGCCTTGCGGCGCCTCGGCGCCCGCGAGGGGACAGGCTTCCCGAGCGCCGTCCGACCCGCGGGATCTTCCGCTGGCCGTCCGGCAAGGCAAGCGGCGGCCGCAAGGGCGGCCGCCATTCGGAGTGAGGCAAGTGGAAAGAGCGGAGAAGCGAGAGCTCGTCACGGCGCTCCACGGGGTGTTCGAGAACACCGGCGTGGTGGTCGTGGCCCACTATCAGGGCCTCACGGTCGCCCAGATGTCGACCCTTCGGGGTCGGATGAAGGCGGCTGGTGGGTCCATGAAGGTGGCGAAGAACCGCCTTGCCAAGATCGCCCTTCAAGGCACCGACATCGCGCACATCGCCGACCTGTTCACGGGTCCGACGGTGATCGCCTATTCGAACGACCCGGTCGCGGCCCCCAAGGTGGCCGTCGACTTCGCCAAGACGAACGACAAGCTCGTGATTCTCGGCGGGGCGCTCGGACGGACGACGCTCGATGCGAACGGCGTCAAGGCGCTTGCGACCATGCCGTCGCTGGACGAGCTCCGCGCTCGCCTGGTCGGCATGATCAAGACGCCGGCGACGCGGATCGCCGGCGTGCTGCAGGCACCCGGCGGACAGGTGGCGCGTGTGCTCGCCGCCTACGCCAAGAAGGACGAGGCGGCATAAGGCCGGTCTCCCGACACCGATCCGATCAACGGTACGAACCGATACAGGAAGACAAGACAATGGCCGATCTCAGCAAGCTCGTCGACGAGCTGTCGAACCTCACCGTCCTGGAGGCCGCCGAGCTCTCCAAGATGCTGGAAGAGAAGTGGGGCGTCT
>CAZDCR010000157.1:0-4310 GCA_964503995.1 uncultured Segnochrobactrum sp.
TTGCCCACTAAAGAAAGGGAGTTCCGCCATGCGCAACGTTCTTCTTCGTTCGACGTCTGTCGCGGTGCTTGGCTTTGGCCTTGCCGCTGCGCCTCTCGCCTTCGCTCAGGACACCACGACGCAGACGACGCCGCCCGCCGCCACCGAGCAGGCGCCCGGCGTCGGCGCCGCGCCTGACCCGAACACCACGGTGCCGGGCCAGATCGACAACCGGCCGATCCAGGGCGCCCAGGGTGAGCAGGGCTCGATGGGCCAGTCGAACGATCCGACCATGACGGGTCAGGCCAATGATCCGGCGACGATGGGCACCACCGGCACGGCCGGCACGATGGGCACCACCGGCACGGCTGGCACCATGGGCACCGCCACGACCGGCGCGGCCATGGATGACGACCGCGTGACGATCGTCGGCGGCACCCAGCCGATGGGCACCGTGCTCGCCACCGAGCTCCAGGGTGAGCCGGTCGAGAACGCCGCCGGCGAGGATCTCGCCACGCTCGACGACTTCGTCATCGACGAGGAAGGCCGCATCGTCGGCGCCGTGGTGAGCTTCGGCGGCTTCCTCGGCATGGGCCAGAAGTCGGTGCTGCTGCCGTGGCAGGACCTGACCATCGATGGCAACGACGGCTCCGTGATGCTCTCCATGAGCTCCGAGCAGATCGAGGCGCTGCCGGAGTTCGAGCCGATCGAGCGCCGTGACGCGACTGCGGCGAACGATCCGGCCCGCACCACGGCGCCGGCCCCGGCTAACCCGGCCGCCCCGGTGGCCCCGGCCCCCGCCCAGTAACAGTCGACGACGGAAGCGGAGGTCCGGAGATCTCGCAAGAGGTTCCGCGGACCACACCATCCGGCGCGAGGCCGGGCCGAGCAATCGGCCCGGCCTTCGTGCGTCCAAGGCGATATCAGCGTTTGCCGCGCACGAACTTCGACAGCGCGGCGAAGGGTCCGGTGGCAGGCGCGCCGGGCGCCGGCTGCTGCACGGGGGGGGCATCATCGGCGCCTGCCGCGCCCGCCCCCTCCGCCGAGGTCTCCCCGGCCTTCGGCTTCGGCGGCCGGACCGGACGCGCCTCGCCAACCGGCCCCTTCGGCGGTGACAGCGCCAGGTGAAGTCGGTTGGCGAACGTCTGGTCCTTGCCCTCGGCCAGGAGCGGCGCGTCGGCGGCGATGGCGTCGAGCAGCGGATCGAGCCAGGCGGCGTCTGACTTGGCGAAATCGTGCAGCACGTAGGTGTGCACCATCGCCTTGTCGCCGGGGTGGCCGATGCCGACCCGCAAGCGACGGTAGCCGTCGCCGATGTGGGCGGTGAGGGAGCGCAGGCCGTTGTGGCCGCCGTGGCCGCCGCCGACCTTCAGGCGCACCTTGCCGGGCGGCAGGTCGAGTTCGTCGTGGATCACCACCACGTCGCCGGGCGCGAGCTTGTGAAAGCGGACGATCTCGCCGACCGAGCGACCGGATTCGTTCATGTAGGTGAGCGGCTTGACGAGGATGGTGCGCTCGCCGCCGAGCATCCCCTCGGCGACCTCGGCGGAGAACTTCTGCCGCCAGGGCCCGAAGCCGTGGCGCCGGTGCACGGCGTCGACGGCGAGAAAACCGACATTGTGGCGGTTCAGCGCGTAGCGCGGGCCAGGATTGCCGAGGCCGACGAGCAGGAACACGCGCAGTCTCCTCGCGAGACGTCCCCGTAGCACCGCCGGGCGATGCCGCGGCGGGCGCCGGCCGGGTCAGCGGCCGGCGACGCCGCAGGGCGCCGCCGGCCGTCGTTCGTTGAACGCGTAGCCAGGCCTCAGGCGGTGGTCGCGGCGGCGGCGTCTTCGGCCGCTTCCTCTGCCGTGAGCACGGCCGGCGCGGCGATCGTTGCGATCGTGAAGTCACGGTCGCTGATCGTCGGCGTGACGCCCTCGGGCAGCTTCACCGCCGAGATGTGCACGGAATCGCCGATATCGAGGCCGGTGAGATCGACCTCGATGTTGGCCGGGATCGCGTCGGCCGGGCACTCGAGCTCGACTTCGTGGCGGACGATGTTGAGCACGCCACCGCGCTTCAGCCCGGGCGAGGCCGCCTCGTTGAGGAAGTGCACGGGCACCTCGACCGCGATGGTGTCGCCGGCGGTGATGCGCAGGAAGTCGATGTGGACGAGCTGATCGCGCACCGGATCGACCTGATAGTCGCGCGGCAGCACGCGGATCTTTTCGCCACCGACGTCGATCGTCGCCACCGTCGTCAGGAAGCCGCCTGCGAGCAGCTTCAGCGAGACTTCCTTCTTCGGAAGGGCGATCGGCAGGGCGGTCTTGCCGTCGCCATAGATGACGGCGGGAATCTTGTGTTCGCGACGCAGTGCACGAGCGGCCCCCTTACCAACCCGATCGCGCACCGTGGCCACGAGCTCATAGGTCTGAGCCATTGGGTCACTCCGGTTGCTTGAGTTGTCCGCCGGGGGCACCTCGCCCTCCGACGCGAACGGGCCGCCCACGGCGGCCCGCCTTCGTTCCGGACGGCAAAGCCGCCCGGTGGCCCGCCTCCAGGGGTGCGGGACCGGGCCGGCTTATAGTCCACGCGGGCCGGGGCGACAAGGCGCCGGTGGCCGCAGGGCGCCTCGATCCGCCGTCAGTCGGGCGTCTTCACCAGCATCGAGTTCTTCGAGACCATCAGCGACGAGGTGTCGACCGCCTCGAAGGCCGAGGCCGGGATCTGCTTCAGCTCGTCCATCAGGCCGTTCTTCCAGCGCGTATCGGACGTGCCCTGGAAGTACCAGGGCGAGCCGTTGTCGGCGAGTACGAGGCCGTATTTCTTCATGGCGCGCAGCACCGCCTGGGTGTCCTTGCGCAGGGTCTTGGAGATCTTGAACGAGGCCTTGAGGCGGAAGCGGGCGCCCATCGGCGGGAAATCGGCGTCGTTGACGGAGCCCGCCTGGTGGCGTGCCGGCCAGAGGTAGCTCTTGTCGGTGACGTCGGTGGTGAAACGGATGGCGTGGTCGACCTTGCCGGCCGCCACCTCCTCGTAGCGCAGCAGCAGGGGCAGGATCGGCAGCCCGGCGGCGTCGGCCGAGGTCCAGCCGTCCTTGCGCAGCTTGTCGCTGTCGAGGTCCCAGACGGCGCCGGAGCCCGCCGACCACTTGCCCTTCTTCTTTGAGGTCGCCCAGGTCTCGTAGAGGGTGCAGCTGTCACGGTCGACGATCACCGTGTGGCGGTCGCCCTCCTTGTACTGGCCGCCCTCGACCTTGGTGTCGCCGCCGAGCGGATAGCGGACGCGGTCGCTCTGGGAGGCGTAGAAGAACTTCACCTCGACGCGCTTGTGATCACCGTCGACGATGGTGATGGGGATGCCGTAGGGCACCGGGATCTCGCCGAAGGAGGGGCCGAAGTCCGGGTGCAAGTTGCGGTCGGACGACATGTTGTCCATCCAAGCCTGGCTGCGCTGGTGCACTGGAAGCTTGCTGACGTCGGCCTGGAACCAGTTGTCGGGCGGGAAGAACGGGCAGTCCGTGCCCGGCACGGTGGAGGCGGCCAGCGCCGGGGCGGCGCCGAGGGTGGCGACGACCACGGCAGCGGCGAGCGCCGCGGTCGCAGCGGCACAGGCGTACGGGCGCGGAACACGCTGCCGGCGGGCGGCGGGCGATGAGGTTTCGGGCGACATCGGTGGCTCCCCCGACCGGTGGCGGGACCCGTGTCCCTCGCAATGCGCCGGTCGCTCACGCGGGCCACCCTGCAATCGTCCGGGGGCCGCGCCGCAGACACTAGCGGAGCGGCGGGGCGGCGGCGCTCACTCTTGCGCGACCGGACGTGATGCAACGCGAGAGGCCACCGGGGCCGGGGCACCGGTCAGGCGTCGAGGAGCTCGGTGAGGCTCGCGACGGTGCGGTCCGCCACGATGTCCGGCGATGCGGGGTTGGGCACGCCGGTCGTCACCAGCACGGTGCCGAGGCCGGCGCGGCGGCCGGCGAGGATGTCGGTGGCGAGCTGGTCGCCGATCATCACGGTGGTGCCGGCCGGCGTGCCGATGCGGGCGAGCGCGTCGAGCAGCATGTGCGGCTCGGGCTTGCCGACGATGAGGCTCTCGGCGTCGGGCGCGGCGGTGCGGAAGGCGGCGAGCAGGGCGCCGACGCACGGGTCGAAGCCGTGCTCGGACGGCGTCACCGGATCGGGATTGGTGCCGACGAGGAAGGCGCCGCCGAGCATTGCGCGCACGCCGGTGGTGAGCTTGGCGAAGTCGAACGTATCGTCATGGCCGACCACCACGGCTTCGACGTCGGCGGTGGTGGTGCGCTCCAGCCCGGCGGCGTCGAGCGCCTCGAACAGAGCCCCATTGCCGAC
>CAZDCR010000158.1:0-4292 GCA_964503995.1 uncultured Segnochrobactrum sp.
CCGTTTGAGTAAGACGGACAATGACATGAGAGATCCGAAGGGCTTTGCCGGGCGCGCCGCGGGCGACGCGCGCGGTGCGGAGCCGGGTGCGGGCAAGTCGCGGGGGCTCGACGTGCGTTTTGCGTCCGGGTCGGACGCCGCCGTGAGCCGCCGGCTGAAGGAAATGTATGACGGGCTCGTCAGCGAGCCGGTTCCCGATCGCTTCCTCGATCTCCTGAACCAGCTCGACCAGGTGGAGAAACCGGCCGCGGCAGCGTCGCCCCAGGGGGCGGCGGCTCCGCAAGGCGGATCGGTCGCAGGCGGGTCGTCGGGCAGCCCTGCGCCGGATGCGCCGCTGCCGGGGGACAAGTCATGAACGCCGCCGCCGATCAGGGCAATCTGCGAAACGACCTGATTGCGTCGATCCCGAGCCTGCGCGCGTTCGCGAACTCCCTGTGCGGACAGCCGGCGCTGGCAGACGACCTCGTTCAGGAGACGCTGGTGAAGGCGTGGACGAACCTCGGCTCGTTCACCATCGGCACCAACCTGAAGGCGTGGCTCTTCACCATCCTGCGAAACGTCTACTTTTCGGAGCTGCGCAAGCGGCGGCGGGAGGTGGAAGATGGCGACGGTGCCTTCGCCGCCCGTCTTTCTGTGCACGGCGAGCAGCTCGGCCACATGCATTATGAGGACCTCGTCGAGGCCCTCGGCAAGCTCGCTCCCGACCAGCGTGAGGCGGTGATCCTCGTCGGCGCCTCCGGCTTCTCCTACGAGGAGGCAGCCGAGATCGCCGGTTGTGCCATCGGCACAATGAAGAGCCGTGTCAATCGCGCCCGTCGCAAGCTGTCGGAGTTGCTGGGTCTGGAGTCGGACGATGAGTTCGGGCCAGACGCGGGGCGCCGCGTGCTCGCCGCCGTGGAGCCTCCGGCGGGAGTATCGTGACGGAAGGCCGTTCATTTCGCCTGCGGTCTCGGCGGCTCGGGGTCTGGCTCGTCCTTCTCCTCGTTCTCGCCAACCTGCCGATCACGGTACTTGCCCTCGGCTCGGGCCTCGCTGTCAGCGAGGATCGCATCGCCGAGGGCAAGCGCCTGGTCGAGCGCATCGCCGCCCTCGCGGCGAGCCGTGAGGCGGTGCTCATCGCGCATCTGCGCGGGGCGGTCGACGCCGTCGATCTCGCCCCCGCGGAGATCGATCTGCGTGCCGCGTGCACCCGCGTGGCAGACTCCCTTTCAGTCCTGCAACCCTCGGTCCGGGCGGTGCGGATCGAGAGGGACGACGGCAGAACGGTCCTCTGCTCGGAAGAGCGCGACGATGCCTGGGCGGAGCCTTCCGCAGCGCCCGGAAGCTCGGCCGTGCTCACCACCCGGTCGGGCGAAGTCGTGGTCGGTACCGACACCTATACCGTCGCGTTCACCTTTCGCGGCGACTCGGTGCTGGAGGTCGAACTCGCCACGGCCACCGGGGCAGGTGTCCTCGCCGACCTCCGTCTCGATGCCGGTCAGGCCGTCGCCATCCTCGACCGGGCGGGCCGCATCGTCACCGCGGCTGGTGACATCGCGGCGTTCGTGGGGGCCGATTCCCTCGTGGCGACGCTCGACGCCGCCACACAGCGCTTCGAGGTACGGATGCCGAACGGCGAGGTGATGTTCGCCGCCGCCGAGGCCGTACCGGGTGCAGATCTCACGGCCATCGCGCTCGCCCCGCTCGCGATGCTGCAGGCGGCCGCCAACCGCGACCTCGCGATTGCCGTCGGGCTGCCGCTCGCCTTCCTGGTGATCGCCGTCGCGGTCGCCTGGTACGGCATCGACCAGCTGGTGGTGCGGTGGGTCGACCGGCTCGGGCGTGTCGCCTCCCTCTACGGGGCCGGTCGCAGCTCCGTCCGGGCCGGCGACTTCGACGGTGCACCGCGGGAGCTGCGGGCCCTCGCCGACGCCTTCGACGCGATGGCCGACCGGGTTGAGCGGCGGTCGAACGAGCTGAAATCGGCCGTCGATCAGAAGTCGACGCTGCTGCGTGAGCTTCACCACCGGGTGAAGAACAACTTCCAGCTCGTCGCGAGCCTGCTCAGCCTCGAGGCGAGCGCCGCGAAGGACGAGCGGGCGGCGGTGCTGCGTATCCAGCAGGGACGCGTGCACGCCCTCGCCATCGCCCACCGTCTCGCCTATGCGAGCGGCGACATCGGCGAGGTGCCGGTGATGGAGCTTATCCGCGAAGTCGTGGCGAGCCTCAGCCACGGCATCGAGCCAGTCGACCCGACCGCGCGGGTGGAAATCCCTGCGGAGGGACCGAGCGTCTCCCTCGACACGGCCGTGCCCGTCGCCCTTCTCGTCACTGAGCTCGTGCGCCCGGCGCTCGAGGCCGGTGCCGCGGCGCCGACCGAGCCGCCGCGCCTCAGCGTCGAGCGCGCCGGCGACACGCTGGTGGTGACGCTGGAGGGGCAGAGCGGCGATCGCAACGCCCTCTCGGAGCGCCTCGTCGGCGCATTCACCCGCCAGCTCGGCGCGACGCTTGCCGCCGACGAAGTGGCGCATCGCGTCGTGCTGACGGTGCCGCTGCCGGCCGGCGCCTGAGCACCGGCCGGCGGCCGATCACGCCTCCGGGCCGGCGTACTTGCCGGCAGTCGCCGGGAACAGGCTCTTGACGATCTTCATGTGGCTGATGTCGACCGAGGCATCCATGTGCAGGAAGATCGCCGCGTCGCGGAACAGCTTCTCGATGCCGAACTCCAGCATGCAGCCATTGCCGCCGTGCAGCTCGAGGGCGTGCTGGGCGACCTTCATGATCTCCTCCGACGCGTAGACCTTCGCCATGTTGCAGAGGGCGTCGGCGGAGGCGTCGTTGGCGTCGACCGACAGCGAGGCACGCTCGAGCAGCGCGCGCACCGCCTCGAGCCGCGTTGCCATGTCGGCGAGGCGGACGGCCACCGCCTGGTGCTTGATCAGGATGCGCCCGCCCTGCACGTAGCTCTGCACATAGTCGGCCGTGCGCTCGAAGCAGGCCATGCCGACACCGAGGTTCTTCGCCGCCTGGATGATCTTGCCGGGCCGGAAATAGAGGCCGGCGGTCGCGAGCGCCTTGCGTTCCACCATCAGGTGGTCGGCGGGAATGCGCATGTCCTCGAAGACGAGCTCGCCATTGTTCATGTAGCGGCAGCCGAGCGTCTCGTTGCACTTCGCCACCGTCAGGCCGGGGGTGTTGCGCGGCACGAGGAAGCTCGAGGTGCCATCGAGCATGCCGACCGACGGATCGACATTGGCGTAGACGACGTAAAGGCTGGCGTCATAGCCGTTGGAGATGAACTGCTTGCGGCCGTTGATCACCCAGTGGTCGCCGTCCTTGACGGCGCGGGTGTTCATGGCGGCCTCGGGCACGTTGTAGGGCAGCCAGCGGTCCGAGGCGCCGCGCGGCTCGGTCAGGCAGTGGGCGAGCAGGAAGTTCGGGTCGGCGACGAGCTTCGGAAACCACTCCTCCTGCAGGTGGCGCGGCGCGAAGGCGCGCAGCAGCACCGATACCTTCCAGTTCTGCACAAGCTTGTCGGCAAGGCCGCTATCGCCACGGGCGATCTCTTCCGAGATCAGCGCGAAGGTGCGCACCTCGGTGCCCTTCTCGAGCTCGATGCCGCCGAACTCCTCCGGCACGCCGAGGGTGCGGATGCCGATCTCGTCAGCGGTCTTGAGGATCTGCGGCGGCAGGCGGCCCTCCGGGTCCATGTCCCACTCGCGCTTCCAGTTGGCGCGGATGTAGGGCGTCACCACCTCGTCGACGAAGGCGCGGCAGCTCTCGCGCATCAGGCGCTGCTCTTCCGACAGGCCGCGGTCGCTGGTGAGAATCATGGGGTGTCCTCCGGGCACGGGCCGGGCGTCTCGAAGACGCATCAGGGCGTCCTCGGTCGCCGGCTTCCTGCGGTGGACCCTAGCGAGCGGCCTGTGCGCGCGGAACGGTCGGGGGCTGCGCAGGTGGTGGACGATCCTGCGATCCGCCGAGGCCGGGTGGCGCGATCCTGTGGTGGCGCCGGGCTACCCGTCCGACCGCCCGTCGCGGCCGGCGGTGCGGAAGCGGCCGGGCGTGGTGCCGGTGGCGCGCTTGAAGCGGCGCTGGAAGTACTTCACGTCGAGATAGCCCACCGAAAACGCGATCTCGGCAATCGGCGCGTCGGTGTAGACGAGCCGCTGGCGCGCCTCGTCGAGCCGCATCTCGGTGACGATCTCGCCGAGCGTCTTGCCGGTGTGCGCCTTCAGGAGGTGGCAGAGATGGGTGGGTGTGACGTGCGCCGCCTCGGCGGCGGCCGCAAGCGTCACCTCGCCGCGGTAGGC
>CAZDCR010000159.1:0-4265 GCA_964503995.1 uncultured Segnochrobactrum sp.
CCCTGACGCGGGGTGGAGCAGCCCGGTAGCTCGTCAGGCTCATAACCTGAAGGTCGCAGGTTCAAATCCTGCCCCCGCAACCAGAAACAAGAAAACCCCCGGCAAAAACCGGGGGTGTTTTTATCCCCGGACGAAGGGCGCGGCGAATCGCGACGACGGACGAAGGCCCCGTCCGGCGCGCGGGGAGGGCGCGTCGCCTGCGATCCCGGGCGGAGCGCCCGCCCAATCGATCGCGGCTCGGCAGCCGGTTCGAGAGCAGCCTTCGGCCGTCTTCCCCGCAGGCGCACACGACGATGGCGGCTTGGTCGATCTGCGGCGCAGAGGTCCCTGCGGCCGGCCTTTTACGGCGATCGTCGCCGAACGGCCTGCGTCACCGGAAGCGGATCGGTGCGTTCGCTGGCGGTCAGCGATCCGGCTGTCGCGTGAACAGGGCTCGGAAAAGGTCTTCGGAGCGCCGCAGACCTTCATCCGTCAAGACCAGCGACTTCGACGGGTTGACCGGGTCGGCGATCAGACCCTTCGCGTGAAGCCGGTCCATCGCTGCCCAGTCGAAGCTCTTCCAGGCGCGACGTTCGTCATGGAGCGTCAGCCACAAGAGCGCCAGCACGGCGTCGTCGATCTTGTCTTCGTCGATATCCATCCACCCATCATACCAGAATGCGACCGTCCGATCATCTCCGACGAACCGGGTGAAAGCAACGCCGGTCCGGCCGTTTGTGGCCGATCGGCTCCTGCGCGGCGCCGGCCGGGCGGTCTGCGCAAGGCTGATACTCGCCCGCGCCGATCGTCGATCGCCGGGCTCGCGCGCGCGACAGAACGTCTCCCGAAAACGCGCGCCGGTCTTGGGTGAAGGACATGCGCGAAAACGGAGGCCGGAAAGCATGCGGCGCAACTCCGGAAGATCGCGACACGTTCAGGTCCTCGCGGGACCGTAGACGCAGCGGCCGGGCTGGCGTCCGGCACGGGGCCGTGATCAAAACCTTTCGCGCGCCGCGGCGTTCGTCCTTGCGGCGGGGCCGGGGCACAGAAGAGCGGATCGTCAAATGAAGGCCGGCGAAGAGGATGTGGGGGACCCGAGCAGCGGCCTGACGGCGCTGGAGCGGGCGCGAAGGGCCGGCTATCGTGCGGCGGGCCTCGTGTTCTTCGGACTCGGGATTGTCGGCGCTCTCCTGCCGGTCATGCCGACGACGGTCTTCCTCATCCTGGCGGCCTTCTGTTTCGGCCGGTCCTCGCCGAGGCTCGAGGCGTGGCTCCTGGATCACCCGCGCTTCGGGGCGCCTCTCCGGGCCTGGCGGGAAGAGCGGGCGATTCCGACGCGCGCGAAGGTCTTCGCGGTCGCCGGCATGGTCTTCGGCTACGGCCTGTTCTTGCTGACGGCACATCCCGGGCCGGTGGCGATACTTGGCGTGGCGGCCTTCATGCTCGCGGGGGCCGCCTTCGTGCTGTCGCGGCCGCAGCCCGGCTGGCGCGGTCGGCCGCCGGCAGGCTGACGACGAAGCGGGCGCCGCCGTCCGGCGGCGTTTCGTGGCGGACCGTTCCGCCGTGATGGCCGGCGATCTGGCGGACCAGCGACAGGCCGAGGCCCCAGCCGCCAGCCTGCTCGCTGCGTCCTGACGGGCGGTAGAAGGCTTCGAAGACGCGGTCGCCCTCACCCTCGGGAATGCCCCGTCCGTGATCCCTCACGGTGAGCGTCACGTCCGGACCCGCGACTTCAACCTCCACTTCGACCGGCGGTGCGCCGTGGCGCAGCGCGTTCTGCATCAGGTTGCGGACGAGGCGGGTGAGCAGTTTCGGATCGCCGTCGATCACCGCGGGCACGCCGGAGACGGCGATGCCGTTGCGGGCGCCTTCCTCGCTGGCCAGCGCCAGGAGATCGACGGATTCGGTTCGGGCGAGGTCCCGGGCATGATCGAGCCGGCTGGCGAGCAGGATCTCCTCGACCAGATCGTCGAGTTCGCCGAGATTGCGTACGATCTCGTCCTTCCGGGCCCGGCCGGGATCGATCTCGTAGAGGTCGATCGCCATGCGCAGCCGCGCCAGCGGCGAGCGCAGTTCGTGGCTCGCATTGGCCAGCAGCGACCGGTGCGCGACGATCATGCGCTCGATGTGGTCGGCCGCACGGTTGAAGCTCTTGGCCACTGCGGCGACCTCGTCGGATCCCTTCGCGGGGACGCGCGTCACCAATGCGCCTTCGCCCCAGGCGTCGACGCCGCGTCGCAGCGTCTCCAGGCGGCGCGTCAGGTGGCGGACGACCGGATAGGCGGCGAGGCCGGTGACGGCAGCGATCATGGCGAGATAGGCCAGACCGCCGCCGGGTCCGTCGGTCCCGGCCATCCGCACGGCGACGCGGCGTCCGTCATCGAGCGGCACGAGCATCGCGTGGATGCGCCTCGCGTGGCGGATGCGTCCGTCGTTCTCGTCGAGCCAGCCGCGCCCGCGCAGGCGGGGCGGAAAATCGTCGTCGTTGGCGGCGATCAGCCGGCCGTCGGGCGCGTAGACAGCGATCTCCGCGTCGAAGGCCTGACCGAGGCGCTCGAGGGTCGGGCGCAGCGCAGCCGGTCCGTCGGCGGGCGGCAGCATGGCGGCGATGAAGCGGTCGCGGCGGCCGCGCCAGCCTTCCTCCTCCCGGCTCTGGCCGATCCACCAGAAGGCGGCGCTGGCGACGGCGACGATCGCCAGGGCGACCAGCAGCGTGGCATAGATCTTGAGAAACAGGCTGTTGCGGATCATCCCTCAGTCGTCCTCGGCCTGGAAGCGGGCGAAGACGTAGCCCGTGCCGCGCACGGTGACGATGCGGCGGGGGTGCTTCGGGTCTGTCTCGATGGCGGCGCGGATGCGCGAGACGTGGACATCGATGGAGCGGTCGAAGGCTTCCAGTTCCTGTCCCTTCACCATGTCCATCAGCTGGTCGCGCGACAGGGTCCGCCCGGCGTTGCGTGCGAGCGCCACGAGCAGGTCGAACTGGTAGCTGGTCAGGTCGCAGGCGCGGCCGTCGAGCCGCACCGTGCGCGACCCCGGGTCGATTTCCAGCCGGCCGAACCGAAGCAGGCCGGGCGCGCCGGCGTTCGGCGCACCGCGGCGGCGCAGGATCGCCTTCAGCCGGGCGAGCAGCTCGCGCGGGTTGAACGGTTTCGGCAGGTAGTCGTCGGCGCCGAGCTCGAGCCCGACGATCCGGTCGGTCTCCTCGCCCTTCGCCGTCAGCATCAGGACGGGGACGTCCGAGACCTGCCTTATGCGCCGGCAGGCCTCGAAGCCGTCGATGTCGGGAAGCATCACGTCGAGGACGACGGCGTCGGGCGGACGCCGCCCGATCTCGGCGATGCCCTCCAGGGCGGCCGCCGCGGTGGTGACGCGGAAGCCGTTGCCGGTGAGATATTCGGCCAGCATGGCGGAAAGCCGCGTGTCGTCGTCGACGATCAGCACATGGTCCGCCATGCCGTCTTCTCCCCTCGTCTCAGGCCGTCACCAGCGGCCGAAGCCGCCGCGGCGGCCTTCGCCGCGTTCCTCGATCATCTCCGCGAGCTTGGCCCGCTGTTCCGGCGTCAGCACCTCGGCTGCCTCGATGAGCGCGGCAGACATGGTCTTCGATGCCGCGTCCAGCGCCGCGACCCGCTCGGCGCGCAGCTTCTCCACCGCGTCGCGATCGACCGTCGCCGCACCGAGAATGTCGAGCACATCGCCGCGCGTCGAGCGGAAATCGATCATGGTGTCGCGCATCTCGCCCCGCACGCCGTCGAAGATCGCGAACAGCTTCTTCTCCTGCTCGGGGGTGACGTCGAGTTCGTCCATCACGCGGCCGATGTGGCGCATGCCGCCATGGTGGCGCCCCATGCCGCCGCGCTCGCCGTCATCGTCGCCCCAGCCCCAGCCGGCCTTGTGGACCATGCCGTGGTGCATTCCGGGGCCGGCGTCGTCCCACGAGAAGCGGCTGCCGAATTCCTGACCCTGCGCACTCGCCAGGCCGAGGCCGGCTGCCACCGTCACCACGGCCGCGCCGATCACGAGGGGGCGGCGCCATGCCGGGGCGGAGACGGCGTCCCGGGTTGCGGTCTGGTCCTGGTCGAAAACGTTCTTGTCCATCTGGATCGTCCTTTCGATCTGCAGCGACCGTCGGGGTCGGGAGGGTGGGTGTGCAAAGCGAGAGCGCCAAAGGCGTTCACGCGAGCCAGAAAGGTGTGTCTTGCGCTGAACACCGTTGTTTGACCGGTGCCAGCGGCAGGCGTGCTCTTGCCCGAAGGCTCGAGCGCAATATGCGTTCAAAGATT
>CAZDCR010000160.1:0-4231 GCA_964503995.1 uncultured Segnochrobactrum sp.
CCAGGAGGATCAGCACGTCCCGGGAGTAGGCTCCGAGCCATGCGAAATAGAGGCCCGTGAGGGCGAGGACGACGACGTTGAAGGGCTGCAGGACCGCGCGCATCTCCCCCTTCGTCCACGGGCGCATGCCAACCCACATCGTCGGTATCGCGCCGGACAGGGAGGCGGCACCACCCATGATGCCGCCGACGAAGCCGACGACCGCATCGGCGACGGGGGTCGAGCGGTCGAACTGGGACAGGGACCGGCGCGCGATGAAGTAGACGCCGTAGGACACCAGCAGGACCGCGATCGTCAACTTCAGGATTGCCGCGTCGATGTAGGGCACCAGCAGGAAGCCGAGGGGCAGTCCGGCCACCGCCGGCAGGAGGTAGCGCGCGAGCCTCCCCCGGTGGCGGCTGATGTCGCGCCGGACGATCCACAGGCCCTGCAGCCCGCTGAGGACGGACGTCACCAGGACGAGCGCGATCGCCTGCTGCGTCGGGAGCACCTGCAGCCAGATGCCGAGCGCCAGGAGAGCGGTTCCGAAGCCCGCCAGCCCATTGATGAAGCCGCCGATCAGGGCGCCTGCCAGCAGAACCCCGACAAACTGGACCGTCATCGCCGCCGCCTGGATTGAGGCCGCACCGCCATGCGATGCAAAGCAGCGTAGAGAGCAGCGATGCCACCGCCATGGAAGCGCAAGCAGAGCCGGGGCACGTCATCGGCGCCGGGTGGCGGGACGCCGCGGACCCTCGAGAACTGCACGAAACAGCCTGTCACCCGGGCGCGGACCGCCGCAACTCGGCGAGCGGTTGGGGCAGGCAGGCAAGGGAAACATGGTCGGAGTGGCCGGATTCGAACCGACGACCCCCTGACCCCCAGTCAGGTGCGCTACCAGGCTGCGCTACACTCCGATCGGCGACACTCCTATCGGACGCGCACCGTGGCGGCAAGCCGGCAATGAGGCCGCCGTCCGATCGGTCCACGCGGGCGCCCAGCGCGCGCGGGGCGCGCGGCTGCGCTTCCCCGCCGGGCGGACGCGGCGTATTCCAGAGGCCGGGACCGGCGCCCCTGCGGTGCCGGCGGGTTCGGAGGAAGCGATGTCGATAGACTCGGCCGGACTGAACGCGGGCCTCGCAGCGGAACTTGACGCCGCCGTCGAAGGCCTGCGCGAACGCGTCGTCGCGCGGCTGTCGGCGCTGGTCGCGGAGGACAGCACCCTCGGCCGCGAGGCGGGCGCGCAGGCGTTGATGGCGGAGACCTATGCGGATCTCGGCCTCGCCGTCGACCGCTTCGAGGTCGATCCGGCAGCGCTCGAAGGCACGCCCGGCTTCTCGCCGCCGGTGCACGATACCTACGAGGGCCGCGACAACGTCGTCGGCGTGCACACGCCGCGCGGGACCTCGGCGCGGGGCCAGGGCCTCGGGCGCTCGCTCATCCTGAACGGGCACATCGACGTGGTGCCGCCGGGGCCGGCGGAGCTGTGGGCGAGCCCGCCGTTCACCCCGTCGGTGCGCGACGGCCGCCTCTACGGCCGCGGCAGCGCCGACATGAAGGCGGGCCTCGTCGCCAACATCACGGTGCTCGAGGCGATCTCGGCGCTCGGGCTGGCGCCGGCGGCGCCGGTGATCCTGCAGTCGGTGATCGAGGAGGAGTGCACCGGCAACGGTGCGCTCGCCTGCCTCGCCCGCGGCTACCGCGCCGATGCGGCGATCATCCCCGAGCCGTTCCACCAGTCGCTGATGACGGCCCAGCTCGGCGTCATGTGGATGACGGTGCGCCTCACCGGCAAGCCGGCCCACGTGCTCGACACCTCGGCCGGCGCCAACGCCATCGAGGCGGCCTACGCGCTGTTCTCCCGGCTGAAGCGGCTGGAGGCGGCGTGGAACGAGCCGGCGGCGCGCCATCCGGCGTGGACCGACCATCGCCACCCGGTCAACTTCAACCTCGGCCGCATCACTGGCGGTGACTGGGCGTCGACGGTGCCGTGCGAGGCGGTGATGATGGTGCGCGTCGGCTTCTATCCGGGCACGCTGCTCGCAGAGGTTCGCGGCGCCCTGCAGCGAGCGGTGACCGAGGCAGTGGCGGAGGAGGCGGGGATGGCCGGCATCCGCGCCGAGGTGACGTGGCGCGGCTTCCAGGCGGAGGGCTGCGTCGTCGACCCGGGCTCGGACCTGATGGCCGGTCTCGCCGACGTCCACCGGACGGTCACGGGGGCCGAGCCAGCGCGGCTCGCCTCGACGGCGACCACGGACGTGCGCTTCTTCGCCCTCTACGGCGGCATGCCGGCGACTTGCTACGGCCCCGTCGGCGGCAACCTGCACGGCATCGACGAGTGGGTGTCGCTCGACAGCCTGATGGAGGTCGCGCGCGTTCTCACCCGTTTCACGGCCGCGTGGTGCGGGCTCGAAAAGCGCTGAGCCGGCGTCGGCCGCGGGGCCGTCAGAGTAACCAGTCTGCCGGCCGTCCCGGTATGAGCGCAGACGAAAACGCCGGCCCCTGGGGGCCGGCGTGGGTCTCGTCGAAGCTGGTCAGGAGCGATCAGCCGCCGCGGCGCGGCGCCTGCAGGAAGGCCATGCCGCCGATCTCGGCGGAGCCACCGGCACCGGCGCCGTCGCGGCTGCGGCGATCGTCGCTGCGGCCGCGCGGCTGCTGGCCGCCCTTGCGCGGACCACGACCTTCGGCCGCGCCAGTTGCCGGCTTCTGACCGCCGCGGCGATCGTCACGCGGACGACCGGGGGCGCTGGCGCTGCGCTCGTCGCGACGCGGGGCCTCGCCGCGCGGATTGTCGGCCCGCGGTGCATTGCGCTGGCCACCGCCACCGCCACCACCGGCACGCTGGCCGGAGCGGCCCTGCGGGGGACGCCCGCCGCCACGCTGGCCACCGCGACGACCATTGGTCTCGGTCGCCTCGCGGGTCTCGAGCGACTCGCCGCCGGCGATGCGGCGGTCGGTCGTCGGGATCTGCTGGCGGGTGAGCTTCTCAATGTCGCGCAGGAACGCCCGCTCCTCGGCATCGCAGAAGGAGATCGCCACGCCCTCGGCGCCGGCGCGCGCGGTGCGGCCGATGCGGTGGACGTAGGACTCCGGGATGTTCGGGAGGTCGAAGTTGATGACGTGGGTGATGCCGTCGACGTCGATGCCGCGGGCGGCGATGTCGGTGGCGATCAGGATCGGCGCGTGGCCGGAGCGGAAGCTCTCCAGAGCCTTCTCGCGCTGGTTCTGGCTCTTGTTGCCGTGGATGGCGACCGAGGCGATGCCTTCCTGCTCCAGGCTTTTGACGACCTTGTCGGCGCCGTGCTTGGTGCGGGTGAAGACGAGGGCCAGGGCCGGCTTCTCCTCGCGGATGACGTCGCCGAGCAGCGCGCGCTTGCGGCCGGTCTCGACGAAGATCACGCGCTGGGCGATGCGCTCGGCGGTGGTGGAGACCGGGGTCACCTCGACGCGCACCGGATCGCGTAGCAGGTCGGCGACGAGCCCGCTGACCTCGCTCGGCATCGTCGCCGAGAAGAACAGGCTGTGGCGCTCGCG
This sequence comes from uncultured Segnochrobactrum sp., assembly GCA_964503995.1. Taxonomy (GTDB): domain Bacteria; phylum Pseudomonadota; class Alphaproteobacteria; order Rhizobiales; family Segnochrobactraceae; genus CAMDHY01. The sequence continues at coordinate 3,514 of CAZDCR010000160.1, forward strand.
CGGCAGCTTGCCGGTGATTTTCCGGATGTCGCGGATGAAGCCCATGTCGAGCATGCGGTCGGCTTCGTCGAGCACCAGCACCTCGGTCTTGGAGAGGTCGAGGGTGCGCTGGTCGAGGTGGTCGATCAGGCGGCCGGGGGTGGCGACGAGGACGTCGACGCCACGGGCGAGCCGGTCGGTCTGCGGCTTGTAGCCGACGCCGCCGAAGATGACGGCGACGCCGAGGGGCATCGTGCCGGCATAGGTGCGGAAGCTCTCGGCGATCTGGGTGGCGAGCTCGCGCGTCGGGGCGAGCACCAGCACGCGGCAGGTGCCGCGGGAGGGCTTGCGCGGGTTGGCGGCGAGGCGCTGCAGGATCGGCAGCGCGAAGGCGGCGGTCTTGCCGGTGCCGGTCTGGGCGATGCCCAGCAGGTCACGGCCGGTGAGGAGATGCGGAATGGCCTGCGCCTGGATCGGCGTCGGCTGGGTGTAACCCTCGGCGGCCAGCACCTGGAGGAGGGCGGGCGACAGGCCGAGCGTGGCAAAATCGGTCAAAGGAAGTCTCTTCTCGAATCACGGGCGCGGCGCCCGTCACGAAGGTGACGGACGATCGGCGCCGCGGGGTGGCGAACGCCCCGCGTGACTTGGGCCATTCTGGAAAGGTCGATCAGGGCGTCTCCCGGCGAATCGGCGTCCATACGGATGCTCGTTCACGCGGCCGGGGCGCACGTGCCGCTTG
>CAZDCR010000161.1:0-4196 GCA_964503995.1 uncultured Segnochrobactrum sp.
TCGTCCATCTCGACGAAATCGACCGAAATGCCAAAGCGCGCCGCGTCGTTCGTCAGCCAGTTGCGCAGCGACCAGTACATCACGCGCGGCGCCACCACGTGGTCGCCGGCTTCGAGCGCCAGCACCACGGCAGTCGCCGCCGCCATGCCGGAGCCGAACAGCAGCGCGCCGGCTCCCGCGTCCTCGAGCATGGCGATGACGCTCTCGGCCTCGCGGACGGTGGCATTGTCCGGCCGGCCGTAGACGTAGCCGGTCGAATAGGCGTTGTCGGGATCGCGCAAATAGGTGGTGGCGACGTGGATCGGCGGCACCACCGCATGGGTGACGGGATCGATGTGCCCCATCGCCTGTGCCGCCAGGCTGCGCTTCGACCAGTTCCGCCCGTCCGCCATGAACACCGTACTCCAACACCGTGGCCGCGGGACCGCGGCGCCGTTGTCACCTTTTCACGGCGTCCGGCCGCGTTCCAGTCCGCCGCCCGTCGAAGTCACGGCGGTGTCGCGGGCCGGCCTCCATCGGACCTTGGTCCGAGCGAGCGACGGCCGTGGTCCGATTGTGAACGCTTCCCGAGGCGACTAGCGTCTACCGAGAATGGCGGGACTTTTGGCCGGAACGATCGCACGCGGACGGGAGGGGCTCGAACGGCTCAGCCTGACGGCGCGCTTTGCCCTGACGGCGAGCAGCGTTCTCTTTATCACCGCCCTCATCGGCGGCGTCTGGGTGACGGAGATCATTTCGCGCAGCGCCGTCGCCAGCACCGCCGGTGCGACGGCCCTGTTCATGGAAAGCATCATCGGGCCGCTGACGCAGGAGCTTGAGGATGCCGACACCCTGTCGATCGGCCCGATCCTGGCGATCGAGGAGGTGATGGAGACGAGCGCCCTCGGCCAGCGCGTGGTGTCGGTGAAGATCTGGAAACCCGGCGGCCTCGTCGCCTATGCCGAGAACAACGATCTGATCGGCCAGCGCTTTCCGCTCTCGGAGAGCCTCAAGCGGGCGTTCGCCGGGGAGATCGTCGCCGAACTCGACCGGCTCGACGACGTGGAGAGCGCCAACGAGCGCGCCACCGGCCTGCCGCTGCTGGAGATCTACAGCCCGATCCGCAAGCCGTGGTCGGGCGAGGTCATCGCCGTCGGCGAATTCTACGAGGACGCCACCCCGCTCGTCACGACGCTGCGCGACGCCCGCATCCACACCTGGCTCATCGTGCTGGCGATGGCGGCGCTGCTGGGCGCCACGCTGCTCGGCATCGTCCACCGGGCGAGCATCGTCATCGACCAGCAGCGCCAGGCGCTCCGGCTGCGCGCCGAGGAGGCGGAGCGGGTGTCGCAGCAGAACCGCATGCTGCGGCTGCGCGTCGAGCGGGCGGCGGGCCGGGCGGCCGAGATGAACGAGCGCTTTCTCCGCCGCATCAGCGCCGATCTCCACGACGGCCCCGCCCAGCTGATCAGCCTCGCCGCGCTCCGCCTCGGGGGCCTCGCCAAGGCGGAGGACCCGGACGTCCGTCGCGCCGAGCAGGTCGTCGTCAAGCAGGCGCTCGACGAGGCGATGCGCGACATCCGGGCGATCTGCAGCGGCCTGTCGCTTCCCGAGATCGAGCAGGCGCCGCTTGCGGGCGTCATCGCCGACGCGGTGCGAACCCACGAGCACTACACGGCCACTTCGGTCGCCCTCGCCGTCGGCGACCTGCCGGCCGCCGTGACGCCGGCGGTGAAGATCTGCGCCTTCCGCTTCGTCCAGGAAGGCCTCAACAACGCCTTCCGCCACGCGGCCGGCGTCGGCCAGCGGGTGGAGGCCGGCATGGACGGCGCGATGCTGACGGTGACGGTGGCGAACGCCCCGGCGGACGGGGCGACCATGACGGCCGACGGCAGCGGGCTCGGCCTGTCCGGCCTGCGCGAGCGCGTCGAGAGCCTCGGCGGCAGCTTCTCGTTCGAGGCGCCGGAGGATGGAGAGGTGCGCATGACGATGACGATCGGTCCGGGCGCCGGCCATGGTTGATCCGGAAACACCTGATCGCGGCATGGCGGATCGGGGACTGCCGGCGCCGATCACCGTCGTGGTGGTCGACGACCACCCGCTCTATCGCAGCGGCGTCGTGCGCACGCTGGCCGACGACGGCCGCTTCGCGGTGCTGGCGGAGGGGTCGAGTGCCGCCGAAGCGGTGGAACTCGCCCGCGCCCACGCGCCGATGGTGATCCTGCTCGACATCTCCATGCCCGGCAACGGCGTCGAGGCGGCCCGGCGGATCGCCGCCCTCGCGCCGGGCGTCGCCGTCGCCATGCTGACGGTGTCGGAGACCGACGACGACATCATGGCGGCGCTGCAGGCCGGGGCGAAGGGATACCTGCTGAAGGGCGTCGGCGCCGACGACCTCGTCGCGATCGTCGCCGGCATCGCCGGAGGCGAATCCTACGTCTCGCCCGGCCTCGCGGCCCGCCTGCTGGTCAGCCTGAACGCCAAGGGCAGCGCCCCGGCCGCGGAGCCGTCGCCGCTCGGCGGCCTGACGGCGCGCGAGGAGCAGATCCTGCGCCTCGTCGCCCAGGGTCTCAGCAACAAGGAGGTCGGCCGCAAGCTCGCGCTGCAGGAGAAGACCGTGAAGCACTACATGACGAATATCCTGCAGAAGCTGCACGTTCGAAACCGGGTCGAGGCCGCCGTGATGGCCCGCGAGGCATGGCAGCCCAAGCAGGGCTGAACCACGCGACGCGCGTCGCGTCGGGGCTCCCGCCCTCTCGTCGCCCGATGCGCTAGACCATCGTCGGCCGTCCCTAGCGCCGTTCCGCCGCCGCGCGCAGGCGCTGGAAGTCCGTCGGCTTCGCCGGCCGCCTGACGATGAGGTTGCGGCGCGGGTCGAAGAGCGCGTAGCCGTCCTTGCCGACCCTCTCCGCCCAGCCGTCGGCATAGCGCACCTCGATGGTGTCGCCGCGCGTCGAGGCCCAGACGACGCGGCCGCGGCCCTTCAGGGTATCGAGGAAGCGGTCGACGACCGTCCGGCTCTTGCCCTTTTCGACGCGGTCGTCGTCGCTGCCGCGGCCGCGGCCACGACCGCCGGAATCGTCGCCCGGGCCGTCGTCGCTGCCCCGGCCACTGTTGCCCCCGTCATCACCTCCGCGGCCGCTATTGCCGCCGTCATCGCCGCCGCGGCCACTGTTGCCGCCGTCGTCGCCGCCGCCGTCGTCACCGCCACCATCACCGCCGCCGCCGCCCTCGCCTTCGCCGCCGCGGGCGTGGGCGATCGAGGGGGCGAGGGCGAGGTCCCAGGCGATGGTCGCCGCCAGCGTGCCACCACCCAGAAGCATCAGGTGGAGAGCCAGCAACGCCATCGCCCGCGACACGTTCGGCCACCGCCGTGTCGGATGATCCGTCGGCCCCTCTGGCGGCCGTGTCGGATGATCCGTCGGCCCCTCTGGCGGCCGTGTCGGATGGCCTGGCGGGTTGTGCTTCATGGGCACCACGTTACGCGGGCGCGCGACCAACGTCGTCGGCCCTTGGTCCGATGAAGTGCAGCGTGTCGCGTCGCCGACCGGCCGTCGGCGCGACCGGCGGGCACAGCGCCCGCCGGTCGCGGGATCATCAGCGACTACTTGTGGCGCGAGCCACCATCGTCGCCGCCACGGCCCCGACCCTTGCCCCCCTTGTCGTCGCCGCGGGCGTCGTCGCCACCGCGGCCCTTGCCGCCCTTGTCGTCTCCCCGCACGTCATCGCCGCCGCGGCCACGACCCTTGCCGCCCTTGTCGTCGGCCGACGCATCGTCGTCGCCACCCCGTCCACGACCACGCCCGCGGCCCTTGCCGCCCTTGTCGTCATCGCTGTCGTCGTCGTTGACGCTGTCATCGTCGTCGTCGTCGTTGGAATTGTCGTCGTTGGAATTGTCGTCGTCCGAATCTTCGTTGTCGTCGTCCGAGTCGTCGTCCGAGTCGTCGTCCGAGTCGTCATCGGAATCGTCGTCGTTCTGGCTGTCGCCACCGCGGCCGCGACCCCGGCCACGGCCGTGATCGTCGGCATCGTCGCCGCCCCGGCCCTGGCGGGCTTCGGCGGTGCTCTTCGTGATGACCGGCGCGCCGTCGACGAAGTCGATCGAGACCGGCACGGCGATCAGGCCAAGGGTGAAGACGGCGGCGGCGACACCGGCATTGAGACGCCGCGAAAGACGGGACAGGGTCATCGGAAACCTCCACAGAGCTGGCGTCCAC
>CAZDCR010000162.1:0-4137 GCA_964503995.1 uncultured Segnochrobactrum sp.
ATCCATCACACGGAAATCGCCAGGTTTTCCGCGCGGGATGGATCGCCCGGTCGAGCCGGGCGATGACGGAACGAGGGGAATGCGCCCCTGGCGCGGTCGTGTCGGTCAGGACGATTCGAGCGGCGCGATCGGGGCGGATGGCCGGGCGAGCGGTCGGCTCAAGCCGCCCGCGGCACGATGCGGGCGAGTTCCGGTCCGATCTCCCGTCGCCGTGCCATCAGGTCGTGATCGGCCTGCAGCCCGAGGAAGAACCCCTCCGACAGGCCGAAATAGCGGGTGAGGCGCAGATCGGTGTCGGCGGTCACCGAGCGCTTGCCGAGCACGATCTCGTCACCCGCCGCGGCGGCACCCCGATCGCCCGCGCCAGCGCATTCTGGCTGAGCCCCATCGGCTCGAGGAACTCCAGAAGCAGGATGTCCCCGGGGTGGGGGTTGGGGAGCAGGTCCGCCTCAGTCGTGATAGTCGACGATTTCGACATCGCTTGCGCCGCCTCCCGTGATGCCCCGGCTCAATGTCCAGATCGGAGCACCATCCCCGCCAACGGGACGAACGCGACCCGAAATCGTGGTGGCGGACCACCACCCTCTCCACCCGTCATACCCCGGCTTGACCGGGGTATCCATCACACGGAAATCGCCAGGTTTCCGGGTGGGATGGATCGCCCGGTCAAGCCGGGCGATGACGGATCGAGAGGGGCTTTCAGCTCGCAAAGTCACGGGAAGTGACGCTCGCCAGGCCAATGCTGAGCGCGCACGGTCGCACGGACACAATCGAAGGGGCTTCGCAGTCGGAGCAAGGTTGCGGCTCTCCATCAAAACCCATTCCATTCGCCTCGATCCCACCCCGTAGCCTTCCTTACTGCCGCGGTGACTGCTCGTCGTGCTACGCAGACGCCGACCATGAGTCGCGAGGAGCGCCGATTTGCCGACTCTCACTCTGGAGCAGCACGCCCTGCTCGGCCCCGTCGGAGACTTCCTCGCCGCGATCACGGCGGAGGAGCCCGATCCGGAGGCGCTGCGCGCGACGGTCGCCAGCGCCGAGCACCTGTCCGCGCCGGTGCTCGCCATCCTCGCGACCGTTGCGGCCGGCGAGGAACTCGACGAGGACGACCTCCGCTTCGTCTTCTTCGGCGTGCACGTGATGGCGGCGGCGCGACGCACCGAGCTCTGGCGTCCGCTTCTGGCCGTCCTCGCCCGCCCCGGCGAGGAACTCGACGACGTCTTCGGCGATGCCGTCACCGAGACCTTCCCGGCAATCCTGATGGCCGTCTTCGACGGCGATCTCGCGCCGGCGCGGCGCCTGCTTCTCGGCCCCGCCACCGACGGCTCGGTCCGCTGGGTCGTCGCGGATGTCGCAGCACAGCTCGCGGTGGACGGGCGGCTTGAGCGGGCGGAAGTGGTCGCGCTCCTTCGCGCCATGCCGCCGACGATCGACAAGGAAGACGAGGGCGCCTGGCTCGGCTGGCACGAGGCGGTGCTCCGGCTGCGCGCCGCCGAACTGGTCCCGCTCGCCCGCACCCAGTGGGTGATGAGCAAGACGTGCCTCGCGCCGGCCGACCTCGCCGAGTTGCGGGCCGACTTCGCCGCGCTGGAGGCCGATCCCGCCTCGCCGCCGCCGGAGACCACCCGCCCGATCGAGCCGCTCGACGATCCCGCCGTCGCCTTCGCGTTCGGTGTCGAGTCCGACCCGGCCGCCGAGGTCCTGCCCGATGCCGACGAGATCAACTGGCTCGTCGCGTTCCTGGCGTCGCCGGCGTGCCGGCCGACGGTGATGGACCTCGAGACGATCGACGGTTTCCTCGCCGGTCTCGTCACCGGTCCGGGCAGCCTCGAGCCGGCGGCGGTGTTGCGGGAGATCCTCGACGGCGGCTTTGCGCCCGGCGCCAAGGTGGCGAAGGCCGATCGCCTGCGCTGCGAGGACATCGTCGAGCGCCTGCGCCAGTCGATCGCCCTGCGGCTCGCCGCCGGGGTGGAGCACCGGCCGCTGCTGTTGCCGGTGGAGGCCTTCCAGCCGACGGCCGACACGGCCGGCCGCGCCTACGAGATTTTCCCGGGGGAGGCCTGGGCCTCCGGCTTCGGCTTCGCCGTCCGCCTCTTCCGGCGGGACTGGACCCGCGCGATGCAGGACGACGACGACGTGCAGGCGCTGATGATGCCGATCAGCGCGCTCATGACCAACCCCGCGAAGCGCGTCGAGGTCGGCATCGACGCGGCGGACCTGCGCGCGGCTCATGAGGAGTTGCCGGACTGCGTCGGCGGCCTCTATGCCTACTGGCGCGAGGTCGAGGAGGAGGCCGCCGCCCGCCGCTCGTCTCCGGGTGGTGCCAGGCCCGGCCGCAACGACCCTTGTCCCTGCGGCAGCGGCCAGAAATACAAGCGCTGCTGCGGCGCGGCGGCGTGAAGGGGGCGGCTCAGGCGGCGCGGCAGGGAAGAGCCGCGAGCGTGTTGAAGCCTGGATGTCATGGCAGATCGTTGATTGTGGTCATTCCAGGCCTTGTGCCTGGAACCCATGACCATCCGCGCTCGCGGCGCCTCCGGAAAGCAAAGCGACTGCCGCGTCGGTTCCAGGCACAAGGCCTGGAATGACCCTGAGAAAGTTTGGCGCGTGGAGAAGCAGGCAGGCCCGCCCTTCCGCTTGACTTGCCCGTCTCATCCGGCCTCTTGGCCCTCCCATGCTGCCGATCGACGCCGTTGTCCCCGACCTCCTCGCCGCGCTCGACCGCGCTGGTGCCGCCGTGCTGGTGGCGCCGCCGGGGGCGGGCAAGACGACGCGCGTGCCGCTGGCCCTCCTCGACGCGTCGTGGCGCGGCGACGGGCGCATCCTCGTGCTGGAGCCGCGCCGGCTGGCGGCGCGGGCGGCGGCGCGGCGGATGGCGGAGACGCTCGGTGAGGATGTCGGCCGCCGCGTCGGCTTCCGGGTGCGGATGGAGAGCCGCGTCTCGTCGGCGACCCGCATCGAGGTCGTCACCGAGGGCGTCTTCACCCGCATGATCGTCGACGACCCGTCGCTTGACGGGGTCGCCGCGGTGCTGTTCGACGAGGCGCACGAGCGCAGCCTCGACGGCGACCTCGGGCTGGCCTTGGCGATCGAGGCGCGCGGCGCGCTCCGGCCGGACCTGCGCCTGCTGGTGATGTCGGCCACCATCGACGGCGCCCGCTTCGCCGCCCTGCTCGGCGGCGGGCAGGGGGCCGCGTGCTCACCGGCGCTGGCTCCCGTCATCGAGAGCCAGGGCCGCGCCTTTCCCGTCGAGACGCGGCATCGCCCGCGCGAGGCCCGCACGCGGCTCGAGGACGCCGTCACCGACGCCGTGCTGGCGGCGCTGACCGAGGAGCCGGGCTCGGTGCTCGCCTTCCTGCCGGGGCAGGGCGAGATCACCCGCACGGCCGAGCGCCTCGCTGCACGGCTGCCAGCGGACGTCGACCTCGCCCCCCTCTACGGCGCGCTCGACGGCGCCGCCCAGGACCGCGCCATCCGGCCGTCGCCGCCGGGCCGCCGCAAGGTGGTGCTGGCGACGTCGATTGCCGAGACCTCGATCACCATCGACGGCGTCCGCGTCGTCGTCGATGGCGGGCTCGCCCGCAAGCCGCGCTACGAGCCGGCGACCGGGCTGACCCGGCTCGAGACCGTGCGGGTGTCGCGGGCGGCCGCCGACCAGCGCCGCGGCCGCGCCGGGCGCACCCAGCCCGGCGTCTGCATCCGCCTGTGGGAGGCCGGCCAGACGGCCGCGCTCGCCCCGCACGATCGCCCGGAGATCCTCGACAGCGACCTCTCCGGCCTCGTCCTCGACCTCGCCGCCTGGGGCGTCAGCGATCCCGGCACGCTCGCCTTCCTGGAACCGCCGCCGGCGCCGGCCTGGCGCGAGGCGGTGGACCTGCTCGTCTCTCTTGATGCGCTCGACGCCAGCGGCCGCCTCACCGCCGAAGGCGAGGCGCTTCGAATACTGCCGCTGCCGCCGCGGCTCGCCCACATGCTGCACCGCGCGGCCGCCGACGGCCGAGCCGGTCTCGCCGCCGACCTCGCGGTGCTGCTGTCCGAGCGCGGCCTCGGCGGCGACGACGTCGATTTGCGCGAGCGCCTGCGCCTCTTCGGGAGGGAGCGCGGCCGCCGCGCCGACGACGCCCGCCGGCTCTCCGATCG
>CAZDCR010000163.1:0-4012 GCA_964503995.1 uncultured Segnochrobactrum sp.
CAATTCGCCTGCGGGTTGCAGCGACAGTCAATGGTGAGGGGAAGACGTTCATGGCCGACTATTTCGCAGACGTGAAGAAATACGACGCGGGCGCCGACGAGGCGAAGGTCGCGAAGATCGTGAAGCATCTCGGCATCGCGCTGCGCAACCGCGATTCCTCGATGGTCTCGTGCAGCGATCCGAAGGAACTCGCCCGGGTGCAGGAGAAATGGTGCGCCAAGAAGTTCGGCGTCGCCGAAGACGCGGGAATGGCGGCCATCGAGGCGGTCTGTGCGGCGATGAAGGGCGACAAGACGAAGAGCCGCGTCACCTTCTACTATCTGGTCGCGAAGGAACTCGGCACGCTCGACGCGCTTTGACCCCGGCCGGCCTGCACCGGCAACGGTGCATGGCGCCTGCGCCGGTCGTGCGTCAGCCCTGGTGGTCTTCGGCGATCGGCCGCTGGTAGGTGAAGCCCATGTCCCAGGGGAAATAGATCCAGGTGTCCTGCGACACCTCGGTGACGAAGGTGTCGACCAGCGGCCGGCCCTTCGGCTTGGCGTAGACGGTCGCGAAATGCGCCTTCGGCATCATGGCGCGCACGATCGCGGCCGTCTTGCCGGTGTCGGTCAGGTCGTCGACGATCAGCACGTTCTCGCCGTCGTTTTCGAGCAGCGACGGCGTCACCTGCTTCAGGACCGCCAGTTCGCCCTGCGAGGTGTAGTCGTGGTAGGAGGCGATGGAGACCGTCTCGATCACGCGGATGCCGAGTTCGCGCGAGATGATGGCGGCCGGCACCAGGCCGCCGCGCGTGATGCAGACGATCGCCTTCCACTTGCCGTTCGCGCCCGCCAGCCGCCAGGCCAGCGCGCGCGCGTCGCGGTGGAACTGGTCCCAGGACACCGGAAAGGCCTTTTCGGGAAGAGACATCGTCTGGCTCGCGCTCGGGAGGGATGCGTGGCTTAAGCGCAATCCGCGTCGAAACGCAAGGGCCTCGGCCCCTGCCGCTCACGGCCGGGCGTCGCGGGCCTTCAGGTAGACGGCGACCGACAGCGCCAGCACCAGCGCGTAGAAGGCGAAGAGCGTCTGGTAGGCTGCGACCGGTTCGCCCGGCACGGTCGCCCCGGTCACCACCGCGCCCGTGGCGAACTGCATCACCCCGACGCCGCCGATCGAGAAGAAGTTCATCAGCGTCACGCCGCGGCCGATCAGATGCGCCGGCACGAAGGCGCGGGCATGGGCCATCAGGAGACCGTAGCTCGATCCCGACACGCCGATGAGGACGAGCAGGATCGTGGCGATCGCCAGCGAGGCCTGCGGCATGAGCGCCAGCGCGCAGATGGCGGCGACGCTGATCGTGTTGCCCGCGACCGCGACCCATTTGCGGGTTCGGAACACCGTGTCCAGCGGTCCGTAGAGAAAGCTGCCGGCGACCATGGCGAAGGCCATGAACAGCGTGACGTTGCCGATCGCCAGCGAGCCGGCGCCGAAGACGTCGGTCAGGTAGGGGCCGGCCCAGAGACCGCGGATGCCGACGGCAGGCGCATAGTTGATCGCCGTCAGCGGGATGATCGGCCACAGCACCCTGAGCCGCAGCAGTTCGCCGAAGCCGCCGAAACCGATGCCGGCGGCCGGCTCGTCCGGCGACCGTTCCGGGTCCTTCACGAAGACCACGAGCGCCAGCGCCACGACGAGCGTCAGTCCGGCGATGAAGAGGATCACCGGCCGCCAGCCGAAGCTCTCGGCCGCGGCGGCGAGCGGCGTCGCGCCGAAGACGTTGCCGAGCGAACCGAGCGCCACGAACCACGAGGTCGCCACCGCGAAGCGCGCGGCCTTGAAGGTCTTGGCGAAGATGAACAGCGACGCCATCAGCACCGGCGCGCAGCCGATCCCGATCAGCGTCATGGCGACCACCAGCATGGCGGGCGTGGTCGCCAGCCCGAAGACCGCCGCCCCGCCGCCGCCGCCGATCGCCAGCATCACGGCCGCCGTGCGGCGCGGACCGAAACGGTCGAGCGACACGCCGACGGCGAACTGCATGAGCGCGAAGGCGACGAACCAGGCGCCGGAGGCCTGAGAGAAATCCGCCTTGGTCGCGCCGAGTTCGGCTTCGAGCACCGGCGTCAGCACGGCCAGGAACGACCGGTAGAACTGGGAGAGGAAATAGGCGAAGGCGAGCGCGGTCAGTCCGGCCATCGTCTGGTCCCGAATGCGAGGGGCGGCCTGCGCCGCGGACGCCTTCCGTCAGGAAGACCCTGCCGTCCGCCTACGCGCTGCACGGGTTTCGGGCAATTGCCAGTCCGCTGGCCAGTCATGGACCAGCGGACCGTCGTCTCGATCGCGGAGGCTCAGGCTGCCTTGGCGGCACCGCCGCCATTGCCGCGACGCCGCCGGCGACGCGGCTGGCCGTTGCGCTCGTCGGCACGGCCGGCTTCGTGATGGCCGCCGGCCGGCTTGCCGCCGGCACGCTGCGGCGCCTGGCCCGAACGCGCCGGGCGGCCCTGGGGCTTGCCCTGCGGCCGGCCCTGACGCTCCGACCGCTCGGGACGCGACCCGGCGGGCAGGGGCTTCTGGAACGGATCGGGCTGGCCGGTATGGTCGGCGACGAGCGGGATCGCCTTGCGGATCACCTTCTCGACGGCGCGCAGCTTCGACACCTCCTCGGGATCGCACAGCGTGACCGACTTGCCGCCGAGACCGTTGCGGCCGGTGCGGCCGATGCGGTGGACATAGGTCTCCGGCTCGTCGGGCAGGTCGTAGTTCACCACCAGCGCGATGCCGGGCACGTCGATGCCGCGCGCGGCGATGTCGGTCGCCACGAGGATCTTCACCGAACCGTCGCGGAAGCCGTTGAGCGCGCGCTGGCGGGCGTTCTGCGACTTGTTGCCGTGGATGACGTCGGCCGAGAAGCCGTCCTGCTCGAGCTGGCGCGTCACCTTGTCGGCACCGTGCTTGGTGCGGGCGAAGATGATCACCGGCCCGTCGCCTTCGGCGCGCAGGATGTCGGCCAGCACGTTGCGCTTCTGCTTGGTGCGCGCCTTGACGAGGCCCTGCGTGATCTCGGCAACGGTCGTGCTCTGCGGCGCGACCGAGACGCGGACGGGATCCTTCATCAGGCCCATGGCGAGCTTCTCGATCTCGTCCGGCATCGTGGCCGAGAAGAGCGTCGTCTGGCGATCGGGATGGGTCGCGCGGGCGAGCTTCTTGACGTCGTTGATGAAGCCCATGTCGAGCATGCGGTCCGCTTCGTCGAGCACGAGCCAGCGCGTCTGGTCGAGCTTGACGTCGCCCTCGCGGACGAGGTCGACGAGCCGGCCGGGCGTCGCGATCAGGATGTCGACGCCGTCGCGCAGGCGCTTCACCTGCATGTTGCGCGACACGCCGCCGAGCACCTGGCAGGTGGTGATGTGCATGCCCTTCGACAGGAGGCGGATGGCCTCGTCGATCTGCACGGCGAGTTCGCGCGTCGGCGCGAGAATCAGCGCATGCGGGCACTTGGGACGGCGCTTGGCGCCGAGCGCCACGATGCGGGTGAGGATCGGCAGCGCGAAGGCCGCCGTCTTGCCCGAGCCGGTCTGGGCGATTCCGAGCACGTCGCGGCCGGCGAGATAGTGCGGGATCGCCTGCGTCTGGATCGGCTTGGGCGTGGTCAGGCCCGCGGCCAGCGTGCCCTTGAGGAGCGCACCGGTGATGCCGAGGGCTTCGAAGCCGTTGTCGGCTTCTGGAGTCGTGTGAAGGGTCAAGATCGTCTCTTTCGGCGGGCAACGCCCGCACTGCGGCCCGGCGGGCGCAACCTGCCGTGGCACTCTTATTGTTCGAACGACGAGGCGGCGCGCCCGAAACGGGCTGTGGCCGGCTGCGCTGTCGTTACCGCGGGCCGTATGCCCGCGGAGTTACCCTCGCCACCTGACCGTTCGATCTCCGCGGAGACACGAGCCGATGAAGGGGAAGGCCAGACGCAACCAGGTCGATTTCCGATCGGCGTGGACCTGATCGCAGGGGATCTCACCGCGCAGGATCCGCCCGAAGATCG
>CAZDCR010000164.1:0-3941 GCA_964503995.1 uncultured Segnochrobactrum sp.
GCGGTTCCACCGCCGCACGGTTTTTTTTCGATCGTCTTCACGGTCGTTCAGGCGGCAAACGGTAAAAGTCCGTCCCGGTTCCGGAACCAGTCGCAGGCAGGCGAGTTTAAGTGGGTCGGTGATGTGCCGTGTTGGACGAATTTTGCCGCGATCGTGGCTGTCGGACAAATTTGGGGCAAATTCTTCGGCGAAGCCTGTCGCGGGACGGGCAACCGGTCAATGAATCAGGAGAACGGGAAATGATGAAGATCGTCTACGCAGGGCTTGCCGCCCTCATGCTGGCCATCACGGGCTGCACCACGGCCGAGCAGGCCGGTACGGTCGGCGCGGTGGGCGGCGGCCTGATCGGCGCGGCCGCAGGCGGTACGCAGGGCGCTTTGATCGGTGCCGTTGCCGGCGGCATCGGCGGCTATCTGATCGGCCGCACCGCGGATGGCCGCTGCCAGTATCGCACCCGCGACGGACGCACGGTCTACGACCGCTGCTACTGACCTTTCGTCCTTGCGGACGAACGAAGGAGCCCGGCGGCGACGCCGGGCTTTTTCATGGACCGCCGAAGGGGGGTCGTCAGGCTCCTGCCGCAGCCATGGCGCCCGGGCCGGGCATGGCACCTGGCGGGCACTTGCCCAGAATGATCATGCCCAGCACTTCGTCCTTCGTGACGTCCTGGGTGCGGGCCGTTCCAACGACCTGACCGTTCTTCATGACGCAGACGCGGTCGGCGAGATCGAAGACGTCGTGAATGTCGTGGCTGATCAGGAAGATGCCGATGCCGTCGGCCTTCAGCTGCTTGACGAGTTCGCCGACCTGGGCCGTCTCCTGCGGGCCGAGCGCCGCCGTCGGCTCGTCCATGATCAGGATGCGGGCATTGAACAGGATGGCGCGCGCGATCGCCACCGACTGGCGCTGACCGCCCGACAGCTTGACCACCGGCTCCTTGAACCGAACAAAACGCGGGTTGAGCCGGCCCATGACCTTGCGCGCCTCCGCCTCCATGGCCACGTCGTCGAGCGTGCCCCAGGCGGTGACAAGTTCGCGGCCGAGGAAGAGGTTGGCGGCGGCGTCGACGTTGTCGGCGAGCGCCAGCGTCTGGTAGATCGTCTCGATGCCGTAGGCCTTGGCGTCGCGCGGATTGGCGATCGCCGCTTCCTCCCCGTTGACGCGGATCTCGCCCGAATCGCGCTTGTAGGCACCCGACAGGATCTTGATCAGCGTCGACTTGCCGGCACCGTTGTGGCCGAGCAGCGCCACGACTTCGCCGGGATAGAGATCGACGGACGCATCGTCGACCGCGCGGATGCCGCCGAAGGCGATCGAGATGTTCTTCAGTTCGACGAGCGGTGGGCCCTTGCGTTCCATGACGGTCCCTCTCCCTACTGCATCCGCTTGCGGTACATGGTGTCGAGCCAGACGGCGACCACCAGAACGAGACCGACGACGATGTTCTGCAGCGGCGTGTCGACCCCGAGCAGGATCATGCCGGTGGCCAGCGACTGCATGAGGACGGCGCCGATCATGGCGCCGGCCACGGTGCCGGAACCGCCGGCGAGCGAGGTGCCGCCGATGACGGCCGCGGCGATGACGAGCAGCTCGTCGAGCGTTCCCTGGGCATTGGTGGCTGCGTTGAGGCGCGCCGTCGAGATGGCGGCGCCGATGGCGGCCAGCCCCCCCATGACCATGAAGATCTTCATCGTCACCCAGCGCGTGTTGATGCCGGCGAGTTCCGCCGCCTCGGGATTGCCGCCGATGGCGAAGACGTAGCGCCCGAAGCGCGTGCGCGTCGAGACGAAGGACATGATGACGCCGACGCCGATGGCGATCAGCACCGGAATGGCGATGCCGTGGGCGATGAACAGCCCGCCTTCGGGAATCTCGATGCCGTTGTCGCGGGCGTAGGCGCGCACGATGCCGACCGGCCACGGATAGGAATTGGCGATCCAGACGGCGCCGAGGATGACCGCACAGGCGACGGTGCCGAGGAAGAATTCCGCCCAGACCGGCCGCAGCGGGAAGCGGAAGCGCTTGCGCTGGCTGCGCCCGTTGAACAGCATCAGCACCACGGCCGCGCAGGCGACGAGCCCGACGAGCCAGCTCGCGGTCGCGCCGATCGAGCCGGCCGGCCCGCCGCCCATGAGGCGGAAGGTTTCGTCCATGGGCGCGACCGTGCGGCCGGACGTGACCCACCAGGCCGCTCCGCGCCAGACCAGGAGGCCGCCGAGCGTGACGATGAAGGCGGGCACGCCGAGGAAGGCGATGACGTAGCCCTGCGCCGCGCCGATGAGGATGCCGACCAGAAGGCCAACGAGAAGCGCGATGACCCAGATGGCGGGATGGCCGAATTCGAGATAGCGCGGCAGGATCTCGGCCTGGGTGACGCCGACGATCATGCCCACGAAGCCGAGCACCGAGCCGACCGACAGGTCGATGTTGCGGGTGACGATGACCAGCACCATGCCGGTGGCCATGACCGCCACCGACGACGACTGCACGGACAGGTTCCAGAGATTGCGCGGCGTGAGGAACAGGCCGTCGGAAAAGACGTGGAAGCCGAGCCAGATGACCAGCAGCGCGCCGATCATGCCGAGCATGCGCGTGTCGAGTTCGGTGGCCCGGAGGAAGCCGGCAACGGGCCCGAGTTCGGTCGAGCGGGCGCGATCCGGGGATGCCGTGGACGTCGCGTCGGACATGGTTTCCTCCCCGTGGGGGTGCTTCGCCGAACCGTCTTCTGCGGCTGCCGGCGCGGATGTTCCGAGGTCAGACTAGGCTTGCGCCGCGGTTTTCGTCAAACCGCGGCGCAATTCAGGTCGGTTGGGTCAGGTCAGTTGCAGGCGGCGACGCTGCCGGCCGCAACGCCCTGGCAGAGCGCGTCCTTGGAGATCCAGCCCGCATCGACCACGACGTTGAGGTTGTCCTTGGTGATCGGAACCGGGGTCAGGAACACCGCGTCGACTTCCTTGCCGCCGGGGGTGGTGAACTTCACCGCATTGGCGATGGCGCTCATCTCGGTGCCGTCGGCCAGAGCCGAGGCGATCTCGGCGGCGTTCTTGCCGAGTTCGCGCGCGTCCTTCCAGACCGACACGGTCTGGGTGCCGAGCGCGACGCGGTTCAGCGCCGCCTGGTCGCCGTCCTGACCGGAGACCGGGATGCCCGCGAGGCCCTGCGCGGTGAGCGCAGCGACGACGCCGCCGGCCGTGCCGTCGTTCGACGCCACGACCGCGTCGATCGCGTTGTTGTTGGCCGTCAGGATCTGCTCCATGTTCTTCTGGGCGTTGGCCGGGAGCCAGCCGTCGGTGTAGGCCTCGCCGACGTTCTTGATCTTGCCGGAATCGATGGCTTCCTTGAGCACTTCCATCTGGCCGGAGAACAGGAAGTCGGCGTTCGGATCGGACGAGGAGCCCTTGATGAAGGCGTAGTTGCCCTCCGGCTTGACCTTGAACACCTCGCGGGCCTGCATGCGGCCCACTTCCTTGTTGTCGAAGGTCAGGTAGAAGGCGTTCTCGTTCTCGATCAGGCGGTCGTAGCCGACCACCGGAATGCCCTCGTTGACGGCCTTCTCGACCGCCGGGCCGATGGCCGAGGCGTCCTGCGCGAGGATGATCAGGGCATTGGCGCCCTGCGCGATCAGCGCCTCGACGTCGGTGAGCTGCTTGGCGGCAGAGGACTGGGCATCGGCGGAGATGTACTTGTCTCCGGCGGCCTCGATGGCGGCCTTCATCGCGGCCTCGTCGGTCTTCCAGCGCTCTTCCTGGAAGTTCGACCAGGACACGCCGATGATCTTGTCCTTGGCCAGCGCGCCGCCAGCGAACGACAGGCTGAATACGGCGCAGCTGAGCGCCAGAATCGTCTTCTTCATGCTATCCTCCCGGTGCATCGTTGCACATGCAGAACCGGCACGGGTCCCTGCACGGCGGGACCGTCCGGCAACCAGCCCCTTTAATTCG
>CAZDCR010000165.1:0-3893 GCA_964503995.1 uncultured Segnochrobactrum sp.
CGACCGCCTACAGGCGGAGGCGGCGGCGCGGGAGCGCGCCGGGCGGTGAGGGTCGGGCACGGCGATCACCGGCGCCGGCGACCGCGGCGCGGAAACCCTTCGGCGGCGCCGGTGAAGCGCCGTGGCAGCGGGAGAACGACCATGAAGAAGGTGCTTCTGGGGTTGCTCGCGATCGTCGTTCTGGCGATCGCCGGCGTACTCGTGGCGGCGGCGCTGCAGCCGGACAGCTTCCGCATCGCCCGCTCGCTCGCCATCGAGGCGCCGCCGGACCGCATCTACCCGCTGATCGCCGACTTCCACCGCTGGGGCGGCTGGTCGCCCTACGAGGGGCTGGACCCCACCATGAGCCGCGAGATCAGCGGGCCTGGCGGCGTCGGCGCCACCTATTCCTGGGCGGGCAATGGCCAGGCCGGCGCCGGCACGATGCGCATCACCGAGGCCGAGCCGCCCGCCCGCGTCGTCATCGATCTCGCCTTCACCGAGCCGTTCGAGGCGAACAACACCGCCCTCTTCACGCTCGCCCCCGACGGCGACGGCACGCGCGTCACCTGGGCGATGGAGGGAGAGAGCTCGTTCCCGTTCAAGGTGATGTGCCTGTTCTTCGACGCCGACCAGATGATCGGCCAGGACTTCGAGAAGGGCCTCGCCAACCTGAAGCGCGAGGCGGAGGGGACAACGGCGGGGTGACGCCGGTGCTGCGGGTTCGGCAAGAGCTCGGGCATCGCCCGACAAGGCACACCCTGCTCAACGTGCGAACCGGTGCACACGATTTCCCACCCTCCCCTCGAGGGGGAGGGTCGGCGACCGCAGGTCGCCGGGGTGGGGTGGCGCCGCCGGGAGGCGGCGGAAAAACCGTGAGGCTGCAACGGAGCAAGTCACGCGCGGGCTCCCGCCCGCCGTCACCCCACCCCGCCGCGCCTTCGGCGCGACGACCCTCCCGCTCAAGGGGAGGGTGGGCGGATACCATGCGGGACTTCCCCCTGCGCCGGTCCCGGACGCAGTCCACAGTCCAAACACACGCTTCACGCCGACTTCAGCCGCATGCCGGCGAAGCCGCTGGTGCTGCCGTGGTCGCAGCAATGTGGCGGCGGCAGGTCTCGATGAGTTCGGCGGCGCCGCGAAGCCTGCTGTCGAGCTTCAGGCGCTCCCCTTGCTTCGATCGCAGGGTGGCCTCGCCACCTTCCACGACGTCAATCGATGCCAGGTCACGGAACTCCAGGCATCTCGCTCGCGAAAAGACGCCATCTTTGCAAATTCTCGTCTTGTTCCAACGAATATGCGTAAAGCAGATTTCGTTTGATTTCCATACGACAAAAATTATGTATCCGATTGTAAATATAGAAGACACGCCTCTATCATAAGCAGACGATGACGTTTCCGACAGATAAGCCACGAAGAGAATAGCCGCAAAAATATAAAACATAGCGAGTTCAATAAACTGCCATCTGCCTGCTTCCAGGTACATCCAGCCGCGCTCGGCCCGTGTTCGCGCAGCGGCGGGACGCGATAGGAGCCACACCGAGAGTGCCGATGCGAAGCCCGCCGCGGACGGGAACACGATATAAGTGATGACCGTTTCCGGCACGGCCGCCCTCCGCCATCCGAGTTGCAGCAATGCTATGCGCGGCTGCGCCGGTGGGCCAGTGGCCGCGCCCGCCCCTAGCCCCCTCCCCGCGCATCTGCTACTCCCCGCCGCGTTCCCGAACCCCCGCTGCGAGGCCCCGCCCATGATCCCCCGCTATTCCCGCGACGCGATGGTGCGGATCTGGACGCCGGAGACGCGCTTCCGCATCTGGTTCGAGATCGAGGCGCACGCCGCCACCGCGATGGCGGAGATCGGCATCATCCCGCAGGACGCCGCCGAAACGATCTGGCGGATGGGCGAAGGCGCCGTCTTCGACGTCGACCGCATCGACGCGATCGAGCGCGAGACCAAGCACGACGTCATCGCCTTCCTGACGCACCTGTCGGAGATCGTCGGGCCGGAGGCGCGCTTCGTCCACCAGGGCATGACCTCGTCGGACGTGCTCGACACCTGCCTCAACGTGCAGCTGACCCGCGCCGCCGACCTGCTGATCGCCGACGTCGACCTCTTGCTCGCCGCCCTCGAGAAGCGGGCCTTCGAGCACAAGCTGACGCCGACGATCGGCCGCAGCCACGGCATCCACGCCGAGCCGGTGACCTTCGGGCTGAAGCTCGCCCAGGCCCACGCCGAATTCGCCCGCGCCCGCCGGCGGCTCGAACTCGCGCGCGCCGAGGTCGCCACCTGCGCGATCTCCGGTGCCGTCGGCACCTTCGCCAACATCGACCCGCGGGTGGAGGAATACGTCGCCGCGAGGATGGGCCTCGCCCCGGAGCCGGTGTCGACGCAGGTGATCCCGCGCGACCGCCACGCGATGTTCTTCGCGACGCTCGCCGTCGTCGCCTCGTCGGTGGAGCGGCTCGCCACCGAGGTGCGCCACCTGCAGCGCACCGAAGTGCTGGAGGCCGAGGAGTATTTCTCGCCGGGCCAGAAGGGCTCCTCGGCAATGCCGCACAAGCGCAACCCGGTGCTATCGGAGAACCTGACGGGCCTCGCCCGCATGGTGCGCGCCTATGCGGCCCCGGCGATGGAGAACGTCGCGCTCTGGCACGAACGCGACATCTCGCACTCCTCGGTGGAGCGGATGATCGGGCCGGACGCCACGGTGACGCTCGACTTCGCGCTCGTCCGCCTCGCCGGCGTCATCGACAAGCTGCTGGTCTATCCGGCGCGGATGCAGGCGAACCTCGACCGCCTCGGCGGGCTCGTGCACTCGCAGCGCGTGCTGCTCGCGCTCACCCAGAAGGGCGTGTCACGCGAGGACGCCTACCGGCTGGTGCAGAGGAACGCCATGCCGGTGTGGGAGCGCGGGGGCGACTTCCTCGAAAACCTCTCGGCCGACGCCGACGTGACGGCTTCGCTGTCGAAGGCCGAACTCGCCGAGCTCTTCGACCTCGGCTACCACTTCAAGCACGTCGACACGATTTTCCGACGCGTGTTCGGGCGAAGCTGAGGCGCGCGGACCGAAGAGAGCCGGCCGTGTCCGGCTCATCGCACGCCGCGGTCGCCGCCGACAGGATGCGGCGTCAGGGAACCGGTGAGGCCGTCGCCGTCGGCAGGCCCGCGGCCGCCCACGCCGTTGCGCCGCCGGGATACCAGCGCACGTCGGTGTAGCCGAGCGACAGCGCCCGCTTCGCGGCGTTCCACGACATCCAGCATTCCGGCTCGCAGAAGAAGACGAGCGTCGTCGCCTTGTCGTCCTTCGTCAGCGCCGCGAGACGGCCCTCGAAATAAGTCTGGGCCTCCGGCGACAGCTTGCCGTAGCCGGTGTTGATCAGCCAGTGGCTACCCTCGATCGAGGTGCGCGGCTTGTCGTGCCAGACCGTGCCGGCCGGCAGGTTGGCCGGCTTCACCGGCCGCGGCATGGCGTCGATGAAGATCGCCGAGCCGTCCGTCCACAAGGCTTCCGCCCCGGCAGTGTCGAGCACGGTGGCGCCGGCAAGCGTATCGGGCACCGGCGCGCGGTATTCCTCCATGCGGTAGCCGTCAGGCTCGGGCACGCCACCCGCCAATGCGGGCGGCGCTCGGCCGGAGGTTGCAAGAACCAGCGCGAGAACCGCCGCGAGGACGGCCCCCGCGGGCCGGCCGCCCAGCATCACTTCGTCTCGACGATGACGGCGTTGTCCTGCTCGTCGAGCAGCGGCACGCCGTAGTCCGCCAGGATGGCGTTGATCTCGTCCTGATTGTCGCGGATCAGCCGGTTGAGCTGGCGCTTCCAGTCCTGATCGTGGAAACGCACGCCCATGGTGATGCGGTAGGTCATCCGCGAGCCCGGCTCCTTGGGCAGCGCCACCACCTTCAGCGGCACGTT
>CAZDCR010000166.1:0-1403 GCA_964503995.1 uncultured Segnochrobactrum sp.
GTCGCGAGGAACGTCGCGTAGGCCTCGGGCACGCCGAAGCTCGTCAGCATGGCGGTGAAGGCGGCGTCGTCGATCGCCTCGTAGGCGACGGGCCGGCCGATCACCTCCGACAGGATCGCGGCGGCCTGAGCATAGGTCAGCGCCTCCGGCCCCGTCAGCGCGAAGCCCTGGCCGTCGAAGCGGTCGGTCATGAGCGCGGCGGCGATGCTGGCGACGAGGTCACGCAGGTCGATGAAGCTCGTGGCGCCGTCGCCGGCCGGCAGGCCGAAGTGCCCGGCGGTGACACCCGCCTTCCAGAAGGTGTGGAAGTTGTCGGAGAACCAGTTCGGCCGCAGGATCACATAGGGTGCGCCGGACTTGATCAGCTTCAGCTCGACCTGGCGGTAGGGAATGGTGTCGTCGGCATCGACGCCGAGCGCCGTCATCAGCACGACCTTCGCGCCCTTGGCGGCGGCCGCCTCGACGATCGGCGACAGCATGCCGACGGGATCGGTGTAGCCGGCGGCGAGCATCACGAAGACGCGGTCGACGCCCTCGAGTGCGGCCGGGATCGTCGACGGGTCCGCATAGTCGAAGCGCACGCCCTCTGCGCCGCCGACGGGTCCGCCGCCGCGCGACGCCGCCTTCACCGCCTCGCCCTTCGCCACCAGTGCATCCACCAGCGGCCGGCCGACATTGCCGGTGGCGCCGAGCACGAGAATCTTGCCAGACATCGTTCGTCTCCTTAGTATCCAGCAGATACCTGCTGTTGGGTGGTTACATACTGCGGCGAGGAAACGGGCGAAAGAGAGCACCTTGCGGTGCGATGGTTTCCCGGCGGAAACCGGGGGGCTCGCCGGGTGAACGCGCCGCTGACGGCGGGCGGACGGCGCGGACGGTGCTTTGCGTGTGGATGTGGGTCCGCTGTCCTATCTCCGTCATGGCCCGGCTTGACCGGGCCATCCATCCGGACTGCGAAGGCCTGCTTTGGGATGGATCGCCCGGCCGAGCCGGGCGATGACGGAGGGGAAGTGTTCGCAGCCGTTGAGTGCTGCAAGTTCCTGCGGAAGCGCGATCCGCATGTGTGGCACCCGCCCCTTGAGGGGGCGGGTCGACGCGCCGGTGGCGCGGCGGGGCGGGGTGACTGCGGGCGGGAGCCCGCGCACGACTCACACCTCGGCTGCCATCGCAGCTTTTTTTTTCCCGCCGCCTCCCGGCGGCGCCACCCCACCCCGGCGGCTTCGCCGCCGACCCTCCCCCTCGAGGGGAGGGTGTGAATACGGTTGGCTCTGCGTGATGACGGCACCTGATTTTGGAGTACCCGCGATGTTTCAGCCCGACGTCTACGAGGACCGCTGCCCGACCCGGCTGGTGCTCGACCGCATCGCCGACAAGTGGGCGGTGCTGATCCTCGACCGGCTGCG
>CAZDCR010000166.1:1503-3834 GCA_964503995.1 uncultured Segnochrobactrum sp.
CCGCCGAGGACGAAGTCGCGGATGCGCGAGTGCCCGAAGCCGCCCATGACGAGCAGATCCGCCCCAGCTTCGAGGGCCGACACCTGCAGGGCCTCGCCGATCGGCCGGCCTCCGAGGGGAACGGTGAGGGCTTCGGCGGACAGACCACGCCGCCGGAGGGATGCGGCCAGCGTCTCGGCGATGTCCTGCCGCTCGAGCTGCTTCTCGTCCTGGACCGTCACCGCCGTGACGCGCGTCTCCGGCCCGATCAGCATCATCGCATCGGCCAGCGCCCGGGCCGCGACGCGGCTGCCGTCCCACGCGACGGCGATGTGGGTGAGCGGCACCCAGTCGCCAGAAGAAGGCACGAGCACGGTGGGACGACCGGCCCCGAACACCATCGCCTGCGCGAGATCCTGGAGGACCAGTTTGTCCTCCGCCCACGGCACCAGCGACAGATCGAAATAGCGCGCCTCGGCCGTGGCGGCTTCTCCCACCAGGCCCGGAACGGTCTCACGCGTGTGGCAGTCGACCTTCGATGAGCGGCCCGCGCAGCTGAGGACCAGCTTCTGCAGGTGCTCGCACTGGTTCCGGCTGTTCTCCTCCGTCACGCGGATCATGCCGGGCACGTCGAGGAGAAGCGCCCCGAGCGGCGTCGACACGCGCGGAATCCTGGCGGAGAAGGTGGTGACCTGGAGCTCGCAACCGAGCGAGAGCGCCAGGCGCACGGCAGCCGCAACGGCTTCGTCGGAGACGGTATCGGGATAGGTGATCAGCGGCAGATAGGCGAGCTTCGCTCCGGACATCTGTCACTCCTCGACATTCAGCAAGCCGCGATCGAACGCGACCTCCGACGACAGCCTCCTCCGGATCGTAAAACTCATGCTTCGATCCCGGGTCCCCACCCATCCGGCATCCTAGACGCGCGGATGCGAACACCCTTGATGTGCATCAAGACCGGGTCGGAAGCGCATGGCGGGACGTCCCACAGCGCGCGAGACCGCGCTCGCGGTGCATCGGGATGAATCAGGGGTGGCGCCGGGGGCGCGGCGCCTGCGGGCGCGAGCCGCCGGCAACCCGACGCCGAGGGGTGCTCAGAAGCGCTCGAGCCGATAGGGCGAAAGGTCGACCGACGGCTTTGCGCCCTGAGCGATCTCGGCGACGAGGCGGCCGGTAACGGCGCCGGCGATGAGGCCGGTGTGGCCGTGGCCGAAGGCGAAGATCAGGTTGTGGTGGCGGGCGGCGCGGCCGAGCACGGGGAGTGAGTCCGGCATGCCCGGCCGGTTGCCCATCCAGCGGGTGACCTCGCCGACCTCGAGGTTTCGGACCATCTCGCGGCCCATGGACAGCAGGATGTCGGCGCGGCGGTAGTTCGGCGGGCGGCCGAGGCCCGTGAGCTCGATGGTGCCGGCGAAGCGCAGGCCGCCCTCCATCGGCGAGGCGACGAACTTGCGCTCCGACCAGATCGTCTGGGTCCGCAGCCCGACATCGGCGCCGGTCACCTGCACGTGGTAGCCGCGCTCGGCCTCCATCGGCACCCGGTAGCCCAGCGACTTGGCGAGCGCCTTCGACCAGGCGCCGGCCGACAGCACGACGGTACCGGCTTCCCGGCGTCCGCTTCCCGTGCGGACGGCGGAGATCCCGTCCGGCCCCGTCTCGAAGCCGGTGACGCGCTCGCGCGTCAGCGTGCCGCCGTTGCGGACGAAGGCGGCCGCCAGGCTCGCCACCAGCCGGCCGGGGTTCTTGCACTGGCCCTGCTCGGGCAGGAAGACGGCGCTCCTGAAGCGGTGCGCCAGCGCCGGCTCGAGCTGGCGGATCTCGTCCTCATTCAGGAACTCGATCGCGACGCCGCGCTCGCGCCGGAGCGTCAGGCCGAAGTCCGAGGGCGACACGGCGTTGGCGCTCTCGTGG
Organism: uncultured Segnochrobactrum sp.; assembly: GCA_964503995.1. Lineage (GTDB taxonomy): Bacteria > Pseudomonadota > Alphaproteobacteria > Rhizobiales > Segnochrobactraceae > CAMDHY01. The sequence continues at coordinate 3,394 of CAZDCR010000166.1, forward strand.
ACGAACAACTGGCCGCGGCGGGCGAGCAGGTCCTCGCAGCCGGCGTCCTTGAGGAGCGGCGCGTAGGCGTCATAGGTGTCGCGGTGCAGCGCCCGCATGGCGTCGGCGATGGCCGGCACCCGCGAGCGCCGGCCGGCCGACAGGAGCCGCAGGATCCACGGCATCGCCTGCGGCAGGTAGCCGAGGCGGACGAACAGCGGCCCCTCGGGATCGAGGAGCCACTCCGGGACCTTCTTCAGCATGCCGGGCATGCCGATCGGCACGCACGAGCCCGGACAGATGCCGCCGGCATTGCCGTAGCTGCACTGGTCCTCGCTGCCGGGCTCGGCCGGGTCGATCAGCTCGACGTCATAGCCCGCGCGCTGCAGGTAGGACGCCGAGCAGACGCCGACGATGCCGGCGCCGACGACGATCGCGCGGCGACGCGAGATCTCGGCGCTG
>CAZDCR010000167.1:0-3774 GCA_964503995.1 uncultured Segnochrobactrum sp.
AGATGGGCCGCCTCGAAGCGGTGCAGCCGCGGCCACAGCCAGCGAACGCCGATCGAGGGCTGTGCCCTGAGCCGCACCGCGTTCTTCTCGCGCGTCAGCCGCTCGATGGTCTCGCCGATACGCTCGAACGAGGCCGACAGCGCCGCGGCGAGCGTTCGCCCGGCCGGGGTGATGGCGACGCCGCGATGGACGCGGCGCACCAGCGGCAGGCCGAGCTCGTCCTCGAGGGTGCGCAGATGGCGACTGACGGCGCTCTGGGTGACGTGCAGCTCGTCGGCCGCCCGCGTCACGCTTGATAGCCGCGCCGTCGCTTCGAAGGCCCTGAGCGCCGTCAGCGAAGGCAGCCGTTTCGCCATCGAAACTTCTCCGCTTTCATCATGAGTTTTCCGCACGTTCGCGGTGCGAACTACTCGTTTGTGGGCGTGTGGACCGCAGCCTACATACAATCCGAAATCAAATCGGAACACCAATCATGATGTCAGCTCATCTTTCCAACCCGCCCGCCCGCGCCCTCGCGGATGCCGTCTCGGCCCTTCTCGACGATGTGTCCCGCCACGGTGGTGGCGTGATCTCGACGTGGTCGGAGCGCGTCCGCCTGCGTCGCGAGCTTGCCCGCCTGCTCGACACGGACCGCCGTCTGCTCGAGGATGCCGGCTTCGACGTCGCCTTTGCCTGCAGCGAGATCGACAAGCCGTTCTGGCGCGCCTGAGACACCGGCGGGTCCGCCCGCCGGTCCGAGACACGCTTGCGGGACCGATCCCGGCGGGGCTTCGCCGTCAGGCGGCGGCGGGAAGCCGCTTCTCGGGGCTCTTGCAGAGGTCGGCGATGCGGCAGTTGCCGCACTTCGGGCCGCGCGCCACGCAGGTGTAGCGGCCGTGCAGGATCAGCCAGTGGTGGGCGTGCTGCAGGTAGGCCGGCGGCACGATCTCCATGAATCCGGCCTCCACCTCGTCCGGCGTGCGGCCGGGCGCCAGACCGAGGCGGTTGCCGATACGGAAGATGTGCGTGTCGACGGCGATCGTCGGCTCCCCGAAGGCGACGTTCAGCACCACGTTGGCGGTCTTGCGGCCGACCCCCGGCAGCGCCTCGAGCGCCGCCCGGTCGTGCGGAACCTCGCCGCCGTGCTCCTCGACCAGTCGGCGTGACAGCGCCACGACGTTCTTCGCCTTGTTGCGAAAGAGCCCGATCGTCCGGATCAGCTCCGTGACACGCTCCTCGCCCAGCGCCACCATCGCCGCGGGCGTGTCGGCGAGCGCGAACAGCCCGCGCGTCGCCTTGTTGACGCCGGCGTCCGTTGCCTGGGCCGACAGCACCACCGCCACCAGCAGCGTGAAGGCGTTGGAGTATTCGAGCTCCGTCTGCGGCTCGGGATCGGCGGCGGCGAGCCGGGCGAAGATCGCCTCCACCTCGGCGGGCGAATAGAGCTTCGCGGGGCGGCGCTTGCGCGTGCCCGCCGCGCCCGGTGCGCGCTTTGTCGCTGCCTGCTTTGCAATCCCCATGGCCCCTCTATACTCGCCGTTCATGCGCAACGACAACGAGACGATGGACGGGCAGGACGACGCGCAGCCGCACGCCGCCGCGCGCCCGGAGTTCCATGCGGTGCTGACGCCGCACCGCTCGCTCGGGCCGAACGGCTTCCTGTTCGTCATGATCCTCGTCGGCGCCGTCTGCTTCGTCGGCGGCGTGGCCTTCATGGCGATGGGCGCCTGGCCGGTGGTCGGCTTCTTCGGCCTCGACGTGGTGATCGTCTGGGCCGCCTTCCGCGCCAACTATCGCGCCGCCCGCGCCTATGAGGAGATCCGCCTCGGCGACGGCACGCTTTTGATCCGCCGCGTCACCGCCCGCGGCAAGGCGAGCGAGATCCGGCTCGATCCCTACTGGGCGCGGCTCGTCGTCGACCGCGTCGAGGACGAGGGCGTCGTCGGCCTCGCCCTTACCTCCCACGGCCAGCGCCACGACATCGGCGCCTTCCTCGATCCCGAGGCGCGCGAGAGCTTCGCCCGGGCGCTCGGTGCGGCGCTCGGGGCCGTGCGCAGTGGACGCGCGCCGGCCTGACAGCCCCTCGCCGGGTGTGCCGGGCGGGTGTCGGAAATCGGGTGGTGGCGGGGGGCGCGCGCGAATAGCGTGCAGGGGTCGTCCGGAGGATTAGCGTCATGACCCTGTCGATCGCCCCGCCCGAGCCCGTCGCGGCCGCCGAACTGATCCTGCCCGGGTGCGACCTCGCGGTGCCGTGCGCGCCGCCGCCGGACGACTACGCGGTGGTGCGCGCGGCGATCGCCTTTCTCTCCTCGCACTGGCGCGACCAGCCGGACCTCAAGGCGATCGCCCAGGCCGTCGGCGTCTCGCCGGTGAAGATCGAGCGCACCTTCCGCCGCTGGGCCGGCCTCAGCCCGAAGCAGTTCCTGCAGGCGCTGACGCTCGACAACGCCCGGCGGATGCTGAAGGCGGACGCCAGCGTGCTCGACACCACCTACGAACTCGGCCTCTCCGGCCCGGCCCGCCTGCACGACCTGTTCGTCACCCACGAGGCGATGACACCGGGGGCGTTCCGGGTCGGCGGCGAGGGCCTCGTCATCCGCTGGGGCTGGCACGCCTCGCCCTTCGGCCGCTCGCTGGTGATGATCACCGACCGCGGCCTCTGCGGTATCGCCTTCTCCGACACCGCCGAGGGCGACCGCCGCGCCTTCGCCGACATGGCCTCGCGCTGGCCGCGCGCCGCCTATGTGGAGGATTTCGGGGCGACGCTGCCCTATGCGACGCGCATCTTCGACCGCGAGCGCTGGCGGCCGGACACGCCGCTCCGGATCGTGCTGATCGGCTCCGACTTCGAGGTCTGCGTCTGGGAGACGCTCCTGAAGGTGCCCTTCGCCGCCGCCACCACCTATTCCGACGTCGCCGCCCACATCGGCCGGCCGACGGCGGCGCGTGCCGTCGGTGGCGCGGTCGGGCGAAACCCGCTCTCCTTCGTCGTCCCCTGCCACCGCGTGCTCGGCAAGAGCGGCGACCTCACCGGCTACCACTGGGGCCTCACCCGCAAGCGGGCGATCCTCGGCTGGGAGGCGGGCATCGCCGGCATCGCCGAGGAGGACGCGCCGGCGGCCGACCGCCGCTGACGATGGCGCGGCACCCTTCGGTGCCACGTTTCCCGTGCGTCCTGCCGGCGGCACGGGCCGCCGCCGGGCCGCGCGCATACCGACCCTTAACGGATCGCCTGCGATAGACCGTGGCGCAACCGTCGGCTGCAGCCGGTGCTTTCGTCCTCGGCGCGCCGCGCCACCGCCCGGCGCCCGCCGGGCGCATCCGACGAGGGTTCCCCATGCACCGGTTCCAATCACTCACCGCCACCGCGGCGCTCGCCGCCGTCCTCGCCACCGGACTGGCCGCCGGCGCGGCGGCGCCCGCCGCCCTCGCCGCCGAGCCCGGCTACAAGGCGCTGGAATTCACCCAGTATTCCAACCAGTCCGGCTTCGAGTTCGCGATCCCGCGGGACGACGTGCCGGTGCGCATCGACATCGCCGCCCGCATCGACGACAAGCCGGTCGGCGGCAGCATGGTGTTCTCGGCGCTGGTGACGCGCGACCGCTATTCCGGCGCGATCTCCTGGATCGGCACCGACAGCGACGGCAACGTCAAGGCCGGCAATACCACCGCCGGCGACCGCGTCCTCGCCCGCCTCGAAGGCCCGGACGGCGAGAACTACGCCATCCTGCGCATCGCCGGCGGCAGGAAGCTCAAGGTCGTCCAGCAGGCCGGCGCGAGCGGCTCGAAGGGGAC
>CAZDCR010000168.1:0-3739 GCA_964503995.1 uncultured Segnochrobactrum sp.
CCCGCCGCCCGCGCCGCCACCTGCGGGGCATGCGTCACGGCGAGCACCTGCACGCGCTCCGACAGCCGCGCCAGTCGCATCCCGATTGCCTCGGCGACGGCGCCGCCGACGCCGGTGTCGATCTCGTCGAAGATCAGCGTCGGTGCCGAGCCGCGGTCGGCGAGCGCCACCTTCAGCGCCAGGAGGAAGCGCGACAGCTCGCCGCCCGAGGCGATCTTGGCGAGCGGGCCGGCGCGGGTGCCCGGATTGGTCTGGACGTGGAACTCGACGGCGTCGATGCCGGCCGGCCCCGGCTGGCCCGGATCGGTCGTCACCACCGCCTCGAAGCGGGCGCGCTCGAGCTTCAGCGCCGGCAACTCCCTCTCGACCGCCTCGGCGAGCGCCGCGGCGGCCTTCCGGCGGGCCGTGGTGAGCGTTTCGACTGCCGCCGCGTAGGTGGAGCGGGCCGCCTCGACGGCGCGCTCCAGGGCCGCCGTGCGCTCTTCGCCGGCGTCGATGTCGGCGAGGTCGGCGGTCATGCGGGCGCGCAGCGCCGCGAGTTCGTCCACCGGCACGTGATGCTTGCGGGCCGCGGCGCGGAGCGCGAACAGCCGCTCCTCGGTGCGCTCCAGCACCTTGGGGTCGAAGGCGGTGGCGGCGAGGGCCTGCTCGAGGCCGAAGCGGGCCTCCTCCAGCGCGTCGAGGGCGCGGCCGAGCGCCTCCACCGGCTGGGTGACGAGTTCCGGCGCCTCTGCCCGCTTGCGCTCGAGCCGGCGCATCAGGCTCGCGACGCCCGGTACCGGCGAGCCGGAGCCGTTCAGTTCCTCGAAGGCGTCGCCGAGATCGCCGGCGACCTTCTCTACCCGCATCATCGCCGCGCGCGTCTCGGCGAGGCTCGCCTCCTCGCCCACTTCGGGAGCGAGGGCGTCGAGTTCCTCGAGGCTGGCGCGCAGGAATTCGCCCTCGCGGGCGGCAGCGGCGACGCGGGCGACATGGCGCTCCAGCGCCGTCTCCGCCTCGCGCCGTGCCTTCCAGGCCTCGGCGACTGCGACGACGGCCGGACGGTGGCCGCCGAAGGCATCGAGCAGAGCGCGGTGCACGCCGGGATCGACGAGGGCGCGGGCGTCGTGCTGGCCGTGGATCTCGACCAGCAGCGCGCCGAGCCGCTGCATCAGCCCGGCGCTCGCCGGCTCATCGTTGACGAAGCCGCGGGTGCGGCCGTCGGCGCTCTGGACGCGGCGCAGGATGAGCTCGCCGCCGGCGTCCGCGCCGGTCTCGGCGATGAGGGCGCGGGCGGGATGGTCGGGCGCGGGATCGAAGACGGCCGAGACCTGGCCCTGGACGGCGCCGTGGCGGACAAGGCCGGCGTCGCCGCGGCCGCCGAGCGCCAGCGAGAGCGCATCGAGCAGGATCGACTTGCCGGCACCGGTCTCGCCGGTGAGCACGGTCAGGCCGGCCCCGAAGCCGACCTCCAGGCGGTCGATCAGCACGATGTCGCGGATCGCCAGCTCGACCAGCATCAACCGACCCCGCGTCTGGCGGACCGCGCCCCCGGCGTCAGATCAGCCGAATGTTGGCGAAGGCCTTGCTGATCCAGCTGCCGCGGTCGTTCTCCGGGCCGTAGCCGCCGGTCTGCAGGAGCGTGTAGGTGCTCTTGTACCAGGGGCTGTCCGGGAAGTTGTGGCCGAGCACGGCGGCGGCGGTCTGCGCCTCCTTGACGACGCCCATGGCGTAATAGGCCTCGGCGACGCGCGCCAGGGCCTCCTCCACATGCCGCGTCGTCTGGTAGTCGACGATGACGATGCGGAAGCGGCTGATCGCGGCGATGTAGTCCTTCTTGTAGAGATAGAAGCGGCCGACCTCCATCTCCTTGCCGGCGAGCTGGTCCTTCATGGCGAGGACCTGCTTGCGCGACTCGTCGGCGTACTCGGAGTCCGGATAGCGCCGGACGACCTCCTCGTAGGCGCCCATCGCCTTGGCGGCCATCTCCTGGTCGCGCGTCACGTCCGGCACCTGGTGGTAGTAGGACTGGCCGATGATGAAGAGCGCGTAGGCCGCGTCCGGGCTGCCCGGGAACAGGGTCAGGAAGCGGCGGGAGGAGTTGATCGCCTCGGTGTAGTTGCCGCGCGAGTACTCGACATAGGCGGTCATCACCATCGCCTTGCGGGAGTACTCGGAATAGGGGTGCAGCTGGTCGAGCTTCTCGAAGGTGCGCGTCGCCTCGCGCAGGTCGCCGCGCTGCATGTAGGCGAGGCCTTCGTTGTAGAGCTGGTCGGCCGGCGTATCGTCGAGGAACAGGTCGTCGTCCTTGTCGGCGCAGGCGGCGAGCGCCAGCCCGCAGGCGACGACGACAGCAAGCACGCCGGAGCGGCGCCAGACAGACCGCCTGGAGCTGGCGACCCGCGCGGAGAACGCGGTCCGCTTAGAGATGATGGGCTCCGGCAAGCGTCCCTCCAGGCTCGACTAACGCGGCGGCAGACCGCGGCGTGGTGCGGCTGCGCGACGTTCCGCATACACCGAATCAGCGATCAGACGCCACGGATGTGGGCGAGGCTGCCGATGGTCGCTGTGATGCGCGGGAGTTTGGAGCGAAACTATGGCGCGGCCGCGGCCGAGGTCCCGGAAGCGACGGCGAATTCGTCGCGCTGGGGGCGGTCGGCGGGAGCGTCGCCGCTCCGGCGATCAGGAGCGCTCGGGGCCGTAGGCGGCGGCGGCGACCGCCGCTCCGAGCTCGGCGTGGCCGACCTCGCGAACCGTCTCGCGGCGGGTGTCGAGCTCGACGATCTCGTAGGCCGAGGGGTCGGCGAACAGCGCCTTCAGCACCGCGACGTTGATGCGATGGCCGCCCTTGTAGGAGCGGTAGAGGCCCTGGATCGGATAGCCGGCGAGCGCGATGTCGCCGACGGCGTCGAGCGCCTTGTGGCGGACGAACTCGTCTTCCCAGCGGGTGCCGTCGGGATTGAGGACGCGGTCACCGGCGATGGCGATGGAATTGTCGAGCGAGGAGCCCTTGGCGAAGCCCATCGCCCACAGCCGCTCGACGTCGCTGATGCGGCCGAAGGTGCGGGCCCGCGACAGCTCGCGGCGGAACAGGCCGGGGGACAGCTCGAACTCGATCGACTGCGTGCCGATGAGGTCGGTGTCGAAGGCGATCGTCACTTCGAAGCGGGCGGTCGGCCAGGGCTCGAGCTCGCCGAAGGCGTCACCCGAGTCGACGCGCACCGGCTTCAGCACCCTGAGCACCCGGCGGCCGGACGACTGCGTCACGGTGCCGACCTGCTCGATCGCCTCGACGAAGGCGGCGGCGCTGCCATCCATGATCGGCATCTCCGGCCCGTCGACCTCGACGACGACGTTGTCGATGCCGTAGGCGGCGAGCGCGGCCATCAGGTGCTCGACGGTGGAGACCGAGGCGCCGGAGCGGTCCGCGACGACGGTGCAGAGCTCGGTGGCGGTGACGGCGCGGAAGGTGGCGGAGATGCCGGCGTGACCATCGTCCAGGTCGGAGCGGATGAAGACGATGCCGGTGTTCGGCTCGGCGGGGTAGAGAACGACGGTGGCGGGCTCGCCGCTGTGGACGCCGATGCCGGAAAGGCAGACGCTGTCGGCGAGAGTCTTCTGAAGAGCGTGCCCAGCCCGCGCCATCGTCCGTCCCTTCCGGTCGCCGCCGAAGTGCGACCCGCCCTTACGCCACTCGGTCGAAGTACGCTCGACCCCGGATCGCCTCGGTTCGGCACCCGCCCCTCGCTGGGGGCGCGGC
>CAZDCR010000169.1:0-3578 GCA_964503995.1 uncultured Segnochrobactrum sp.
GCCTTCGCGCGACCGACCCGCGTGCGACCACCGCGCCTTCCGCCGGCCTTTGCGCCATCGTGCTCGGGGCGGCCGCCGGCGGCGGCTACCCCCAGTGGAACTGCCGCTGCTCCGTCTGCGCCCTCGCCTGGGACGGCGACCCGCGGGTGAAACCGCGCACCCAGTCGAGCCTCGCCATCAGCGCCGATGGCCGGGACTGGGTGCTCCTCAACGCCTCGCCCGATCTCGGCGCACAGATCCGCGCGACGCCGGCGCTGCATCCACGTCCCGGCTGCAAAGGCGGCCGCGACAGTCCGATCCGCGCGGTGGTGCTGACCAACGGCGATGTCGACCACGTCGCCGGGCTGCTGACGTTGCGCGAGAAGGCGCCGCTGACGATATTCGCGACGGCGGAGACCCGCGCCGCGGTGACGGCGAACCCGCTGTTCGCGGTGCTCGATCCGGCCCTGGTAGCGTGGCGGGAGATCGTCCTCGGCGAGCCGTTCGCGCCGCTGCCGGGCCTCGCCGTTGAGGCCTTCACTGTCCCCGGCAAGGTCCCGCTCTATCTCGAGGGGGCAACGGTGGAAATCGGCACGGAGACGGGCTCGACCATCGGCCTGTCGGTGCGGTGCGCCGGCGCCCGGCTCGACTATGTGCCCGGCTGCGCGGCGGTGACGCCGGCGCTGTCGGCACGGCTCGCCGGCACCGACGCGCTCCTGTTCGACGGCACCGTATTCCGCGACGACGAGATGCTCGTCGCAGGCGTCGGCACGAAGACGGGCCGGCGCATGGGGCACCTGCCGGTCGGCGGCGCGGACGGCTCGCTCGCCGCCCTGGCCCGCGTGCCGGCGGGGCGCAAGATCTTCGTCCATATCAACAACACCAATCCGATGCTTGTCGACGGCTCGCCCGAGCGCCGCGCGGTGGAAGCCGACGGCTGGACGGTGGCCGAGGACGGCACGGAAATCGCGCTGCCGGTGCGCGGCGCCCGGGAGGACACGTCATGGCCATCGTCGCCCGACACGTCGAAAACGCTGATGCAGCCCCCGTCGCCGACCTCTTCGCCGTCGACGACGACCGCCCGCTGACGCCGGACGGCCTCGAGGAGCGCCTGCGGGCGCTCGGCGCCGCGCGCTACCACGACAAGCACCCCTTCCACCGGCTGTTGCACGACGGCGCCCTCGACCGCGGCCAGGTGCAGGCGTGGGCACTCAACCGCTTCGCCTACCAGGCGGCGATCCCGCGCAAGGACGCGGCGATCGTCTCCCGCCTCGAAGATCCGGCGCTCCGGCGTGCCTGGCGGCAGCGCATCGTCGACCACGACGGCGAGCGCGAGGGCGAAGGCGGCATCGCCCGCTGGCTGAAGCTCACCGACGACCTCGGCCTCGACCGCGATTACGTCACCTCCGGCGCGGGGCTGCTGCCGGCGACGCGCTTCGCCGTGGAGGCCTACGTCACCTTCTGCCGCGAGCGGCCGCTGCTGGAGGCGATCGCCTCCTCGCTGACCGAGATGTTCGCGCCGGGCATCATCCGCTCGCGCGTCGCCGGCATGCTCGCCGGCTACGACTTCGTCTCGCAGGAGACGCTCGCCTATTTCGGCCAGCGCCTCACCCAGGCGCCGCGCGACGCCGACTTCGCGCTCGCCTACGTCAAGGCTCACGCCCGGACGGCGGAGAAGCAGCGGGCTGTGATCGCCGCGCTCGGCTTCAAGTGCGACGTGTTGTGGGCGCAGCTCGACGCGCTGCACTTCGCCTATGTGGCGCCGCGGCTGCCGCCGCCGGGAGCGTTCGTTCCGGAAACGGCCGCAGCGGAGGGGCGGCGATGACCGCGGGCGATCCCGGCGACACCTGTCGGCCGCGCCTGCCGCGCGGGGTGCGGCTGCACCACGATCAGGTGCGCGGCGGCTGGACGATCCTCGCCCCCGAGCGCGTGCTCGAGACCGACGCGGTCGGCGCCGAGATCCTGAAGCGCTGCGACGGCGTCGCGACGCTTTCCGAGATCGTCGACGACCTCGCGGTGGTCTTCGACGCCGACCGCGCCGACATCGAGCGCGACGTGCGCGCCTTCCTCGCCGACCTCGCCGAGAAGCGGATGCTGGAGCCATGAGCGCGATGGAGAACCCCTCCCGTGCGGCGCTCGCCGCACCCGCCCTGCCCGTGCCGATCGGCCTGCTCGCAGAGCTCACCCACCGCTGCCCGCTGAAGTGCCCCTATTGCTCCAATCCGCTGGAGCTCGAGCGCCGCGCCGGCGAGCTCGATACCGAGACGTGGAAGCGTGTGCTGTCGGAGGCGGCAGCGCTCGGCGTGCTGCAGGTGCATCTGTCCGGCGGTGAGCCGACGGCGCGGCGCGACATCGCCCTGATCACCCGCCACTGCGCCGAGACCGGGCTCTATTCGAACCTCATCACCTCCGGCGTCGGGCTACGGCCGGGATTGCTGGAGGCGCTGTCGGACGCCGGCCTCGACCACGTGCAGCTCTCGGTGCAGGCGGCGGAGGCGGCCGTCGCCGACGATGTCGGCGGCCTCGCCGGCGCGCACGCCGTGAAGCTCGCCTTCGCCGAAAAGGTGGTGGCGCTGGGGCTGCCGCTAACGGTCAACGCCGTCATCCACCGCGCCAACATCGCGGCGATCGGCGACCTCGTCGAGCTGGCGCTGCAGATGGGGGCGAAGCGGCTCGAGATCGCCCATGTGCAGTACTACGGCTGGGCCTTCGCCAACCGCGCGGCGCTGATGCCGGGCCGCGACGCCGTGCTGCGGGCGATGGAGGTGGTGGACGAGGCGCGGGTGCGGCTGAAGGGCCGGCTCGTCATCGACGCGGTGCTGCCCGACTACTACGCGCGCCTGCCGAAGGCCTGCGTCGGTGGCTGGGGACGGCGATCGATCAACGTCACGCCGACCGGCAAGGTGCTGCCCTGCCACGCCGCGGAGACGATTCCGGGGCTCGACTTCTGGTCGGTGCGCGAGCATGCGCTCGCCGAGATCTGGGCGGGCTCGCCGGCGTTCGAGGCCTTCCGCGGCACGGCCTGGATGAAGGAGCCGTGCCGGACATGTGAGCGCCGCGAAATCGACTTCGGCGGCTGCCGGTGCCAGGCGCTGGCCTTCGCCGGCGACGCCGCGGCGACCGATCCCGCCTGCCACCGCTCGCCGCTGCACGGGCGGCTCATCGAGATCGCCGAGGCGGACGCCCGCGCCGAGGCGCCCTATCGCTATCGTGGCTATTCGAGCGTGCCGGCCTGAGGCGTTCGCGCCGGCCCGACGCGGATCGCCGTGGCGATCAGCACGTAGAGCACGATGGCGTTGAAGACGTGCCAGAGGAAGTGCGTGCCGATCGGCACCAGCGCGCACAAGGGGCCGTCGATCGTGCGGGCGATCAGCGATACGGCGAAAACCGCGCCGGCAGCAACCAGCCCCTCGCCGGCCGGATGGCGGCGGGTGGCGAGAAAGCCGCCGAGCCCGACGAGGGCGATGAGCGCCGGCACGTAGCCCGCCGAGGATCCGACGAGCCCGCCGAGGCTGCGCGAGATCAAGACCGAGGCGGCGAAGAAGCCGATGGTGGCGAGCACCGCCCCGACGATCCCGAGCCGGAGATAGCGTCGCATC
>CAZDCR010000170.1:0-3565 GCA_964503995.1 uncultured Segnochrobactrum sp.
GGAGAGGATGGGCGCCGAGGTGCGCCACGGAATGGGGCGCCGGCCCCGGCCGGCCGGCTCGAGGCGTGACATAGCCGAACGCGCCCGAGGCGCCTAGAGGTGGCGGCGTTCCGACAGGCCCGGCGCCTCGCCGCGCTTGACTTTCCAAGCCCGCTCGGCCAGTGATGCCGGCAATTCAGGGATCGGCATCGACGACGCCTCGCACGTCGCGGGCGATGCTGTTGTCGCAGGGATCAGAGCCATGGCCAAGGCCAACACCATCAAGATCAAGCTCGTGTCGACCGCTGACACCGGCTACTTCTACGTGACGAAGAAGAACTCGCGCACGATGACCGACAAGATGACCAAGAAGAAGTACGACCCGGTCGCCAAGAAGCACGTCGAGTTCAAGGAATCCAAGATCAAGTGAGCCGCGGCTGCCGCAAGGCGGCGACGCAGTGCCGGCGCGCCCTGGCGGCGCGCTGAGGCGAGGCTCCGATCGACGAGACCCGACGCCCCGCTCCGGCGGGGCGTTTTGATTCCGGGGGACTTCAGCGCCGCGGGTGTCTTGCCCCGCCCGACTCACCGCGCCGGCGGCGGAGGAGGGTCGCCGCGGTCGCGATAAGACGGCAGGTCCGGCGCGTCGTCCGGCAGCGGCACCGCCTCCAGGCGCGCGATCAGGCCCTTCATCTCGCCGATCTCGCGCACCTGGGCCTCGATGATGCGGTCGGCGAGCAGCCGCACCTGCGGGTCGCGGATATGGGCGCGCTCGCTCGTCAAGATGGCGATCGAGTGGTGCGGGATCATCGCCTTCATGTAGGAGACGTCGTCGACGGTCTCCTGGCTGCGCACCAGCCAGAGCGCGCCGGCGAAGACCACCGCGCTCGCCACCAGGATGGCGATGTTCACCCGGCGGTTCTGATACATCGACCACATGAAGCCGAGCATCACCACCGCCATCGCCGCGCCCATCACCAGCGCCATCCAGGTGCGCGTCTGGCTGTAGGCGATGTGCTCCAGCGCGTAAGTATTGAGATACATGAGGCCGAACATCACGACCGTCGAAGTCGCGATCATTGCGCCGAAGCGTGCGTAGCTCATGGTGCGCTCCCGTGCTGCCGCCGTCCCCTTTCAACGGGCCGGCGGCGCATCGGTTCGCCCACGCGGGTGCGGCGGCCGCTTCGGGCCGGCGTGAAAGGCCGTTTTCAGCGCTCCAGGAAGCCGCGAATCGTCTCAAGGAACTTCGCCACCGAGATCGGCTTCGACATGTAGGCCTCGCAGCCGCCGGCGCGGATGCGCTCCTCGTCGCCCTTCATGGCGAAGGCGGTGACGGCGACGACGGGGATGTGGCGCAGCTCCGGGTCGCGCTTGATGCGCTGCGTGACCTCGAGGCCGGACACCTCCGGCAACTGGATGTCCATGACGATCAGGTCCGGCCGCTCGGCCTGCGCGAGGTCGTAGGCCTCGCGGCCGAGCCGGCACTGCAGCGTGCGGTAGCCCTGGGCCTCGAGAAGGTCGTGGAAGAGCTTCATGTTGAGCTCGTTGTCCTCGACGATCATCACCGTCTTGGGACGGCCGCCGCCGCTGTGCGGGCCGCCGTCGTCGGGGCTCGTGCTCTCGGGCCGTCGGCCCGCCTCGTCGCTCTCGGCCATCACTCGTCCCGCTCGTCCGCGTGCGGACTTCCCGCCCGGCGCGAACCGGGCCACACTCGCGCCGCGACGATCGACGTCGCCGCGCGCCACGCGCGCCGCCGGCCGCGATCGAAGGACGTCGCGGCCGCTACCGGCACGTGGGCACAGTCGTCCGAACGGAGGGGCCATGCAAGTCGGGCGGGACGAACGCCACGTTCGGATCGGGAGCGCCGGCCGGGCGATGAGGGACGGGCTGCGATGAGGCCGGGCAAGGCACCGCCGATGAACCGCGAGGCGGCCGAATCGCTCGGCGTCGACGCCCTCGTCTTCCTCGCCGCCGACGAGGACCGGCTCGACCGCTTCCTCGCCCTCACCGGGCTCGCGCCGGGCGACCTGCGCGCGCTGTCGACGTCGCCCGGCTTCCTCGCCGGCGTGATCGACCACCTGATGAGCGACGAGCGCCTGCTCGTCGCCTTCGCCGAGGAGCACCGCCTCGATCCGACGACGATCGCCCGCGCCAGCGCGCTGTTGAACGGCGGCGACGAGGCGTGAGCGTGCCTCAGCAGCGGGTCGGGTAGTCCCGGCAGGCGGCGTCCATCAGGAACTTGATGTTTCCGGCGGTGAAGGGCGAGGCGCCCTGCACCTTTACGGTCGTGTCGACATAGCCCCAGCTCGTGACGCCGACGACGATGTTGCGGCCCGCTTCGAAGCCGACCGAGGTGCCGTTCAGCACCGGCGACGCGCCGAGGTTTACCACCCACGGGCCGCCGCTGGAGCCGCCGGTCATCAGTGAGCCGATCAGCTGGTTGCCGGCGAGATTGGCGCGGATGGCGCCCATCGAGGCGTTGCGCTGCATGAGGTTGCCGCCGTCGAGCGTTGCCGGATAGCCGAGCTGGTCGATCTGGCTCGCGCCCGTGCCATAGCCATAACCGTCATAGCCATAGCCGAACCAGCCGGTGGTCGTGCCGGGCAGCTTGTTGCGCTGTGGCACCACCACCAGCAGGGCGACGTCGTTCTGGCAGACCACGCCGGCGGCGGCACAGGCGTCGCTGCCGTCGAAGTAGCTGGTCAGGAGGTAGACCCGCTCCGCCTTCCAGCGGCCGAACGGCGCCTTGCCGTTGTCGAAGGCCGGGACGAACTCGAAGCTGCCGTAGAGCGTCCGCGTTCCGAACGACGCGACGCAGTGGGCGGCCGTCAGCACGACCCCCTTCCCCACCATCGCCCCCGAGCACCAGGCCGACGACGTTCCGACCCGGAAGAACAGCCGGCCGGCGGCGCTGAACGGAAACTGCACCTGCGCCGTCGAGTTGGACGCGCCCGTACGAACACGGCTCGTGGTGAAGGGGATGAGCCCGGTGCCGAAGTCCTGCGGCGCGGACGTCTCGGCGGCGGGGGCGCGGGTGGTCGGCAGCCGCAGGGCTTCGATCCCGCCAGCGGCCGGGTCGCCCGCGCGGCCAGGCACAGAGGCGGGCCGGCGAAGGCTCGCGGCAGGCGCGGACACGACATCCTGCAGCGTCGGCAAGGTAAGTGCCCGTGGCGGCAGTGGCAGGGGCAGCGGCTTTGCCGACGCATCCTCGCTCGGCCGGTGCGTCTGGGTGACCGCCCGGCGCGTGATGTCTGCTGCAGAGGCCTCGATCCCGCTGATCACCAGAAGGGAGGCAAGCAGGGAAAGACGTCCCGCCAAGGTGTACTTCGATACAATCTTCATCACGATCCGTCCCGGCAACCGCTCTTCGAGCATCAGTCAGCATCCACGCCAGTAGCTAGCGTCCACGACTGCGCGCGATCAAACGAAGATCGTTCCGATATCAATGCCGAATTGGCATGGATCGGAACGATGTGGATCCATGTCTCACAGCTCGCCCCGGCGATCAGACCGACAATCCGCGGACAGCGCCATGACCCGGCACACTTCTGAATTGCGTGATGCAGCGGGAGACATCGCCGTGTTAGGC
>CAZDCR010000171.1:0-3533 GCA_964503995.1 uncultured Segnochrobactrum sp.
CCGGGTCATCGGGGCGATGGCTCAGGGTCGCGGGCAGCGCATGTGGCGCGTTTTGTGGCGGTTGCGCCGGAGGGATCGAGGGAACGGTGAGAGCGACGGACGACGGGATGGCCGGAGAGCAGCGCAGCCCCTTCGCCGGGCGGCGGTGGGCACTGGAGGAGGCGATGGTGCACCTCGTGCCGGCGGAGTTCTCCGCCTGGTGCGAGGCCGTCGACGCCCGCAAGCGCGAGCCGACGCACTTCCCGAAAACCTCCTATCTCGATCCCGGCCGCACCGTCGCCGGCGACAAGAACCCAGGCTGGGCGCGCGCCGTCGCCGTCGAGCGCGAGGCGCTGCGCGCCCTCCTCATCGCCTTCCGGGACGCGCTGAAGCGTGCCGGCCTCGCCGCCTACGGCCGGCGCGGCGGCCTCGACGGACCGCGCGAGCGCATCCCCGACGGTGGATGGCAGACCTTCGAGCGGGTCAACGCGCCGGAATCGGTGATCGGCGAGGTGCGCAGCCGCGGCACGCACTACCGCGCCGTCGAGGTCATGGCCGACGGCGCGGCGGGAAGCGCGGCGGAGGCGCTGCCGCCGCCGCGGCTGCGGCGGCCGGGCTCGCCGGACATGTACGACTGGGACGCCGGCGTGCAGCTCCTCATCCGCGACAGCTACGTCCACGGCTGGCCGCAGAGCCGCGCCGAGATCCGCGCCCGGCTGCTCGCCCTGATGGCGGCCGAGGGGCTCGCCGTGCCGCACAAGCGCGACACCGCCGACAACGTGCTCGCCCGCGACCTGCCGCTGTTGTGGGAGGCGGCCGGCCGCCCGCCCGCCACCGAGGGCAACTGAGCGCGCACCCGGCCGCGCCCTCACCAGGCGAGGCGCAACTCCTCCAGGCCGTGGAAATGGTAGGTGTCGCGGAAGCGCGGCGGCGCCGCGATGGCGAGCTTCGGCAGCCGCTCGAACAGGATCGGCAGCGCCACCTGCATCTCGAGGCGGGCGAGCGGGGCGCCGAGGCAGAAGTGGATGCCGGCGCCGAAGGCGACGTGCGGGTTCGGCGACCGCTCCGGCCGGAAGGCGTCGGGGTCGGGAAAGCGGGCCGGGTCGCGGTTGGCGGCGCCGAGCAAGAGGCCGATCTTGTCGCCGCGCCGGAAGGCGATGCCGTCGTAGGCGAGGTCCTCGAGCGCAAAGCGGGTGAAGAGATGCAGCGGCGCGTCGTAGCGCAGCGCCTCCTCGACCACGGCCGCGGCGTGCACCCCCGGCTCCGGCCGCACGCCGGTCTCCAGCAGCGCCTTCACGCCGTTGCCGATGGCGTGCACCGTCGCCTCGTGGCCGGCATTCAGCAAGAGCACGGCGGTGCCGACGATCTCGCCGTCGGTCAGCCGCTCGCCGTCGACCTCCGCCGTGACGAGGCGGGTGAGCAGGTCTTCGCGCGGCGACCGGCGGCGCTCGGCGACGAGGTCGCCGAGGAACGCCGCAAAGGCCTCGCTCGCCGCCACCGCTGCCGCCTCGACCTCGGCGTTGCGGCCGAACTGGTACATGCCGACCATGGCGTGCGACCAGGCGAGCAGGTCCGGCCCGTGCTCGGTCGGCACGCCGAGGAGATCGGCGATCAGCGTCAGCGGGATCGGCGTCGCGAAGGCCGGCAGGAGGTCCACCTCGCCCGCCGGGAAGCGGTCGATCAGCTCGTGGGCGAGGGCTGCGATGCGCGGCGCCAGCCGGTCGACCTCGCGCGAGACGAAGGCGCGGTTGACGAGACCGCGCAGGCGCGTGTGCTGCGGCGGCTCGACGTCGAGCATCGAGCCGCGCTCGAGCGCCAGGAAGGGTTCCAGCCGCGGGTCAGGCTCCGGCCAGCCGAGCTCGGCGCGGGTGGCGACGTGCAGGACGTCGCGGCCGAAGCGCCGGTCGCGCAGCAGCGCCGAGACGCCGGCGTGCGAGGCGAAGCACCAGAAGCCGTACTGTTCCCAGAAGAACGCCGGCGCCTCCGGCCGCACGGCGGCGTAAGCCGCGTAGGGATCCTGGACGAAGGCATCGTCGCGCGGGTCGAGGTCGAGGCGGCGGTGGCGGGCGTCGAGCGTCAGCGGCGGCAAACTTGAGGCCTGCAGAAGGGGGGCTTGCATCGTCGGGCATCCGGTGGACTTGGCCAGCCCCCGCCAGTACACGCTCGGGCCGCCGCCGACGAGGGCCGTCGACGCGGACGAACCCTGCGGCGCGCTGCCGACGCACCACTGGTCCGGCAGCCGAACCCGTTTCCGAGGACCCCGCGATGCCCCCGAGCCTCCCGCGATGATCCCCTGGGTCGAGGTCGACGCCGCCACCGTACCGGGGGGCGCGCGCTTGCGCCTGATGCAGCGGGGCGACGAGTTCTCCATCCGCCTCGGCGGCAACGAGCTGATGAACAGCCGCGCCGGCGGCTCGGAAGAGGTGCTCGCCACCGCCACCTGCGCGCGGATCGCCGGGCGAACGGCGCCGGCGCTGCTGATCGGCGGGCTCGGCATGGGATTCACGCTGCGTGCCGCGCTCGCCGTGCTGCCGGCGGATGCGCGCGTGACGGTGGCGGAGCTCGTGCCGGAGGTGGTCGCCTGGGCGCGCGGGCCGATGGCGGCGGTGTTCGCCGGCTGCCTCGACGACCCGCGGGTGACGGTCACGGAAGGCGACGTCGGCGGCCTGATCGCAGCGGCGCGGGCGGCCTTCGACGCCATCCTGCTCGACGTCGACAACGGTCCGGACGGCCTGTCGCGCCCCGGCAACGACCGCCTCTACGACGCCGGCGGCCTCGGATCGGCGCGGGCGGCGCTGAGGCCCGCCGGCGTGCTGGCGGTGTGGTCGGCGGGCCCCGACGCCGCGTTCACGCGACGTCTGAAGCAGGCTGGCTTTGCCGTCGAGGAAATCCGCGCCCGGGCGCTCGGCAAGCGCGGCGGCGCAAAGCACGTGATCTGGCTGGCGAGGAAGTATCAGACGCGACAATATTAATTCACTGAGTCATCCAGGACTAGCCGCGCACTAAAAGGAAATACATCCCGACATCAGCCAATACATTTTTCCCATCTCCGAAAATGACAGCAGATCACTCGCCCCTGAAGCAACGATTACGATTGTCACTTCTACACATGAACATCATCCGCTGTGCGAAGATGAACGGGCCATCACAGGCAGGAGCCTGCCATCGATACGCGACGACTATGGCCTCACTTTTGATAGACGCCGAATACAGTGCAAGTTAAGCCGGTCGCTCTCCCTTGTGTCGAGTTGGCATGCGCACTCAAATAGAGTTTCTCGCCCGTCCTCACCGTGAAGTTGAAATCCGACAAGAAGTTTGCCCAAACGCGCTCAAACGCTTTGGCTTCAGATCCAATGGGGACATAAAACTCTCGCCTGTCTTTTTTACCATTGTCACCCGCAACAATGACAGTCAGCTGCATTGCATTTGTGTTATGCATTGTGAAGTAGCAGCTTACCTGAGTAATCGTCCGAGTTCTGTCTTTTTCAGGGAACACTGCGTCGCAAACAAACACTCCCTTACCATTATCAGGACAAGTCCCTTTCAATTTCTCA
>CAZDCR010000172.1:0-3426 GCA_964503995.1 uncultured Segnochrobactrum sp.
CGGTTAGACGAACCGGCGCCGTGGCGTACACGCTGCACTTGCGCTGATATCTTTTCTAACAATATGACGATGATGACGGGGCGCCGGTGGCGCACCGCTTTTTCTCCTGTTTGGATACCTCGAAAATGACCTCTGGAACCGTCAAGTGGTTCAACGCCCAGAAGGGCTTCGGTTTCATCGCCCCCGACAACGGTGGCAGTGACGCTTTCGTCCACATCTCCGCCGTCGAGCGCTCGGGCATGTCCCACCTCTCCGAGGGCCAGCGCGTCGAGTACGAGCTGGTCGTGGACCGTCGCACCGGCAAGTCGTCGGCCGAGAAGCTTCAGCCCATCTCCTGAGTTGGGTCGCGGCAGGCCTGGCGCCGCCGCTTGAGATCGTGCTTTCCGCCGGCTGACCACGGATGTACCGGCGGCCTGGCGGAAAGCCACTCTCCGCAGCGCCTTTGCGTTTGCCTTTCGTACGGCCCCTCTGCCATGCAGCGGGGCCGTCGTCGTTTCTGGCGTGTCGGTGGAGCGCCTGTTCGATGTCCAGCCCGCAACGGCTTCTGAAACGCGTCGTGACGCCGGCCTTCGTCGGCCGGCTCGCCGCCCGCTACCTCAAGTTCGTCTGGAGCACCAACCGCTGGGTCGCCGGCGCCGTCGACCCCTATGAGGTCGCCGAGGGCCACATGCCGGCGATCATCGCGATGTGGCACGGCCAGCACCTGCTGGTGCCGTTCGTGCGCCGGCCCGACCACCCCTCCGTCAGCCTCGTCTCGCGCTCGAGCGACGGCGAGATCGCCGCCACCATCGTCGAGGACCTCGGCGTGCGGGCGATCCGCGGCTCCGGCGCAGGCGCCCGCAAGACCGTCAAGAAGGGTGGCGCCTCGGCCCTGCTCGGCATGGTGCGGGCGCTGAAGGGCGGCGAATCGGTGGTGCTCACCGCCGACGTGCCGAAGGTGGCGCGGGTGTGCGGGGCCGGCATCATCGCGCTCGCCCGCATCTCCGGCCGGCCGATCGTGCCGCTCGCGGTGGTGACGAGCCGCGCGTGGACGGTCGGCTCGTGGGACCGGGCGTCGATCCCGCTGCCGTTCGGCCGCAAGATCGCGGTGGCGAGCGCGCCGATCTATGTGGCCGCCGACGCCACGCCCGAGGCACTGGAAGAGGCGCGGCTGACGGTGGAGGCGGCGATGGTCGCCGTCCACGCCGAAGCCGACGCTTCGCTCGGGCGCAAGGCTGCGCCGGCGGCCTGAATCGGGGCTTGCCCGCTATCCCTTCATCACCGTGACCTTGTAGACGGCGCCGGCCTTGTCGTAGGTCGTCCAGGCGCCGACCTGGCGGCCGGCCTCGAAGCGGCCTGAGCGCAGGCGCGTGCCGTCCTTGCGGAACCACTGCCAGTCGCCCTCCGGCACGCCGTCGCGCATCGGCCCGACGGCCCAGAGGCTGCCGTCCTTGTGGTACTGGCGGTGCTCCGTCATCTCCCCGGACATCTCTCGTCCCGCTCTCTCGATCCCGCGCATTCCACAGGGCGTCGGCGGCTGATGCAAGCCGCGATCTCGTGCGCGCGCCCGCTCGCCCCGACGCCCCGCCGCCTCCGGATGATACCGGATCCCCTTGACCGTTATCTTCGAAATAACGAAGATACGTAGACAACAAGGGAGAGCCGTCATGTCCAACGTCGGAACCGTCGACCGCCTGCTGCGTGCCCTCGTCGGGCTGGTGCTGATCGCCGTGCCGTTCATCGGGGGAGCGGAGCAACTCGGCTCCTTCGCCTATGGCGGCTCGCTGTGGTGGCTGCCGGTCGTCGTCGGGCTCGTGGCGCTCGCCACCGCGGCGATGCGCTTCTGCCCGCTCTACCGGGTGCTCGGCATCCGCACCTGCCGGATCAACTGACGTCCCGTCACAAAGTCCCGCTTCGGCGCGGTGGCATCGGCCGCGCGAGCCAACCCTCGCCGCCGGTCCGCCGGCGGCGCCAGAAACGCAGAGGAAACCGCCATGAACACCGCACTGGAGACCAGGGCCGTCGAGACCACCGCGAACCCGCATGCCGCCGTCGCCGGCCCCGACGTCACCGCCTTCTTCGACGAGGCGACCTTCACCGTCAGCTATGTGGTGAAGGACCCGGGCTCGAACGCCTGCGCCATCGTCGACTCGGTGCTCGACTTCGACCCCGCTTCCGGCCGCACCTCGACGGCCTCGGCCGATGCGATCGTCGAGCACGTCCGCCGCCACGGCCTCACGGTCGAATGGCTGCTCGAGACGCACGTCCACGCCGACCACCTGTCGGCGGCGCCGTATCTGAAGGAGCGCGTCGGCGGCAAGCTCGCCATCGGCTTCAACATCACCGTCGTGCAGAACGTCTTCGGCAAGATCTTCAATGCCGGCACCGAGTTCGAGCGCGACGGGAGCCAGTTCGACCACCTGTTCCAGGATGGCGAACGCTTCGCCATCGGTGGCCTCCGGGGCCGCGTCATGCACACCCCCGGTCACACGCCGGCCTGCATGACCTTCGTCATCGGCGACGCCGCCTTCGTCGGCGACACGCTGTTCATGCCCGACTTCGGCACCGCCCGGGCGGATTTCCCCGGCGGGGATGCGCGCGAGCTCTATCGCTCGATCCAGAAGGTGCTGGCGCTGCCGGCGGAGACGCGGCTGTTCCTCTGCCACGACTACAAGGCCCCCGGCCGCGACGAGTACCGCTGGGAAACGACGGTGGCCGAGGAGAAGGCGAAGAACGTCCACGTCCATGAGGGCGTCAGCGAGGACGACTTCGTCGCCATGCGCACGGCGCGCGACGCGACCCTGTCGATGCCGCGCCTGATCCTGCCGTCGGTGCAGGTGAACATGCGCGCCGGCGAGATGCCGCCGCCCGAGGACAACGGCCAGCGCTACCTGAAGCTGCCGGTCAACCTGCTCTGAGCCGCGGCGCCAGCGACGACGACACAAGAAAAGCCAGAGGAACGAACGCCATGGACGTGAAGCGTCTCGACGAGGGCCTGTCGGTCACCGCGCAGATCCGGGCGGAGGACGTGGCGGCACTCGCCGCCGCGGGCTTCCGCTCGATCATCGTCAACCGGCCGGACGGCGAGGGGGCCGACCAGCCGTCCTTCGCCGAGATTGCCGCGGCGGCGAAGGCGAGCGGCGTCGAGGCGCGATACCTGCCGGTGACCGCCGGCAAGGTTCAGGACGAGGATGCGGTCGCCTTCGCGGCGGCGATGGCGGCGCTGCCGAAGCCGGCGCTCGCCTTCTGCCGCACCGGCACGCGCTCGACGACGCTGTGGGCGCTGTCGCAGGCCGGCAAGCGGCCGCTGCCGGAGATCCTGACGACAGCCAAGGCCGCCGGCTACGACATGTCGGGCATCGCCCGCCGCGTGCTCGCCGGCGGCAAGGTGACGACCGACGGCGCGGTGGCGAGCCACGACGTCGTCATCGTCGGCGGCGGCTCGGC
>CAZDCR010000173.1:0-3419 GCA_964503995.1 uncultured Segnochrobactrum sp.
TCGCGTCGTGCACTCGATCGAGTACCGAAGCCGCCCGCCGCCCTCACAGCACGGCGCCGCGCACTTTCGCCGACACCCACTCCGACAGCACGACGGTCGCGAGGATCACCGCGAAGATCACCGTCACCTCCGCCCAGGCGAGGCGGGCGAGCGAGGATTCGAGCTGCACGCCGATGCCGCCGGCGCCGACGAGGCCGAGGATGGTGGATTCACGGATGTTGATGTCCCAGCGGAACACCGTGATGCCCGCAAACGCCGGCAGCACCTGCGGCACGACGGCGTAGTCCATCACCTGCATCCGCGAGGCGCCGGTGGCGCTGACCGCCTCCACCTGGCTCTCGTCGATCTCCTCGATCGCCTCGTAGAGCAGCTTGCCGATGAAGCCGATCGAGCGCAGCGCGATGGCGAGGATGCCGGCGAGCAGCCCCGGCCCGATGATGGCGACGAGCAGCAGCGCCCAGATCAGCGAGTTGATCGAGCGCGAGGCGACGATGATGAACAGCGCCAGCGGCCGCAGCACCGCTCGGCTCGGGGTCGTATTGGAGGCCGCCAGGAACGCCACCGGCACCGCCATGACGACGCCGAGCAGGGTGCCGAGGGTTGCGATGTTGAGCGTGTCCCACAGCGGCCACCACAGCCGGTCGAGATAGCCCCACGCCGGCGGCCACGCGCGGGACAACAGGTCGGCGGCTTGCCGGGGCGCGTCCTCGACGAAGGCCCAGATCGTGCCGCGGTTCATCACCTGCCAGCAGAAGACGGTGATCGCCACGAGCGCGAACCAGCCGGCGAACACCGCCCACTGCTGGCCTTGAGTGCGCCGCTGCCAGACGCGCCGTCCGTCGGCCATCGCCACCGGCATCACTGCAGCCTCTTGCGCAGCTGGCTCGAGGCGTACTCGGCCAGCATGACGATCAGGATGATCATGATCAGGATCGCGCCGGCGGTGTCGTAGTCGTAGCGGTCCATCGCGGTGTTCAGCGTCGCGCCGATGCCGCCGGCGCCGACGATGCCGATGACGGCGCTCTCGCGGAAATTGATGTCGAGCCGGTAGAGCGACAGCCCGAGCAGCCGTGGCATCACCTGCGGCTGCACCGCGTAGTTGAACACCTGCCACCAGCCGGCGCCGGTGGCGCGGATCGCCTCCACCTGGGCGGCGTCGATCTCCTCGATGTCCTCGGCGAGCAGCTTCGACAGGAAGCCGATGGTGGCGAAGGAGAGCGTCAGGAAGCCCGCCAGCGGCCCGAACCCGAACATCGCCACGAACAGGATGGCGATGATGATCTCCTGGAAGGACCGCGACACCGCGATGATCGCCCGGCACACCGCATAGACCGGCAGCGGCGCGATGTTGCGGGCGGCGCCGATGCCGATCGGCACGGAGATGAGCACGCCAGCGACCGTCGAGGTCACCGTCATCGTCAGGCTCTCGATCATCCCCTGCTGGATGTCGCGGCCGCGCGTCGTGAAGTCGGGCACGAGGAAGCCCTGGACGAAGCGCAGCCCGCGCTCGAGCCCCTCTGCGATGCGCGTCCAGTTCACCTCGACGGTGGAGATCGCCAGCACCAGGTAAACGAGGATGCCGCCATAGACGGCCCACCGCAGGCCGGCGCTGGTGATGAACAGCGGCGGCCGGCGCCAGCGGCGCGGAACCGGCGTGGCCGTGCTCACGCGAGCCCCGCCAGCCGCTCGCGGCGCGCCTGCAGGGCCTGCTCCGCCTCGTCCTCCTCGGCCGCGTCGTCCTCGGCGGCCCGGTGCATCGCCGCCCAGTCCTCCTCGCCGTAGATCGAGGTCAGCGCCGCGTGGTCGAGCTTGTCGGGGGTCGCGTCGAACACCACCTCGCCGGCCCGCAGGCCGATGATGCGGTCGACGAACAGCTGCGCCAGCGCCACGTCGTGGATGTTGATGACGGCCGGCAGGTCGCGCTCGCGACAGATCTCGACGATGAGCCGCATGATCTGGCGCGACGTCTTCGGATCGAGCGACGCGGTCGGCTCGTCGATCAGCAGCAGTTCGGGGTTCTGTTCCAGCGCCCGGGCGATGCCGACGCGCTGGCGCTGGCCGCCCGACAGCGCATCGGCGCGCTTGTCGGCGTGCTCGCTGAGCCCGACGCGGTCGAGCAGCGCGAAGGCCTGGTCGACGTCTCCCTGCGGGAAGCGACGCAGGAAGGAGCGCCAGAACGGCACGTAGCCGAGCCGGCCGGACAGCACGTTCTCCATCACCGTCAGCCGCTCGACGAGCGCATACTCCTGGAAGATCATGCCGATGCGCCGGCGCACGCGCCTGAGGTCGCCGGCCCCGGCGCCGATCTCGGTCTCGTTCAGGAACACCTTGCCGCCGGTCGGCTCGACCAGGCGGTTGACGCAGCGGATCAGCGTCGACTTGCCGGCGCCCGACGGGCCGATCAGCCCGACCACCTGGCCGGCGTCGACCGTGAAGGAGACCCCCTTCAGCGCGTGGTCGCCGGTCTTGTAGCGTTTGTCGAGTGCTTCGACCCGCAGCATCGGCCCTCACAAAATGCGAACGCGGCCCCGCCTTGAGGCGGAGCCGCTCGTCGGTCGGACGAAGCTTACTGGCAGGCGTAGGACACGCCGGTGGCGTCGTCGATCTGCCGGATCACCGCCCAGTTGTCCTTGAAGGTGATCGGGATGAACTTCTCCTGCGGCGGCTCGGAGGTCTCGAACTCGGCCAGCAGCTTCGAGCCTTCCCAGTCGAAGGAGAAGAAGGCTTCCTTGATCTTCTCCTGCAGCTCCGGCTTCAGGTTGTAGGCGAGGCCGTAGCCGGTGGTCGGGAAGGTCTCGGATTTGTAGATCACCACGAGCTGGTCGTCCTTGACGACGTCGCGCGCGATCATCCGCGTCTTCACCGAGTTGGCGATCGAGGCCGCCGGGTAGTCCTTGTTGGCGACGCCGAGGATGGAGTTGTCGTGCTTGCCGGAGAACACCGGCTCGAAGTCCTTGCCGGCTTCCATCTGGAATTCCGACTTCAGGATCGCCGACGGCGCCTTGTAGCCGGAATTGGACGTCTCGGTGGTGAAGGCGAGCTGCTTGCCCTTGATGTCCTCGACCTTCTCGATGCCGGAGTCCGGATAGGTGATGATCTCCATCTCGTAGCCGAACAGCCCGTCCTTCGAGGCCATCATGGCGAACGGCCGGAAGCCGGCGCAGGCGACCGCGATCGGGTTCGAGCCGGTGTTGAAGCCGGCGACGTGCAGGCGCCCGGCCCGCATCGCCTCGATCTGTGCGGCGTTCGACTGGACGGGGAAGAACTGCACGTCCTTGCCCGTCACCTGCTTCATGTGGTCGAGGAAGCCCGCCCACACGTCGGCATAGACGGCCGGGTCCTCGACCGGGGTGTAGGCGAAGATCAGCGTGTCGGGGTCGACCTGCTGCGACGGATCGGTCGGCAGGTCGGCGACCATG
>CAZDCR010000174.1:0-3267 GCA_964503995.1 uncultured Segnochrobactrum sp.
CGGCTCCACGGCCATGCGGTCGGCGACAGCACCGGACGCGGCAAGGCCACGGGCGCGCGCCAGAAGCGCCTCGCGCGTCGCGGCATCGGGCACGAGCCCCTGCAGCGCGACACCGTCGGGGCCGATCGCGGCCGACCAGGCCAGCGCGACGGCCGGCGGCGGGGCCGGGGCGGCGGGCGGCGCCGGGGGCAGCGGGGCCGGCGGGACCACCGCCTCGACCGGCGCGGCCGGTGGCGCCGGAACCGGCAAGTCCGACGGCAGAAAGATCGGCGCCGGAATCTCTGGCAGCGGCGGTATCTGGCTCTCCACCGGAGGCGGCGGGGGCGGCGGAGGCGGCAGATCCGACGGCAGGAAGATCGGCTCCGGAATCGCCGGCAAGGGCGGCATCAGGCTCTCGATCGGCGGCGGGGGCTCCGGCGGGCAGGCGATCGTGGCCTGGGCGACCGAATCGGGGCCATCCCCCTGCGCGATCTGAAGCCGCGACGCCTGGCAGGCCTCATAGGTGTCGGGGCCGTCTCCCGACAGCCGGTAGGCATCTGCCTCCAGTTCGGCCTTGCCTTGCCGCAGCCGTGCCAGATCCGAAAGCGCGCGGCCAACCTTGGTCAGATAGGCAGCCGGCTCGCCGGCGCCCGGCTTCAGCCGGTCGTCGACAGAGACCTGGCCGGGAAAGGCATTCCGCAGCAGGGCCAGAACCTGCTGGCGCGTCGCGTCGGAGGGATAGAAGCCCTCGAGGCGCAGGACATCGCCGGCCAGCCGCTCGACGCTCCAACGATAGGGCGAAACGACCGACGGCTCGATGGTGCAGGGCACGGCCTGAAATCCGTCGCGCGCGAGGCGGCCCAGCGCGGCCTGCAGGGCGAGATAGGCGTCGGGCCCGGTCGCCCGGCCCTCGAGGCAGAAGCGCGTGTCGTCGAGCGCCACCTTGCCGGTGGCGAGCTGCGGCAGCTCGGCCAGGGCCGAAGCCGCCATCGCGCCGAAACCGGTGGGGGCGCCGAAGGCGAAGGCCTGCCGATCCTCGACCTTCGCACCCGGCAGTGCCTTTTCGGCCGCGGCGACGAGCGCCCGGGCGGTCGCCTCGTCGGGGACATAGCCTGCCAGCGTCACCCCA
This sequence comes from uncultured Segnochrobactrum sp., assembly GCA_964503995.1. GTDB lineage: Bacteria > Pseudomonadota > Alphaproteobacteria > Rhizobiales > Segnochrobactraceae > CAMDHY01. The sequence continues at coordinate 1,109 of CAZDCR010000174.1, forward strand.
TCGCCCTGGCGGGTGGCCGACCAACTGTAGGGGCGTTGCGGCACGACCTGCGACAGCCCGCCGAGCGCACGCCGCACGCCGAATTCGGCCCGCAGCCGCGCCAGCGCGCGTGCGGCGCCGTCGGCCGACAGGGCCTCGCCGCTGATCGTGACGTCGCGCCCGTCGATCTGGGCCGTGACCGGGCGCGCGCCCGGCGCCTCGCCGGCGACGGACACCGCGGCGGCGACGGCCCGGCGCGTCACGTCCCGCTCGATGGTCTCGTCGAGAAACAGGTTCCCAGCGCCCCAGAGCAGTGCCAGCGGCACCAGCCCCCAAAGCCAACGTCCCGGCTGCGACATGCCCTCACCCCCAAGCCCCTTCGCCCCCGGCCTGAAGCGTCGAGGCTCGAGCACCAGAGGCGGCGTCGCAGCGATCCAGGGAGAGGCCGCGATCCGGGCTCCGGACGGAGCGGAGATCGCGGTCCCCGTCCGAACGCGGCGACACCTCCAAGAAGGCGTCTCGCTCGACCGCTGTCAACAGGAGAGCGGCCTGCAGCCGCACGCAGCGGGACAGGCCGACATAAAAAAAGCCCCGGGTTTCCCCGGGGCTTCCTTACTAAGATCGCTTGAGACGATCAGAAGTCGCGCTGGATGCGGAAGCGCGCGGCGACAGCGTCGTCGCTCTTCACCAGGCGGCCACCGGCAGCCAGGACCGGACGGGCGCCAGCGTTGTTGGCGGCCAGCACGGCCTGCTTCAGCTCGGTGCGGGTGTAGATCACCTCGAGACCGATATCGAGACCCGAGACCGGCGACCAGATCAGGTTACCGGCAACGATGAACTCCTTCGGATCGAGCGGACGAGCGACGACGCCCGGGACCGCCTGGGCGGCGAGGGTGTAGCCGAGCTTCAGCTCGCTGTACGAACCGTAGATCTCGGTGCGCAGCTGCGGGGTCCAGAAGTGACGGAACGCAGCGACGAACGACCAGCCGGTCGCCGAGTTCGTGTGGCCGAACGCGTTCACGCCGAAGTCGTTGACGACCAGCTGGTTGGCGGCGGTAGCGGAGGTCGCGCGGCCCGAACCGAACTGACCACCCCAGCCGAGATAGCCGAGAGCGCCGTCAGCGTAGGCAGCCTGCAGCCACAGGGTGTCGCCAGCGGCGAGCATCGGCAGGTTGATCTTCACGCCGCCCTGGATGGCGAAGCCCATCTCATCCTTCGACGCGTTGAACAACGGGCCGGTGTTCGAGATGTTGCGCTGGGTGATCGCACCCGACAGCTGGGCAGAGCCCCAACCCTGATCGACGCGCAGCGAGGCGACGACGTCCGGGAAGTCCTGGCCGAGGACAGCAGACGCGCCAAGCGGGCTGACGACGCCGTTCTCGCGCTGGCCGGTGCCGGTGTTGCGGTCTTCGAGCGACACGGTGGCCGAGAAGCCCGAACCGAACGTGGCGGTGTAGGCCAGCAGGTTCAGACGCGCGTCAGCCGTGCGCAGGGTCGAGAAGCCGAAGTCGTTGGCGTAGAAGTCGAAGAACGACTGCGCGCGACCAGCGGTGATCGGGCCGAACTGGACGAAGGCCAGGTCGAGGTTGGAAGCGGTGCCGGGACCGCCCTGGCCGTTGCGGGCCTGACCGGGGGCGATGATGCCCTGGTTGCCGCCGATGGTGCCGGCGTAGAAGCCCGACGAAACCGTCAGCTCGTAGCGGAAGAAGGTGCGCAGCGTGCCGTAGGCGGTCGCGGTGCGGGCGTCGACGTTCAGACGACCGCGCGAGCGGGTGCCGTAAGCGTCCTGACCTTCACCGTAGCGGGTGCCGACCGTGTACTCGGCGCGAACGCGGCCGCCGACGCGGAGGCAGGTCTCGGTGCCGGGGATGTAGAAGAAGCCTGCGCCGTAGGCGGAGCAGACGCGAACGTATTCGACCGGAGCGGCCTTCCGCGAGGGAAGGTCGGCGGCCTGAGCCCCGGCGACCGCGGCGAAGCCGGCGGCGGAACCGAGGAGGAGGCTCTTAACGAGCTTCATTGGTAACCTCCAAAAGAGTTTCGAGACCCTCGGGCTTCCACCGCTTCGTTGGTGAGAGGCCCCAGGAGACCCTATTCACCGAACCGGCTTGTTCCCGGTCTTTCGCCCGCGTCCCTGACCATTCAGAGGCGAAGACGAAAAACAGCGACCGGGAACGTCCCCG
>CAZDCR010000175.1:0-3196 GCA_964503995.1 uncultured Segnochrobactrum sp.
GCGGCGCGTCCGGCGGCGCATCGGGGGAGGTTGTGGCGGGGCTACCCGTGGTCCCCTGCGCCATCGCCGGGGTCGCCGCCCAGCCCGCCAGGGCCACTGTGGCGAGCAAAGCCAGCATCAGGGCCAGCGGTCGGCACGAGGGCGCCCGCGCTGGCGATGGCACCGCTGTCGTCTCCGGCCTCGACCGCGCGGCGGTCGTGAGGTGGCTCGGCATCGGCAGTCCTCCCGAGACGGCCGACGGTCCGCGAAGTGGTCACGCGGACCGTGTCGGTCCGTTCTTCTCTCTCGCCCCCAGATCCCGGCGTCATCCACACGCCGCACTGGGGAGCACCATAGCCATCGTTTGCCGCCTCGGCGCGCGATGTCGCATTGAGATGCCTCAATTCCGGGTGACCTCGGCGTGAACGCCGCAGGCAGGTCACCGTCCCCCGACAGTGATCCTCCACTGTCACAAACCATCTGGCGGCGACTGCGCGGCATCGCACCGGTGCTGAATCTTGGCTCCGCCCTTGGACCACGGCCCCCGGGCATCCTATATTGGCTCCATGTTCCTGCTCGACATCCTCACCAAGAAGCTCGCCATCCCCCCCGCGGGGGAGGCGCTCGCCGGCCGTCCGGACCCGCTCCCCACGGCCGAGCGCCATTTCGTCACCGGACGACCCCTGAAGGGGCCGTTCCCCGAAGGCCTGAAGACGGTCGTGCTCGGCCTCGGCTGCTTCTGGGGCGCCGAGCGCATCCTCTGGCAGACGCCCGGCGTGTGGGTCACCGCCGTCGGCTATGCCGGCGGCTCGACGCCGAACCCGACCTACCAGGAGACGTGCACCGGCATGACCGGCCACACCGAGGCGGTGCTGGTGGTCTACGACCCGGCGGTGATCTCGCTCGAGGCCCTGCTCAAGGTGTTCTTCGAGGCGCACAACCCCACCCAGGGCATGCGCCAGGGCAACGACGTCGGCACGCAGTACCGCTCGGCGATCTACCTCACCGATCCGGCCGAGCTCGAGATCGCCCGCCGCGTCAAGTCCGAGTACCAGGCGGCGCTGCTGAAGGCCGGCCACGGCACCATCACCACCGAGATCGCCGCCGCCGGACCGTTCTACTACGCCGAGGACTACCACCAGCAGTACCTGGCGAAGAACCCGAACGGCTACTGCGGCATCGGCGGCACGGGCGTTTCCTGCCCGATCGGCCTTCCCGCCGCCGGCCAGGCCGCCCTCTGAGACGACCATCGAGCGGAGGGCAGCCTTGCCGATCGCCGTTTCGCTCGACCGCAATGTCGCCGCGGCGCTGCGCGAGCAGCTCCGCGACGACATCGTCTCCGCCCGTGAGACGCTGCTCGAGGAGGGCGCCCGCCTCGACAAGCGCATCCACAAGGCCCGTCGCCGCCTGAAGCGCGCCCGCACCATCCTCCGCGCCCTGCGCCCTCTCTCCGACAAGGCGGCGCGCCGTCTCGGCCGGGAGCTCGGCGACATCGCCCGCTCGCTCTCCGCCGCCCGCGACGCCGACGTCATGGCCGGCACCGCCGAGCGCCTCGCCGGCGAGGCAGACGGGCCGGAGGGCGAGGCGCTCCGCCATCTCGCCGGCACGCTCGCCGCCCGCGCCAAGGCCGTCCACGCCGAGCTGCCGCCGATCGACGCCGCCGCCGAGGGGCTGGCGCAGGCGGCGGTTGCCGCCGTTGACCTCGTCTGGGGCAAGAAGGCGGGGCGGGCCGACGTGCTCCTCGCCGGGATCGAGACGACCTATCGCGACGGCCGGAAGGCGCTCGCCGCCGCCGCCGAGCCGGGTGCCCACGACGAGGCCCTGCACGACTGGCGCAAGGCGGTGAAGCATCGCTGGCATCTGTCGAAGCTCGCCGAACCGCGTACCGCCGCCGCCGCCCCCTCGGTCGTCACCGCCCTCGACGAGCTCGGCGAGATGCTCGGCGAGGACCACGACCTCGCCGTCCTCGCCGCGACCGTGACGGCAGACCCCTCGCTCGCCGGCGGCGAGGCCGAGGCGGGCCGCGTCGTCGCGGTCGTCACCGCCCGCCGCGCCGCCCTGCAGGCCGATGCCTTCGCCCGCGGCCGCATCCTCTACGAGGACAAGCCGAGCCAGTTCCGCAAGCGCCTCGCCGAGCCGGCCGCCGCAGACGACGGCAACACCACGGCCGCCGCTGCCGCCTGATGCTCGTCCGCCTCAGGCGGGATAGGGCCGCGAGCCGAACAGCGCACTGCCGACGCGCACGTGCGTCGCGCCGAACGCTACCGCCGTCTCGAAGTCCGACGACATCCCCATCGACAACAGCGGCACCCCCGCCTCGCCGGCAAGCTTCTGCAAGAGCGCGAAATGCGGCCCCGGCGGCTCGTCCGCCGGCGGGATGCACATCAGCCCCACCACCGGCAGCGCGAAGGTGTCCCGGCAGCGCGCCACGAACGCCACCGCCTCGCGCGGCGGCACGCCCGCCTTCTGCGGCTCCTCGCCGGTATTCACCTGCACGAGAAGCTGCGGACGCCGGCCCGACTTTGCGATCTCCTCGGCGAGTGCCACGGCGATCTTCTCGCGGTCGACCGTGTGGATGACGTCGAACAGTGCCACTGCCTCGCGCGCCTTGTTGGACTGCAGCGGCCCGATCAGGTGCAGTTCCAGGTCCGCGTGGGCCTCCCGCAGCGCCGGGAACTTCGCCTTCGCCTCCTGCACGCGGTTCTCGCCGAAGACGCGCTGCCCACAGGCGATCAGCGCCTCGACATCCTCCGCTGGGAAGGTCTTCGACACCGCCACCAGCTTCACGGAGCCGGCCGGCCGATGGGCGATGCGCTCGGCCCGGGCGATCCGCGCGCCGATCGCCGTGAGCCGGGCGGCCGGGGTATCGTCGCGGGCGTCACTGTCGGTCATCGGCGGGGCTCCGGCATCTGGCGACGGTCTTTCATCCGCCGGGGTAGCGCAGCCGCCAGCGGGCGGCAACCATGCGCCGGCGACAGTTGACCATCGGGGGGAATTCTGTTGTCAGTCCGCGGGAATCCTCAGACTTTTCCAGCACCCGGTCCGGACCAGACATGACGACGACGGAGCGCTACAACGCCCCCGAAGCAGAGGGCCGGTGGCAGGCCGCATGGGCCGCCGCCGAGGTCTTCCGCACGGAGAACGACGACCCGCGCCCGCCCTACTACGTGCTCGAGATGTTCCCCTATCCGTCGGGGCGCATCCACATGGGCCACGT
>CAZDCR010000176.1:0-3146 GCA_964503995.1 uncultured Segnochrobactrum sp.
ATGATTGGCGCTCCCTAGGGGACTCGAACCCCTGTTTTCGCCGTGAGAGGGCGACGTCCTAGACCGCTAGACGAAGGGAGCGCGGAGCCGCGCGAGGCGACTGGACGGGGGCTGTCTAGCTGTTCGGAAGCGCCAATGCAAGCGCCTGAGAGGCGCCGATCAGGACGACGGTGGTGCGCTCGTCCGCCCGGCGCCGGCCCGGCGCCCGCGCACCCGGCCGCACGATGAAATCGCTCTCCGCGTCAACCAATTCGCCGAATTGGTCCCGATCCGCCGTCACCCGGCTGACGCATGTCGACTTTGTCCTGTCGATGAATACACGAGCCCTGGACCGTATTTGAACGGCCGTCCAGCCGAGCTTGCTTGATCACGACTCGGCACCGCGTGACGACGTCTTCCCTTCGGGTTGCCGGCAGCCGTCAAAACCCCTTGTCTCTTCGAACATCTCGGCCCACACTTTTGGCGCGAGCCCGCAAAGAGGCTCGGTCGCACTGGCCGTCGCGCCGGTGCAGGGGAGGAGATCGACATGTCAGCAACGCGCCTTGCGTGGGGAGCTGGAGTTGGGAGGATGGGGCCCTTGGTGGCGGGAGCGTGTGCGCTCGCCGTCGCGGCAATGCCCGCCCTCGCCCAGGACACCCCCGCCGCCGCCACCGACAACCTGGAAAAGCTCGGCAACTTCCAGGTCACCGGCACGCCCCTCGACATCCCGACGATCGACCAGGGCGGCGAGAAGGCCGCCCGGCTTCGCGACATCGCCGCGAAGATCAAGGTGCCCGACGGCTTCAAGGTCGACCTGTTCGCCATCGTGCCCGATGCCCGCCACATGGCGGTCGGCAACAATGTCGGCGTCGTCTTCGTCGGCACCCGCAAGACCAAGGCCTGGGCGGTGACCGACCGCGACGGCGACGGTGTGGCCGACGAGGTGAAGGAGTTCGCCCCCTCGGTCGCCAAGAAGGTGCCGAACGGCGTCTGCTTCTCGAAGGACGGCTTCCTGTTCATCGCCGAGCACAATCGCGTGCTCGTCTATCCGGCCGCCGAGTTCTTCTACGAGACCCCGGACGTGGCGGTGTTTCCGGTGGGTGAACAGCTCATTCCGACGAGCGAGGAGAGTTTCAACCACGGCGCCCGCGTCTGCGCCATCGGCCCGGACAACCGTCTCTACATCGCCCTCGGCCAGCCCTTCAACGTGCCGCCGCCGGAGAAGGCGGAGCTCTACGAGAAGGAAGGCATCGGCGGCATCATCTCGATGGGCCGCGACGGCACCGACCGCCAGGTCTACGCCCGCGGCATCCGCAACTCCGTCGGCATCGCCTTCAATCCGGCGAACGGCCAGTTGTGGTTCACCGACAACCAGGTCGACGGCATGGGCGACGACATCCCGCCCGGCGAGCTCAACCGTGCCACCGGCCCGGGCCAGCACTTCGGCTTCCCCTGGTATGGCGGCGGCAACACCCGGACGACCGAGTACAAGGATTCCGAGCCGCCGGCCGACGCGATCTTCCCGGAGGTCGAGATGGTGGCACATGCCGCCGATCTCGGGCTCAGCTTCTACACGGGCGATGCGTTCCCGCAGAAGTATCGCGGGGGCATCTTCTCCGCCCAGCACGGCTCGTGGAACCGCACCACCCCGGTCGGCGCCCTCGTGATGTTCACGCCGCTGAACGAAGACGGCTCGGCCGGCGAGGCAGAGGTTTTCGCCGAGGGCTGGCTCGACGAGAAGACCGGCCGCTATCTCGGCCGGCCCGTGGACGTGCAGCCCTATCTCGACGGCTCGCTGCTCGTCTCCGACGATCTCACCGGCGCGATCTGGCGCATCTCCTACGGCGACTGAGGCGCGAGGCCCGCGGCGGGCGTCGCCGCGGGCCTGACGCCATCCGTCCGGGGCGGCCCCCCGGTCGCCTGGCCGTTCATGCGGGAGCCGCCCCGCCCCGCCGATCCTCGATCCAGTGGAGGCCGACCATGCCTCAGAAGACCGCGCGGCGGTGGCTCGCCGGCGCCACGGCGCTCGCCCTCCTCGCCGTCCTCGCAGCCGCCGACGCCCGTGCCGACGCCGCGGCCGGCCGGGCCAAGGCCGACCAGATCTGTGCCGTCTGCCACGGCCTCGACGGCGTCTCGCAGTTGCCGAATGCGCCCACCCTCGCCGGACAGCCGGAGATCTACCTGCAGGAATCCCTCAACGCCTACCGCACCGGTCGCCGCCAGCACGAGATGATGACCGTCGTGGCGAAGGACCTCACCGATCAGGACGTCGCCAATCTCGCCGCCTGGTATGCCTCGATCGGCTTCACGGTGACGGTACCGCCCTGACGCTCAGCGCACCGGCACGCGCGAGAACCGGCCCGCGTGCGGTGCAGCATCGCATATGTTGCATAGCAGCAATGCCCGCGGCGGGTTAGCTCACGCTGCAGGGCGGGGCTATCTATCGCGTCGGAAACGTCCGGCGGGCTCCCGATCTTCAAGAGGAGCACCTCCGATGCTGAAGCCCTTCGCAAAGCGGATCTCCGCCGCCCTCAAGCGGGCGCGCGACTTCGATCCCGAGTACGACTATCTGAGCGAGGCGATGGACCTCGTCGACCTCGAGCGCCGCCAGCGCGAGATTGATCACGGCCTGTTCCGCCGCCGCCCGTTCTCGTTCTGACATCCGGCCAGGCCTTGAGCGCGACGTCGCCTGACGCGACGTCGCAACGCCTTGCTGGCCTTCCCGCCCCTGCCCGGCCGGCCGCCCGGGGTTGCCGAACCGGCCCGCGCCGATCAAGGTGCCGCTGCCCCACGCCAGACGCGACGGGGTGGTTTGAGGCAGCGGGAGCGGACGGCATGGCGACGATCGACCTCGGCATAGCGGGCCGCACGGCCCTCGTCTGCGGCGCCAGCAAGGGCCTCGGCCGCGCCTGCGCCGACGCGCTCGCCCAGGCCGGCGTCACCGTCACGATCGTCGCTCGCGGCGCGACGGCACTCGAGGCCGCCGCCCGGGAGATTTCCGCCGCCACCGGCTCGACCGTCCACCCGGTCTCCGCCGACGTGACGACCGCCGACGGTCGCGCCGCCGTGCTCGCGGCCTGCCCCTCCCCCGACATCCTCGTCACCAACGCCGGCGGTCCGCCCCCCGGCGACTTCCGCGACTGGGACGAGGCGGCCTGGCACGCCGC
>CAZDCR010000177.1:0-3119 GCA_964503995.1 uncultured Segnochrobactrum sp.
CGGCGCGCCTTGCCGCCGACCGGCTGCCGCCGGGAGCCCTGCACCATTTCGTACCCCTCGACGTCGCGCCCTACGTTTCCCGCTTCCTCGACGCCTGGCGGCCGTCGGCGGCTCTGTTCGTCGAATCGGAGGTGTGGCCGGTGGCGCTCGCCGAGACGGCGCGCCGGGGCATCCCTCGCATCGTCGTCAACGCGCGCCTCTCCGCCCGCTCCTACCGGCGCTGGCGCAAGCTGCCGGCGACGGCGGCGGCGATGTTCGGCTCGGTCGACCTCGTCCTCGCCCAGTCGGAGGCGGACGGCGAGCGCTTCGCAGGGCTCGGGGCGGCAACGGTCGAGGTGACCGGCAATCTCAAGGTCGACGGCCCGCCGCCGCCCGCCGATGCGGACGAACTCGCGGCGCTGGTGGCGACCGTGGGGGCACGGCCGCGCTGGGTCGCCGCCAGCACGCACCCCGGCGAGGACGAGGTCGTCGTCGCGGCCCACCGTCTGATCGCGGCGAGCCGGCCGGACGTGCTCACCGTGCTGGTGCCCCGCCACCCCGAGCGGGGCGCGCGGATCGCGGAAGTCGTGACGGCGAGCGACCTCGGCGTCGCGCTGCGCTCGCTCGGCGAGCCGATCCGCCCCGACACCGCCGTCTACGTCGCCGACACCATCGGCGAACTCGGGTTGTTCTACCGGCTGGCGCCCGTCGCCTTCGTCGGCGGCTCGCTGGTCGAGCGCGGCGGCCAGAATCCGATCGAGCCCGCCCGCCTCGGCGCCGCCGTGCTCGCCGGGCCGAACGTCGCGAACTTCGCGGCGCTTTACGGCGACCTCGCGGGCGCCGGCGCGCTCGCCACCGTCACCGACGCCGACAGCCTCGCTGCCGCCGTCGGCGCACTCCTCGACGATCCCGCCGCCGCAGAAGCCGCCGCGCGGAACGCCGCCGCGGTCGCCGACCGCCACGCCGGCGCGCTCGCCCGCACGCTCACCCGGCTGTCGCCGCTCCTCGATGCGGTGGCCGCCGGCGATCCGGCGAAGGTCTGATGCGCGCGCCGGAATTCTGGTGGCGGCCGGCCGGTCTCGCGGCGACGGTGCTGTCGCCGGTGGCCGCCGTCTACGGCGCGGTCGCGGCGGGACGGTTGCGGCGGACCGCCGGTGCGGCGGTGCCGGTGCCCGTCATCTGCGTCGGCAACGTCGTCGCCGGTGGAGCGGGAAAAACGCCGACGGTGCAGGCGCTTGTGGAGGCCGCGCGGGCGACCGGCGGCGGGCTTTCGCCGGTGGTGCTGTCGCGCGGCTACGGCGGCCGGCTCGCGGGGCCGTTAGTGGTTGATCCGTCACGACATTCCGCCGCCGACGTCGGCGACGAGCCGGTGATGCTGGCGGCCGCCGGCGTGACGGTGGTGATCGCCCGTGACCGTGCCGCCGGTGCGGCGGTGGCGGTCGAGCACGGCGCGACAATCGTGATCATGGATGACGGCTTCCAGAACCCGTGCCTTTTCAAGGACCTGGCCGTTCTCGTCGTGGATCGTGAGCGCGGCATCGGCAACGGCTTCTGCCTGCCGGCCGGACCGCTCCGCGCACCGTTGGAAAACCAGCTCGAACGGGCGGATTTCCTGGTCCTGACGGGGCGGGGAGGGGCGGCGGATGCGGTGGCCGCCATCGCGGCCGGTCACGGCCTGCCGGTCATCGGTGCACGGCTGACGGCCGTCGACGGCGGTTCACCGCTGGCCGGCCAGCGGGTGCTGGCGTTCGCCGGAATCGCCAATCCAGACAAGTTCTTCACGTCGCTCGTTGAAGCGGGAGCGGAGGTCGTGGAAACCCGGCGATTCGCCGACCACCACGCCTTTTCCGACGCCGATTGTGCTGCGATCCTAGAGGCTTGCGCCCTCGGCGGCCTGCGTCCGGTTACGACCGCCAAGGACCGTGCCCGGCTCACCGGCACCGCGGAGCGGGACCGTCTCGCCGCGCTCTGCCACGTGCACGAAGTGCGCCTGGTGGCCGACCAGCCCGGCGCCTTCGCGCGGGTGATCGAGCAGGCCTGCGCAAAGGGCGCCACGCGAATCGCCGGCAGCGGGGGCACCCGAAAGCCCGACCATCGCTAGAGCCGAAAGCCGGACACCGGGAGCGTCAGCCCATCAGCTCCTGGTGGCGCTTCAGCGCCGTGGCGGCGTCGAGATAGGGCTCCTGGCGATCGACGTTCCAGTATTTCAGCTCGTCGATCGGGATGGCCATGCCGGTGACGGCGCAGCGCACGAAGGTGCCGGGCGACAGCACGTCGAAGTCGCCGTCGCGATAGCGCACCCGCGCCTCGCCGCCCGAGCGGGGCGATTCGTATCGGTTCATCTGCGCTCCCGCGCGTTGCTGCCACCGCCCGAAGGCGCCGCGACCCGCCGCTCCCGGGCGGCTTCCCCCTCGATAACGCGTCGGGACCCGCGCGTCACCCCGGGTGCGTTACGGAGCGACCCTCTTACGGCGTTGCGAGGCTTCGCCGACCCGGCGAAGCGCTCGCCTCAGGTCTGGGTGCCGCCGACGGTCAGCGCGTCGATGCGCAGCGTCGGCTGGCCGACGCCGACCGGCACGCCCTGGCCCGACTTGCCGCAGGTGCCGATGCCGGGATCGAGGCCCATGTCGTTGCCGATCATCCTGACCCGCGTCAGCGCGTCCGGGCCGTTGCCGATCAGCATCGCCCCCTTGATCGGCTCGGCCACCTTGCCGCCGCGGATGCGGTAGGCCTCGGTGCACTGGAAGACGAACTTGCCGGAGGTGATGTCGACCTGGCCACCGCCGAAGGAGACGGCGAAGATGCCGTCCTCGACGCTCGCGAGAATCTCGGCCGGGTCGTGGCTGCCGGACAGCATGTAGGTGTTGGTCATCCGCGGCATCGGGATGTGGGCGTAGGACTGGCGGCGGCCGTTGCCGGTCGGCCGCATGCCCATCAGCCGGGCGTTCTGGCGGTCCTGCATGTAGCCGACGAGAATGCCGTCCTCGATCAGCGTCGTCGTGCCGGTGGGCGTGCCCTCGTCGTCGACGGTGAGCGAGCCGCGCCGGCCGGGCAGGGTGCCGTCGTCGACGATGGTGACGCCGGGGGAGGCGACGCGCTCGCCCATCAGGCCGGCGAAGGCGGAGGTCTTCTTGCGGTTG
>CAZDCR010000178.1:0-3095 GCA_964503995.1 uncultured Segnochrobactrum sp.
GGCCGGGGTCATGCCGGGCGGCCCGGCCGGCAGTACGGCGAGAAGGGCCGTCCGCATCGCCTCGTACTTGGCGCGGTCGACGCGATAGGTCCGGCCGGGCGAGACGACGTTCTCGATGGCGATCCTGTCGTTGGCGTCAGGCATCGAGCGTTCCTCCCGCCACAGTGATCTTCGGGATGCGAAAGCCCATCGCCACCCAGGCGGCGAGCAGCTTCGCGAAGAACCGGACGGACTGGTGCCGGCAGTTCGGCATGTCGTCCGGCAGCGCCGTGCCGGGCGGCAGGTCGCTCGTCATCGTCCGCAATTCCGGCGCCGGCCGTGTCTCCTGCGGCCAGAGCGACGCAAACAGGCTCAACCAGTGGCCGCTCTCGAATTCGGTGAAGACCGGCGTCGCGCAGCAGCCGGCGACGACGCGACGGGTCTTCGACGCCGGCGTCAGGCGGAACTCTTGCAGCCGCTCGGTGCCAGCGAGGAAGCGCACGTGGTCCTTGCGCCAGAGCCCATAGGGAACGCCGCCGTTCGCCGCCCGCACGTCCGCCGCACCGGGAAGCGCGGCGAGCCGCTCCGCCGCCGCCCGGCAGCTCGTGCAGTGGCATTCGGCGGCAATGATCGGCGATCCCCGCACGGCGAGACGAACGGTCCCGCAGCGGCAGGCGAGCGGCGTCGAGCCCTTGTCCGGGGCGACGGCGGTCATGCCGGCATCCCTGTGGCGAGGGCGTCGGGGCGGTCGCCCTCCCCTGCCCCGCCGGGCACGGGCGCTGCCACGCCGAACAGCAGTCGGATGTAGCGGTCGAGATGATCGAGGCTGTCGCGGGCCAGCGCCGGGTCGTCGCCGGCCTTGGCGAGCACCAGCGCGCCCTGGATCACCGCCTGCGTCTGGCGGGCGAGGCTCTCGGCCGTCCAGTCGACGACGAGGCCGCGCTCGGCCATCGCCGCTGCGATGTCGGCCTCGAGCGTCGCCGCGTGCCCGAAGATGCTGGCTGCGCAGGCGTCGCGGATCGCTGGGGCGGAGGCGTGCACCTCCTGCACCATCGTGCCGACGAGGCAGCTCGATTCGGTGATGTCCGCGGAGACGATCGCCCGGCGGAAGGCGACATAGGCGAGCACGCGGTCGAGCGGATCGTCCGGCGCGTGATAGGGCGCCGCGGCGAAGAAGGCGGTCGTCGTCTCCGCCCAGTGCCCGGCCGCCGCGACGCCGAGGGCCTCCTTGCTCGCGAAATGGTGGAAGAAGGCGCCCTTCGTCACCCCCGCGGCGCGGCAGAGATCGTCCACCGAGGTGGCGGCGAAACCCTTCGCGCGGATGATGTCGACGGCCGCCGCCAGCAGGCGCGAGCGGGCGTCGCCGCGGTCGGGGTGGAGTTTTGTGGGGCGCGTCATTAGCGAAGCATACCGGATGGTCGGTATGAAGGGAAGGCGGTTTCTGGAGCGCTCGCCGCGGGGGCGCCTGTTCGCATCCCGTCCGTCCGACCGACAGGTCGCTGCTGGAGGTCGCTGCGGGAGATCTTTGCGGGAGGATCTCTGCTGGAGGTCGCTGCGGGAGGATCTCTGCTGGAGGTCGCTGCTGGAGGTCGCTGCGGGAGGTCGCTGCGGCAGGTCGCTGCGGCAGGTCGCTGCCGGAGAGCCGGCGCGCGAGCGCGACGTGGGCGCGCCCTCCCCCTCCGAAGTCATTCCCGGGCTTGTCCCGGGAACCCATCCCCATCGGCGAGCGCCGACTTCCCACACGACGCCTCGTGCGCGGGGCCGCCGTATGGGTTCCCGGGACAAGCCCGGGAATGACCCCGAGAGGAGGGAAGGTCGGAGATGAACGGTTGCGGGGGAAGGAAAGGTCGCGGGGAACGGAAAAAGGGCAGCCAAGCAGCGCGAGCCGCCCGCACCCCCCGCCTCCCCCGCCGCTACTCCGTCGCGGTGGTGGCGATCGCCGCGCGCAGCAGGTCGAGGCCGAGGCCGGTCTCGCTCGAGGTCGCGATGATGCCGGGATAGGCGGCCGGGCGGCGCGCCACGGCGGCGGCGGTGGCGGAGACGACGGCCTCGAGGCCGCCCTTCTTGGGCTTGTCGGCCTTGGTCAGCACGATCTGGTAGGACACCGCCGCGCGGTCGAGCATCGACAGCACCTCGCCGTCGTTCTCCTTCACGCCGTGGCGGGAATCGATCAGCACATAGACGCGCTTCAGCGTTTGCCGGCCGCGCAGGTAGCCGAAGACGAAGCGCGTCCAGGCGTCGACCCGCTCCTTCGGCGCCGCGGCGTAGCCGTAGCCGGGCATGTCGACCAATGTCAGGTCGGCTTCCGTATCCTCCGGGCGGAAGAAGTTGAGTTCCTGCGTCCGCCCCGGCGTGTTCGAGGTGCGGGCGAGGTCCTTCTGGCCGACGAGGGCGTTGATCAGGCTCGACTTGCCGACGTTCGACCGGCCGGCAAAGGCGATCTCCGGCCCCTCGAGCGGCGGCAGGAACTTCAGCGACGGCGCGCCCATCACGAACCGCCACGGCCGCGCGAACAGCAGCCGCCCGGCCTCGAGCGCCTCGGCACTCGGGGCCGGGGCGTCGGGCGGCAGGTGCACCTCGTCCAGTGGACGGCTCATGCCACCCGCCTCACTTGGTCGGCGTCGTGGGTGTCGTCGGCGTCGTGGTGGGCTTCGGCTTCTTCTTGAACAGCGCCGTGATGTTGTCCCACAGCTCGATCTTCACGCCCTGCCGCTTCATGATGAAGGCCTGCTGCATCACCGACAGCGTGTTGTTCCAGGCCCAGTAGATCACGAGGCCGGCCGGGAACGACGCCAGCATGAAGGTGAAGATCACCGGCATCCAGTTGAAGATCATCGCCTGTGCCGGGTCCGGTGGCGTCGGGTTGAGCTTCATCTGCAGGAACATCGTGATGCCCATGATGATCGGCCAGATGCCGAGCATCAGCAGCTGCGGCGGATCCCACGGGATCAGCCCGAACAGGTTGAAAATCGTCGTCGGATCGGGTGCCGCAAGATCCCGGATCCAGCCGAAGAACGGCGCGTGCCGCATCTCGATGGTGACGAACAGCACCTTGTAGAGCGCGAAGAACACCGGGATCTGCACGACGATCGGCAGGCAGCCCGACAGCGGGTTGA
>CAZDCR010000179.1:0-2990 GCA_964503995.1 uncultured Segnochrobactrum sp.
GTGCGCAACCGCGCGGTGTGGCTCGCGTCGCCTTACCTCTAGACCCGGGCGCGCCCCCTCCATCGTTGCCGCGGCGACCGATATCGCTCATACGTGTGTATGGAAATTGCCGGGCGGCTGTCGCGCTGCCGGCGACCTCGCACCGGAGAGCCGATCCTTGCAAACCACCGTCCCCGAAAGCCTCGCGCCCGCCCGCGCCGCCTATCATGCTGCGCGTCGCGCCCGCGACGGCGGCCGCCTTGCGCCGCTGCTCGCCGCCGACTTCACCGCCATCGACCTTTCCGGAGCGGTGCACGGGCCGGAGGGTGCCGCTTCGCTGCCGCAGGCGGGCGCCGACGCCACCGTGACGGCGGCCGACTACGGCGACCTCGTCCTGGTGACCGAGCGCGACCCGACCGCCCCCGAGGGCAATGTGGCCACCGTCGAGGTGTGGGTGAGGCGGGGCGGCGCCGACGGTTGGCGCCTGCTCGTCCACCACGCCAACGTGCTGGCGGACCCGTCGGCGCCCCACAGCCACCCGACGCCGCAGGGGCGGCCGGCAGACGCGCCGCCCCCCGTGTGCGAGAACCCGTGCCTCACCGTCCCCTACCAGCCCGGCGAGCCGGCCGAGGCCGACATCATCACGGCGTTCCAGACGCTGGAGCGCGCCGTCACGCGCAACGATGCGGACGAGTGGGTGAAGCACATGGCGGACGAGTTCGTCGTCTACCGCACCCGCCAGAACCTCACCACCAAGGCCTCGCGGGCCCAGATGCTTCGTGATCACGGCGCGATCAACGCCGAAACCTTCGTCGCGGCGGTGGAGGCGATGCGACTGTGGGTGTTCGGCGAGGCCGCGGTGATGCGGGCGGACCACATCATGCCGGGCAACCGGCGGCCACCCTACCGGGCGACGCGGGTGTGGGTGAAGCGGGACGGGCGCTGGCAGATGGCCCTCAGCCAGCAGACCACCCGCGCCGGCGCCTGAAGCACGTCCGGCGCGGATCGACTGCGATCCGGGCGGGCGCTGCGGCCCGTCCACGGCGGGCCGGCGAGGCGCCCGAGTGCTATTCGGCTGCCTGCGACTCGACAGCCCGCTACTCGGCGGCCTGAGGGGTATCGTCGAGGTCCGTCAGCGCCTTGCGTGCCGCCTTCCGGCGTCGCCGGCCGGCGACGCGCGCGACCTTGCCGGCGTTGCGCTTGCGTGCCTGCGCCTCGAGGGCCGCCGCGTCGGTCTCGGGCGCGACGGCCGGCGGGGCATCATCCGCCGTCGTCTCGCCTGCCACGGCCGTCTCGCCGTCGACGGCTGACCCTGCTTCGGCATCCACGCCGGGCGAGGTTGCTGCCGCCGCCTTGGTGCGCTTCGAGCGCTTGCCGCCCAACGCGGCCCCGGAGGCTTTTCCGCCCGGCGCCTTCTTGCTCCGGGGCTTCGGCTCGGGAGTGCCGGATGGAGCGCTTTTCGCGTCGGCGACCTTCGGCGGCGCGTCCTTTTCTGCCGCCTTGGCCCGCCGCTTCGCACCGCGGCTGCGCAATGCCTCGAGGCGCGGGCCGAGCGACCGCAGGATGTCGCGCAGCCCCTCGTCGTCGGCACAGGCCTCCGCCTCCGCGATCGTGAACCACGACCGCTGCCGTTCCGCCATCTCGGGAAAGGCGTCGAGCTCGTCGGTCACTTCCAGGAGATAGGTGGTGATCTTGCAGTCTTCGGTGCCGCCGGGCCGCCGCTTGGCGTAGACGTAGCGGCCGATCGGCTTGTTGCGGACGCGGCCGCGAACACCGGCCTCTTCGAGGGCTTCCTGGGCGGCCGCCTCGGCGTTGCTGCGCCCGCGCATCCGCCATCCCTTCGGGATGATCCAGCGCTGTGTCTCGCGGGACGTGACGAGCAGGACGCGCGGTTCGTCGCCTGTCCACCGAACGGGGAGGGCGCCGACTTGTTGCCGCATGGTGAAGACGCCTCCCGTGTTCGTTGTGTCCCGCTGCCCGCCGATCCTGCGTGATTCGCAATGCGGTTGTCGCCCGCGGCGAGCGCCAGAGCCTTCAGCTTTCCGAGAGCCCGCTCGATTGCGCAGCGCCACCCAAGGTGGCGCCGCCGCCGGCGGGCTGTCCCGGAAACGCAAAGGCCCGCCCCTGGGGTAAGGGGGCGGGCCCATGCGCTTGCCCGTGGGATCGATGGGGGAACAATCCCTGGCTACCGCGACGATCCGGGGGAAGACCGTCGGGAGCTACAATGGGGAAAATCGCCTTCGGTTCCAAGTCCCGAATTATTTTTTTTGTGAGGCGCGCGATTTGGAGCTGCCGAGTGGGAGTACGCGAAGGGGCAGCGAGTTGCGCAAAAAAAAAGCCTCCCGTGGCCGCTCGCGAGCAGCCGTGGAAGGCTTCAGAAAACTGGACGGGCCACCGGGGCTCGCGCCCCGCTGGCCGCCGTCAGTGTCAGTCGAGCGGCTCGACCATGCGGACTTCCGGACCCTTCGGGCCCTGTCCGACGGAGACGCGCACGCGCTGGCCTTCCGCCAGCGAGGACACGCTCGAGCGCTGCAGCGCCGTGACGTGCACGAACACATCCTTGCCGCCGCGATCGGGGGCGATGAAGCCGAACCCCTTCTCGGGGTTGTACCACTTCACGGCACCCATCAGCTCTTCGGTCGGGCCGGTGTCGCGGCCGAAACCGCCACCGCCACCACCACCGCCTTCGCGGGGGCCGGAGGTGCGCGGGCCGGAGCGCGGACGCACTTCGGCGGTGCTGGCGTCGACGGCGACGACCTCGGTCACCTGTCGGCCCTTCTGGCCGATGCCGACCCGGACGGTCAGCGTGGCGCCGGGATCGACGGCCTCATGGCCGGCGGCCTCGAGAGCGCGCGCGTGCATGAAGACGTCGCCCGATCCGTCCGTCAGCTCGACGAATCCGAAGCCCTTCTCGGGGTTGAACCATTTGACGATCGCCTGCAGCGTCGGTCCGCTCGGGGCGGCGAAGCTCGGGGTATCGTCTGTGCGCGGCCGCTGAAAGCCACTGCCAC
>CAZDCR010000180.1:0-2960 GCA_964503995.1 uncultured Segnochrobactrum sp.
CGGCGGACGTCGAGATGGAAGCCGCGCGCCTGCAGCGCCTTGCCGACGCGGCCGGGCGTCGACTGCTCCTGGTGGAGCACGATCAGCACCCGGGCCGGCCGCCCGGTCGCGGGGAAGTCCCGCATCTCCGCCGAGGGCGCGCTCATGGCTGGCCTTCGGTCTCCCCGTCCCGGGTGACGTCGGGTGCGGCATCGGCGTCGGCACCGTGGCGGTGGGCCGCGCCGCGCTTCAGCTCGATGCGGTCGCGGCTCGAGACGCCGAGCAGCTCGGCGACGCGCCAGACGGTGTTGTCCTCGAACTCGGAGACGCTGCCGTCGGCGAACACGGTCTCCCACATCATCTCGATGACGCGCTTGCGGCCGTCCTCGTCGAGCGTGCGTTTCAGCACCGAGGTGAAGCCGTAGAGGTCGACCGCCTCGTCGTCGCGCCGGCTCGCCTCCGCCACGAGCGATTCCGTGTCGCCCTCCGACAGGCCGTAGCGCTCGCTGAGAACTGTGCGCAGCGCCGCCTTCTCCGCATCGGTGACGACGCCGTCGACGGAAACGATATGGACGAGCAGCGCGGCGACGGCGAGGCGCTGATCGTCCTCGGCGAAGGACTTGCGAGGCGCATCGCCGGAGAGCTCGGCGATCAGCTCGCGAATGGCGGCCAGCATGGACTAGGAACCCTGTTCAGGACGGAATCGGCCGGCGGGGGAGGCGACGACCCGAAACGTCGACGCTACGCGAAAGCAAGCCGCGAACCAAGTCGCCGAAGCGGATCAGCACCTTGTGTCGAAGCCGCGTCGACGGCGTCACAGCGGCCAGACGACGAGCAGCATCGGCACCGCGACGGCGACGACGATCAGTGACAGCGGCAGCCCGAGGCGGGCGTAGTCGCCGAAGCGATAGCCGCCCGGCCCGAACACCAGCGTGTTGCACTGGTGGCCGATCGGCGTGAGGAAGTCGCAGCCCGCCCCGATCGCCACCGCCATCAGGAAGGCGTCCGGACGGTGGCCGAGGGCGGTGGCGAAGGCGGCGGCGATCGGTGCCATCACCAGCACGGTGGCGGCATTGTTGAGGAACGGCGTCACCGCCATCGCCGCGACCATGATGAGGGCGAGCGCCCCCGCCGGCGGCAGCACCGTCGCCGCACTCGACAGCAGCGAGGCGACGAGGTCGGTGGCGCCGGTGGTGCGCAGCGTCTCGGCGACGGGAATGAGGGCGGCCAGCATCACCAGGATCGGCCCCTCGACGGCGCCGTAGGCCTCGCGCAGCGGGATCACCCGCACCAGGATCATCAGCGCCGCGGCGGCGAAGAAGGCGACCGCCACCGGCACGACGCCAAGCGCCGTCACCGTCATCGCCGCCACCAGGATGGCGACGGCGAGCAGCCCGCGCCGGCCGCTGCCGAGGCGGATGCGGCGTTCGGCGAGCGGCAGGCAGTCGAGCTCGCGCAGGACATCGGGCATGCGGCGCACGAGGCCCTGCAGCACGACGACGTCGCCGGCCTGCAGCGTCACGTCGCCGAGCCGGTCACCGAGGCGGGTGCCGCGGCGGCTGATGGCGAGAAGGTTGACGCCGAACGACTGGAACAGCGCCATGTCCTTCGCCGACAGGCCGATCAGCCTCGAACTCTCGCCGACCACCGCCTCAACCGCATCGACCTCGTCGCTCGGCTCCTCGGCCGTCGGGCGGCGGTCGTCCGAGAGCGTCAGCCCGCTGCCCGCGACCATGCGGTCGAGCCCCTCGGGGCGGCCCTCGAGGAGCAGCATGTCGCCTTCCCGCAGCGTCGCGTCCGGCAGCGGCGGCATGCGCCGGCCGGACCGCAGCAGCGCCGTCACCATGCCCTGGCCGTCGGCGAGGCGCTGGACGTCCGCGACCGTCTTGCCGGCGAAGGGCGAGTCGGTCGGGACGGAGGCCTCCGTCATGTAGTTCTTGATGTCGATGGCGGCGTCGAGGCCGCTCGTCGCCGGCACGCGCTCCGGCAGCAGGCGGTAGCAGAGCACCAGGAAGATCAGTCCCACCACCGTCAGCGCACCGCCGACGGGCAGGAAGTCGAACATGCGGAAGGGTGCCTCGCCCATCTCGGCCCGCACCCGCGCGACGATGATGTTGGGCGAGGTGCCGACCAGCGTCATCAGTCCGCCGAGCAGCGAGGCGAAGGCCATCGGCATGAGGAACAGCGAGGGGGAGACGCCGGAGCGCCGCGCCATCTGGAAGGCGACGGGCAGAAGGATGGCGAGGGCGCCGATGTTCTTCACGAATGCCGACAAAAGCGCCACCGTCGCCGTCAGTACGAGCAGTTGCAGGCGCACCGTCGACAGCCGTGGCGCGAAGCGCTGCACGACGGCGTCGGTGACGCCGCTGCGGGCGATCGCGGCGCTGACGACGAGGGCGGCCCCGACGATGATGACGATGTCGTCGCTGAAACCCAAGAAGGCCCGGTCGAACGGCACCAGACCAGCGGCCATCGCCACGAGCAGTGCCAGCACCGCAGCGAGGTCGTAGCGCAGCCGTCCGGAGACGAGCAGCACCATCATTGCGCCGACGATCGCGAATGCCGTCGCCTGGTCTTGCGTCATCGGTCGACTTCCCCCGGAGCGCGGAGTGCGCTGCACGAAACGCCGGCCGACGAAATTCGCTCCCGTTGCGTGAAAGAGTTGCGCTCGGGGGGGTTTCGACGTCATCGTAGTGGTCGGCCGATGCGTCATTCGCCCGCGGTGCGCGCCGGCCCGACGTCGAGCTCTCGTGCGTGGGTCTTTTTGGCCCGAATTGTGCTCAAGTTCGTGCTGGCCGCTTGACGTTTGCCACTCTCTCACGCCTATGAAGTGCAGCTACACCGAATGGACATCCGATGAGCCGACACCGGGACTTCCGCGAGCCGCGCCGCCGCGGTTTCGACGACGACTTCATGCAGCCGGACCGTGGCAGTGGCTTTCAGCGGCCGCGCACAGACGATACCCCGAGCTTCGCCGCCCC
>CAZDCR010000181.1:0-2934 GCA_964503995.1 uncultured Segnochrobactrum sp.
AACGTTTACTCGCAGATAGGACTGATCACGCTCGTCGGGCTGATCACCAAGCACGGCATCCTGATCGTCGAGTTCACCAACCAGCTGCAGGAACAGGGCAAGGAGCGCCGCGAGGCGATTATCGAGGCGGCGACGCTGCGGCTGCGGCCGATCCTGATGACGACGGGCGCGATGGTGCTGGGCGCCGTGCCACTGGCGCTCGCCACCGGCGCCGGCGCCGAGAGCCGCCAGCAGATCGGCTGGGTCATCGTCGGCGGCATGACCTTCGGGACGCTGCTGACGCTGTTCGTCGTGCCGGCGGTGCTGGCGATCGTCGGACGGAAGCGCAAGCATGCCGTGACACCGGCGGCGCCCGCGGAGCCGCACCCCGCCCCGGCGGAGTGAGGGCGGGGACGCTTTAGCTCGGGCCGTCTTTGCCCCGTTCAACCCTCTCGGGGGTCATTCCCGGCCTTGTGCCGGGAACTCATACGGCGCCACGGCGAGCGCAATCGCTCGTGTTGAGCGCCGCGCGCGCGGACAGGGATGGGTTCCCGGGACAAGCCCGGGAATGACTACGGAGAGGAGGAGGGGGGAAGGGCGGACGCGAGAGCAGTAGTCGCCGGGGTTGGGCGTGGGAGGAGAGGCGGGTCGGGCCGGTCGAGCGGCCTTGCGCCGCCGCTCAGGCCGCTTCCGACACCGGGCTCGACTCGTCGTTGGAGTCGCCTGCCATCACCTCGACCACCACTTCCATGCCGGTGAAGGCGCCGGCCGGGCCGCTGTAGCTGCCGGCAATCGGGATCGCCTGCGACGGGTCGCGGGTGACGGCGACGCGGATCAGGCTGTTCGAGCCGATCAGGCCGTTCGTCGGATCGTATTCGACCCAGCCGGCGCCGGGGAGGTAGACCTCGAGCCAGGCGTGCGTCGCGCCCGAGCCCTGGATGCCGCTGTTGGCGGCGGAATCGAGGGCCGGGTCGTAGAGATAGCCAGAGACGAAGCGCGTCGCGAAGCCGAGCGAGCGCAGCGCCTCCATCATCAGGAGCGCGAAGTCGCGGCAGGTGCCACTGCCGAGGTGCAGCGTCTCGAGCGGCGCCTGCGTGCCCTCGTCGGCGCGCGCCTGGTAGGTGAAGCCCTTGTGGATGCCCGAGTTGATGTCGGCGAGCAGGGCGAGCGTGTCGGTGACGTCGCTCGCTACGAAGCCCTTCGCCCACGTCGCCACTTCGCCCTTCGGATCTGAGTGCTGCAGCTCGAGCAGTCGGCCGAGGTCGGCGCGGTCGTCGGCGCTGTAGATGAACGGGTAGCGCTCGGCCGCCGGGTCGATCGGCGGGCGCGGGCCCTCGAGGGCATAGCGGTCGAGGACGAGGACGCTCTCGACGAGAAGCTCCGTCGCCGGCTCGTCGAAGGTCATGAAGGCGACGGAGTTGCCGAAGACGTCATGGGCCCAGCGCACGTGCGCACCCGGCGACAGCGTCATGCGCGCATCGACGAGGCGGAGATCATGGCTGTCGCGCGGTCGCAGCATCATGCGGTGCTCGCCGAACTCGACGGGCTCCGCGTAGGAATAGGTGGTCCGGTGGCGGACGGTGAGGCGCTTGGCCATGGGAAGAGACTTTCGTTGCGGCGGGCGGAGGCCGGAGCTCTCCGCCCATATGGGGTCCCTTGACCCCGTTTGCCTGCGCCCGGACTACTTCGGCCCGAACAGCAGCCAGAGCAGCAGGCCGAGAACCGGCAGCACCAGAATGACGAGCACCCAGATGACCTTGGCCATCGTCGACGCGCCGGAGTTGATGATCTTGATGATGGCGTAGATGTCGAACGCCAGAATGATGAGGCCGAGCAGGCCTCCGACTTCGATCCCCATGATGGTCTCCATGCACCGCGTTGGCGCGAACTGCGCCGTCAGAGCCCCGTTAACGCCCTCGACCGCCGCGGGTTCCGGCCTTTCGCTTGCCCCCGGCCGGGGAAAAAGTTAAGAGAGCCGCGTCGCGACCCGCTGCCGAGCCATCGGCGGCGGATGCGGCGTTGCGGTGGTCTTCGTCAAGGCGGAGCGGGCCGCGGTGCCGCGCGGGTGGTGGGACGGCCGGGCCGTCCGTCATCACTGGTCACGACGAGACTGAGCGCCGCCTCGTCAGATCGCACGCGCCGGGCCGCCGGAAGAACCGGCGGCTGCCCGCGGCCGCCTCGTCCCCTCACGGGACGGCGGGCGCCGGGCCGGTTCGACGGACGGCCCCATCAACGCGAACCCAGCCGGCGCCTGGCCGACAGTGGCCTACGGAGACCGAATGCCCGCTCTTTCCACCATGAACCCCTCCCGCGACGATTTCGCGGCCCTGCTCGACGAGTCCTTCACCCGCAACGAGATGCACGAAGGCTCGGTGGTCAAGGGCATCGTCGTCGCGATCGAGAAGGACCTCGCCGTCATCGACGTCGGCCTGAAGGTCGAGGGCCGCGTCGCCCTCAAGGAATTCGGAACGAAGGCCCGCGACGGCCTGCTCAACGTCGGCGACGAGGTCGAGGTCTACCTGGAGCGCGTCGAGAACGCCCTCGGCGAGGCCGTGCTGTCGCGCGAGAAGGCGCGGCGCGAGGAGAGCTGGGTCCGCCTCGAGGAGTTCTTCAACAAGGGCGAGAAGGTCACCGGCCAGATCTTCAACCAGGTCAAGGGCGGCTTCACGGTCGACCTCGACGGCGCCGTGGCGTTCCTGCCGCGCTCGCAGGTCGACATCCGCCCGGTGCGCGACGTCGGCCCGCTGATGAACACGCCGCAGCCCTTCCAGATCCTCAAGATGGACAAGCGGCGCGGCAACATCGTCGTCTCCCGCCGTGTCGTGCTGGAAGAGACCCGCGCCGAGCAGCGCTCGGAGCTCGTCCAGAGCCTCGAGGAAGGCCAGATCATCGAGGGCGTCGTCAAGAACATCACCGACTACGGTGCGTTCGTCGACCTCGGCGGCATCGACGGCC
>CAZDCR010000182.1:0-2880 GCA_964503995.1 uncultured Segnochrobactrum sp.
CGGGCTCGACCCGAAGCGGCTCGAGCTCGAGGTCACCGAGACGGCGATGATGCAGGACAAGGAGCGCGCCGCCGCGATGCTGCGCCAGCTCTCGGCGCTCGGCATCTCGGTCGCGGTCGACGACTTCGGCACCGGCTATTCCAACCTGTCCTACCTGATCGACTTCCAGTTCCAGAAGCTCAAGATCGACAAGTCCTTCGTCAGCCGCATCGAGAAGGACAATGGCGGCGCCGTCGTCTCGACGATCGTCGGCCTGTCGCGGGCGCTCGGCGTTCACACCATCGCGGAAGGCGTGGAGACCGAGAACCAGGCCGCGTTGCTGCGCGCCGCCGGCTGCGACGTCTTCCAGGGCTATCTCTACGGTCGCCCCGGCCCGCTGGTCATTCACGACGGCAAGCCGATCGAACTGCCGTCCGCCGCCATCCACTGACACCGGGGGCGGGGCCTATCGCCGCGCCCACAGGACCTTGAAACGGTCGTCGCGGCCGGTCTCTCCCGTCGCCGCGAAGGCCGACGCGAGCGTCGGCTCGTAGGGCAGCCCGCGGTTGGCGACCATCAGCAGCCGGCCGCCCGGCTTCAGCGCCGCCGATGCGGCGCGGATCATCCCCTGCCCGATTGCGGGGTCGGCGGCGCGGCCATCGTGAAAGGGCGGGTTCATCACGATCAGGTCGTACTGCCGCGCCACCGGCTCCTGCAGCAGGTCGCGCCAGTAGAAACCGAGCGGCACGTCCCCGGCCAGCGGCGCGAGGTTTTGCTTCGCGGCCTCGAGCGATTCGAAGTCGGCCTCGTGCAGGTCGAGCGCGGTGATGCCGGCGTTCCGTTTCAGGACCTCCGCAGAGAGGTAGCCCCAGCCGGCGCCGAAATCCGCCACCCGTCCCTTGATCGCGGCCGGCAGATCGTCCGCCAGCCGCCGCGAGGCGGGATCGATGCGGTCGTGCGAGAACATGCCCGGAGCGGTGCGGAAACGGCCGTCGACGAGGCTGGCGGCCTCGCCCTGCATGAAGGGCTCCGCCGCGAGGTCGGCATCGGACGGCCGGTCGAACCAGAAGACGACGCCGTGGTGCTTCGGCAGATGGCCGGCAGGCGCGAGCACGCCCGCGAAACGCCTGCGCAGGCTGTCGGCGCCGTCCGCCTTGCCGCCGGCCGCCGCCACCAGCCCGCCCTCGCGCGTCCGCGCGAAGGCCTCGCGCAGAAAAGCCTCGTTCTGGCCGCGATGGCGGCCGAGCAGCACGAGCGCGAGGTCGAAGGCTTCCCCTTCAGCGCGAGGCTTCACGGCGCAGCCGGCCTTCTCGAGTGCGAGCACGTCAGGGCGGAAACCCTGCACGACGAGGAGAGCGACGTCCAGCGACCGCGGCAGCCGCAAACCGGCGCGCGCGCCGAGGAACAGCGCGCGGCGGCCGGGCACTTCGAGGATGCCGGCCTCGAAGGGATGGGAAAGGGTTTTCAGCGCGTCGTCGGTCATTCAGGAATTATACTTACCGGGAACGCCACGGAAGTTCTCTTCTATTGTTCCGTTTTTCTCGGATACTAGCAATTCTCCGAAAGCGATGAACTCGAGCATACTGTCGTGAAACGTAAAGATGTAGTGGCGGAATTGGTCGAACAGATCCGGAATGTCGTTTCGATGGAGCCTATTCATGTTCTTCAGATCAGCGATCCATTCAGAACTCAGGACCTCGTAGGCAGCGTAAGGTTCGAGGACGAGCGAGGCGTAGCGATGGCCGTGTAGCACCTCATCATTCGGCGCTCCGAACCTGTGAACAAAACAGCCTTCGGGCTCGACGAGGACACAGGTACGAGGCTCGCCAGTTCGCAGCGGTGTGTTGTACCCGAAGATGAGCAGATCGTCGGTAGCGAACAGCCTTGGGGACGGGGCTCCCGAACAGCAAGGCGGCAGGTCAAGACGTTCCAGACGTATACCCATGTCGCGCCTCTGTTGGCCCACCATGCGAAAACGGGCGCACCATTGGCGCGCCCGTCCTGTTCAGCCGATCGCGAACAATCAGGCGGCGGTCTCTTCGTCGCCGTCCTGCTTCTTCTCGCGGACGATCTCCTTGCCGGTCGTCTGGTCGACGACCTTCATGGAGAGGCGGACCTTGCCGCGCTCGTCGAAGCCCATCAGCTTGACGAAGACCTTCTGGCCTTCCTTGACCACGTCCGTCGTCTTCTGGACCCGCTCGGAAGCGAGCTGCGAGATGTGGACGAGGCCGTCCTTCGGGCCGAAGAAGTTGACGAAGGCGCCGAAGTCGGCGGTCTTCACCACCGTGCCCTCGTAGATCTCGCCCACT
The DNA here is from genome assembly GCA_964503995.1 of uncultured Segnochrobactrum sp. Classification (GTDB taxonomy): domain Bacteria; phylum Pseudomonadota; class Alphaproteobacteria; order Rhizobiales; family Segnochrobactraceae; genus CAMDHY01. Next base: position 2,289 of record CAZDCR010000182.1, read on the forward strand.
TCCGGCTCGGCCACGATGGTGTGGATCCACTTCTTCGCCGCCTCGATCTCCTTGGCGTTCGCCGAAGCGATCTTGACCGTGCCGTCGTCCTCGATGTTGATCTTGGCGCCGGTCTTCTCGACGATCTCGCGGATCACCTTGCCGCCCGAGCCGATCACGTCGCGGATCTTGTCGGTCGGGATCTGCATGACCTCGATGCGCGGGGCGAACTCGCCCAGCTCCGACCGGCCCTTGGTGATGGCCTTGGCCATCTCGCCGAGGATGTGCGTGCGGCCGCCCCGGGCCTGATCGAGCGCGACGCGCATGATCTCCTCGGTGATGCCGGCGATCTTGATGTCCATCTGCAGCGACGTGATGCCGTCCTGCGTGCCGGCCACCTTGAAGTCCATGTCGCCGAGATGGTCCTCGTCGCCCAGGATGTCGGAGAGCACCGCGAAGCGCTCGCCTTCGAGGATCAGGCCCATGGCGATGCCGGCCACTGGCTTGGCGAGCGGCACGCCCGCGTCCATCAGTGCCAGCGAGGTGCCGCAGACCGTCGCCATCGAGGACGAGCCGTTCGACTCGGTGATCTCGGAGACGACGCGCAGCGTGT
>CAZDCR010000183.1:0-2742 GCA_964503995.1 uncultured Segnochrobactrum sp.
TGGGTGTCGGTGCCGCCGGAGACGATGCGGAAGCCGTGGCCCGTCAGCGTCTCGGCGAGCGCCTTGGCGTTCTCCACCACCTGCTTCGCGTAGAGCTTGAAGGACGGCTGCAAAGCCTCGCCGAACGCGACGGCCTTCGCCGCGATGACGTGCATCAGCGGGCCACCCTGCAGGCCCGGGAAGACGGCCGAGTTGAACTTCTTGGCGAGCGCCTCGTCGTTGGTCAGGATCATGCCGCCACGCGGGCCGCGCAGCGTCTTGTGGGTGGTGGTGGTGACGACGTGGGCGTGGTCGAGCGGGTTCGGGTGCACACCGCCGGCGACGAGGCCGGCGAAGTGGGCCATGTCGACCATGAACAGCGCGCCGATCTCGTCGGCTATCGCCCGGAAGCGGGCGAAGTCGATGACGCGCGGATAGGCGGAGCCGCCGGCGATGATCAGCTTCGGCTTGTGCTCGCGGGCGAGGCGCTCGACCATGCCGAAGTCGATCAGCTCGTCGTCGCGGTTGACGTGATAGGGCACCGGCTTGAACCACTTGCCGGAGAGATTGACCGGCGCGCCGTGGGTCAGGTGGCCGCCGGCGGCGAGGTCGAGGCCCATGAAGGCATCGCCCGGCTGCAGCAGCGCCAGGAACACTGCCTGGTTCGCCTGGGCGCCCGAGTGCGGCTGGACGTTGGCGAAGCCGGCGTTGAACAGTTGCTTCGCCCGCTCGATGGCGAGCGTCTCGGCAACGTCGACATACTGGCAGCCGCCATAGTAGCGCCGGCCGGGATAACCCTCCGCATACTTGTTGGTCAGCACCGAGCCCTGCGCCTCGAGAACCGCGCGGGAGACGATGTTCTCCGAGGCGATCAGCTCGATCTCGTCGCGCTGGCGGCCGAGCTCGGAGCGGATGGCGCCGAACAGCTCGGGATCCGTCTGATCGAGGGGGCGGGTGAAGAAGCCGCTCTCGGCGGCCCGAACGGCGGCGGTGACCGTGGCCATGTCAGCTCGCTCCAACGATTGTCGTTACGGGCGCGCCGCGGGCCCTTCTCCCCGGGTCTGCGGCGCGTGCGGCGGATGCCGTCCGCCGGGTCGAAGCGCACTTAGCATGGGCGCCCGGGTGAACCAAGCACGGACGCGACACCACGGGGCGGCACAGGCGACGTCGCAGCGAGAGGCACGCAGAAACGACGACGGCCGCGGACCTTTCAGCCCGCGGCCGTGAACTCTGCGCCGACTGAGGCGCGGGAGAGCCTTACTGCGGAAGCTGGAAGTAAGCTTCCTCGGCAACCGGAGCGCCGGTGGAGTTCATGGCCACGGCGTCGCCCATGTCGCGCTGGTAGATGTCGTCGCGGAAGTGGACGATGCCGTCCTGCGTCGCCCAGGCCGTCACGTAGTTGAAATAGACCGGAACCGGTGCCTGCAGCTTCGCGTCGATGCGCTCGCCGGTGCGGATTGCCTCGTCGATGCGGTTCTTCGGCCAGTCCGGATTGGTCTCGAGCAGCCATGAGACGAGCTCGCGGACGTTCTGCACGCGCACGCAGCCGGAGGAATGGAACCGGGCATTCTGGCCGAACAGGCTCTTCTGCGGCGTGTCGTGCATGTAGACGGCGTGCGTGTTCGGGAAGTTGATCTTCACCGAACCCATCGAGTTCTCGACGCCCGGCTCCTGGCGGAACAGATACTGCGTCGCCTGGTCGGTGTTCCAGTCGATGTCGGTGGCCTGAAGCTCGTTGCCCCGGCCGTCGTAGATACGGATGCGGTTCTTCACGAGATACTGCGGATCGGCCAGCATCTTCGGAATCAGGTCCTTGCGGATGATCGACTCCGGCACGTGCCAGTACGGATTGAAATTGATCTCCTGGATCTTCGCCGAGAGGATCGGCGACTGCCGGTCGATCTTGCCGACCACACCGGTGTGGCGGGAGCGCACGACGTCGCCCTCGACCGCCTCGATCTCCGCCGACGGGATGTTGACCATCACGTAGCGCTCGCCGAGGAAGCCGGACATCGAGCGCACGCGCACGAGGTTGAGCTCGAGCTGGCGCAGGCGCTTGTCGGCCGGCACGTTCAGCGCAAGCACGGTGGCACCGCCGACGATGCCGTCCGGCTGCAGTCCGTGGCGCACCTGGAAGCGCCGCACGGCACCGTCGACGTAGGAATCGAAGGTGTCCTGGCGACCGCCCGCGGCCGCGAGATCACCGGAGATCATCAGCCGCTCGCGCAGGGTGCCGACCGCCCGGTCACGCGAGCCGAGCTTGAGGCGGGTCTTCTCGGGCAGGGTCGGCCAGCCGCCCCGCGCCACGATCTGCTGGTAGACGGGGATCGACTGCTCGATCTGCACCGCCGTCATCGGCGACAGCGTCGGCTGCGTGCCCTTCACCTGGTTGAGCTCGGCGATAGCGGTGTCGTACTTGTCCGCCCACTCGGCGCGCAGCTGGTAGTTCTGCAATGCCTGCAGCGGGCTCTCGGCGCGGGCGAGCGTCGGTGCGAACATCGCCCCCGCCGCCGCGCCGAACAGCGCCATCGCGACACCCCGGCGGGTCAACGCCCCGCCGCGACCGGCGTGTGCCGTCGGCTCGACCCGCTCGACCCGCGGCCCGCCGGCGCTCACCTGCTCGGTGCTGACCTTCATGCTTGACTCCCGTCGCCGATCACGCCGCCCGTACCACCCGCTGTGCGGTGGACTATCACGGGCGTGGTTAACAGACATCCACCAGCACCGGTTCCGCGACCCTGATCGTGGGCTGCAGGCGGTCGC
>CAZDCR010000184.1:0-2632 GCA_964503995.1 uncultured Segnochrobactrum sp.
CGGTCGTCAAGCTTGAGGAGAGCGCGCGCGGTGACCGACGGGGAGGGGCCCGGCCTCGATCTCGACCGCTTCCTGCCCTACCAGGTCAGCCTGCTGGCGGCCCGCCTCAGCGCGGCACTGTCGCGCGTCTATGCCGAGCGCTTCGGCATCACCATCCCGGAATGGCGGGTGATCGCCCACCTGTCGCAGCACCGCAAGGTGTCGGTGCGGGAGGTGCAGGCGCGCGTCGGCATGGACAAGTCGAAGGTGAGCCGCGCCGCCGCCCGCCTGGAAAGCGCCGGCCTTGTCGAGAAGCGCGTCAACGCCGCCGACCGCCGCCTCGTCGAGCTGTCGCTCACCCGCAAGGGGAGGCGGCTGTTTTCCGAGATCGCGCCGCTGGCCCTCGCCTTCGAGGCCGATCTCGTCGCCGCCCTGCCGCCGGCGGAGGCCGAGGCCTTCCGCTCCGCGATCGCTGTGCTGCTCGCCCGCACCGAGGGCGTCGCGGTTTCCGCGGAGGAGAGCGAGGACTAGGCCCGCCGGCGAGCCATCGCCATTCGTTGCATTCTCAATGGACGAGGCAGGCCTGCTTTGCCGCGCCGGCGTGTCTCCGCCGGGCCGGCGCCGCCCCGTTCACACCGCAGCGGCGTGGCGCTGCGGCATGTCGCGGCGATAGCCGTCGAAGACCGCGCAGACGTGGCGGACGAACGCACGCGCTTCCATGGGAATGCTGAGCTTCCAGCCGCTGCGCACGACCAGCCCGTCGGCCGCCAACCGGTCGATCGCCGGCAGCGACGGGGCAAACCGCGACGGGCAGCGCCGGTGCGACACCGCCACCTCGGCGAGGTCGACCGAGAGCGAGCACATCAACCGCTCGATCACCGCCGCGTCGAGGCGGGTGTCGGCGTCGACCTCGGCGCCGCGCGCGGTGGCGAGATGTCCCTCGCGGATCGCGGTCCGCCACGGTCCGACGGTGGCGTGGTTCTGCACATAGCCGCCCTGCCGGCCGATGCCTCCCGGCAGCGAGCCGATCGCCGATGGCCCGAAGGCGACGAGGGCCGAGGCACGGTCCGTCGTGTAGCCCTGGAAGTTGCGGTGCAGGTCGCCCCCGGCGGCGGCCCGCGCCAGCGGATCGTCCGGGCGGGCGAAGTGGTCGAGGCCGACGAGCACGTAGCCGGCAGCCTTCAGCTCCGCGGTGCTGCGCTCGGCGAAGGCGAGCCGCTCCTCCGTCGAGGGCAGGGCCGCCTCGGGGATCAGCGCCTGGTTGCGTTTCATCCACGGTACGTGGGCGTAGCCGAACAGCGCGATGCGGTCCGGCGCCATCGCCACCACCGCCTCGAGCGTCCGCGAGAAGCCGTCCGGCGTCTGGTAGGGCAGGCCGTAGACGAGGTCGACGTTGACGCCCGCGACACCGGCGGCCCGCAGGCCCGCGATCGCGCCGCGTGTCTCCTCTACCGACTGGATGCGCCCGATCGCCTTCTGCACGACGGGATCGAAGTCCTGCACGCCGACGCTCGCGCGATTGACGCCGAGGGCCCGGAAGGCGGCGAGATGCTTGTCGCCGACCCGGCGCGGGTCAATCTCGACCGCGATCTCGGCATCGGCGCGAATGTCGAAACGCTCTTTCAGAAGCGACCCGATCCACTCCATGTCGGCGCCCGACAGCGTCGTCGGCGTGCCGCCGCCCCAGTGGATGTGGCTGACCGGGCGCTTCTCGCCGCTGCGGCCGGCCAGTCGGTCGGCGACCATGCCGATCTCGAGCGCCAGCACCTCGACGAAATCGGCCACCGGGCCATAGCGCTTCACCGCCGTCGTCGTGCAGCCGCAGTAGTGGCAGAGCTCGGCGCAGAACGGCACGTGCAGGTAGAGCGACAGGTCGGTCTCCGGCGGCAGCGCGTCGAGCCAGGCGCCGTAGGTGCCGGTGTCCACCTCGGGGCCGAACTCGGCGGCGGTCGGGTAGCTCGTGTAGCGGGGCAGCTTCGCGGAGGCGTAGCGGGCGGCGTTGCGGACCATGGGGACCTCCGCGTCGGCGGGGACCGACGGCCCGGCGCGGCGCCGTCGCTGGCACGGCACAGGATCGCGCCGCCGCCATCCCCGCAGGCTCCGGCCGCGCCGACCTCCCCGCATTGATGCGGATCAAACCCGTCGCCGCGCGGGCGCCGCCTGCGCGGGCAGGGCTGCGTCGGCGCGCCGCGGCCTTCGCACATGCAGCATGCCGCTGGCTTGACCTGGATCAATGAGAAGGAGGCGCGCCGGGCAGAGGGTGCACGCGAGGGTTCCGGCGCAGCAGCCGGAGCCGCCGTGACGCACGAGGATCACTTGCGATGGCGACTTCCAGCACCGGCCGCAGGGGACTGAGCATCGGCGAAGGCCTCACCATCGCGGCTCTCATCGGGCTCGCGGTGCTGTCGCTGTTCGCCGCCGCCAAGGCCCACACCCCCGCCTATGCCTTCCACGCCTATCTGTTCATGGCGGCGAGCGCGTGGGGCATCTTCAAGCTGATCGACCGCTGGTTCTCCAACGAGGGCGGCGTCGAGCCCCGCGAGATCGGCGGCAAGCCCAACTACAACATGGGCCCGGTGAAGTTCGCCACGATCGCCGCGATGGTCTGGGGTATCGCCGGCTTCACCGTCGGCGTCTGGGCGGCGCTCGAGCT
>CAZDCR010000185.1:0-2611 GCA_964503995.1 uncultured Segnochrobactrum sp.
GGATTGACAGGCCCCCACCTGCCGCGCCTTCGGCGCGGCTGTCCTCCCCCCTGGCAGGGGGAGGACGCGTCGGCGCAGGGGCGAGGATCCTACCTCAAGCCGCCCGCGCAACTTCCGTCCGCGCCGGCGCACTGGCCCGCCGCCCCGTCGCCGTCACGCGCCCGACCGCGCCCTCCAGCGCACCCGGCATGAACTCCCGCGCGAGAAACCGCCGGCGCTCGGTCGGGCCGGGCATGGCGAGGCCCGTCGTCGTCTCGGCCGAGAAGCCGAAGCGGGCGTAGTATTCGGGGTCGCCGACGAGGATCACCGCTGCATGGCCGGCCGCTTCGGCGCGCGCCAGGGCGAGCCGCATCAGCGCCGCGCCGACGCCGGCGCCACGGCAGGTCTCGTCCACCGCGAGCGGGCCGAGCAGCAGCGCCGGGCGGCCGCCGGCCGAGACATTCCACAGGCGGACGGTGCCGACGAGGCGACCGTCGCCGTCCTCGGCGATCAAGGCGAGGCCTTCCGCCGGGAGGCGGCCGGTGCGCAGGCGCTCGGACGACTTCAACGTGCGGGCCGGACCGAGGGCGGCGTCGAGCAGCGCCTCGCGCGCCGCGACGTCGGCGTCACGCTCGTCACGCAGGACGATTGGCGCCTGCACCGACGGACGGACGGCGGCGGCGTTGGAGATGGAAACGGCCGGCAGGCCGGTATCGGACAGGGCGTGAAACATCGTGCAAACCCCCGCCGTCGGCCGCGCGAGGCGGCGACGGGCATGCAGAACAGGTCGGGAGGGGGTGCCGCCCGGTCGCCCGGGCGGCGGTTTCTCAAGGGACGCCGGACTGCGTGACGCGGGCCGGCAAAGCCAGGCCGCAGCTCTCGTCTACCGGACGACCGTCCGCCTCAGATCACGTAGGACTTGAGCGGCGGGAAGCCGTTGAAGGCCACGGCCGAGTAGGTCGTCGTGTAGGCGCCGGTGCCCTCGATCAGCACCTCGTCGCCGATCGCGAGCGAGATCGGCAGCGCATAGGGCGCCTTCTCGTAGAGCACGTCGGCCGAATCGCAGGTCGGGCCGGCGAGCACGCACGGGGCGGTCTCGTCGCCGTCGTGGAGCGTGCGGATCGGGTAGCGGATCGCCTCGTCCATGGTCTCGGCGAGGCCACCGAACTTGCCGATGTCGAGATAGACCCAGCGCATCGTGTCGTCGGCGTGCTTCTTCGAGATCAGCACGACCTCCGCCTTGATGACGCCGGCGCCGCCGACCATGCCGCGGCCCGGCTCGATGATCGTCTCGGGCAGGCGGTTGCCGAAGTGGCGACGCACCGAATCCAGGATGGCGCGGCCATAGGCGTTCACCTGCGGCACGTCCTTCAGGTACTTCGCCGGGAAGCCGCCGCCGAGGTTGACCATCTTCAGGCCGATGCCGCGCTCGCCGAGCTCGCGGAACAGCGACGCCGCGGAAGACAGCGCCTGGTCCCACGCCTGTGGGTTGCCCTGCTGGGAGCCGACGTGGAACGACACACCGTAGGCCTCGAGGCCCGAGCGGTGGGCGTGCTCGAGCACGGCGGGCGCCATCGACGGGTCGCAGCCGAACTTGCGCGACAGCGGCCACTCGGCGCCGGCGCCGTCGCAGAGGATGCGGCAGAACACGCGGCTGCCCGGGGCGGCGCGGCCGATCTTGTCGACCTCGGCCTCGCAGTCCACCGCGAACAGGCGGATGCCGAGCTGGAAGGCGCGCGCCACATCGCGCTCCTTCTTGATGGTGTTGCCGAAGGAGATGCGGTCGGCGGTGGCGCCGGCGTCCATCGCCATCTCGATCTCGGCCACCGACGCGCAGTCGAAGCACGAGCCGAGCTCGGCCAGCATGCGCAGGATTTCCGGCGCCGGGTTCGCCTTCACGGCATAGAACACGCGGCTGTCGGGCATCGCCCGGCGGAAGGTGGTGAAATTCTCGCGCACGACGTCGAGGTCAACCACCAGGCAGGGGCCCTCGGGACGGCGGGTGCGGAGGAACTCGGCGATACGGTCCGTCATGGTCGGAACTCCCGTACAGAGACGGTTGACCGTCCGGAGCGTCGCCCTCGACCGCCGCTGTGGAGACGGTGGCCGATGCGGTTCGATCCGGACCGCCGACGCGTGGGCGTCGACGAGCGATAGGCGCCGTAGGCGAACAGTCGAGGCCTCAACGGGATGGATCCCGCAAAGGTTTCGTATGAACGCCATCGCTTGGAACGGGAATTCCCGATCCGCACAGCCGGCAAGGATGTAGTCGCCTCTTTAGTAACGCCGACCTTTGGAGGGCCGACAGAGACCAAAAAAGCCCGCTACGTCGTTGCTTCAAGTCGCGTCCGCCGATGGAGAATCGGCTTAGACCCGGTTAATCCGGTCACCGGTCTGCCCAGTCGGGATTTCCGACTGACCGGCACGCGACCACAGGCACGTGCGAAATTGGGCAGTCGCGATTTAGTACCCTTCGCCCCCCTGCACAAGGGCTTTGCGACCGCCAGCGAAAATTTCATCGGATCGCCACATTTCAGCGTGCCGGAGGGGGTCCTGGCCGCTATAGCTAAACACCAGAAAAAACAAGGAAATCAGACGATGGGGACGATCGTTTCGGAGACCGGGATGGTGG
>CAZDCR010000186.1:0-2487 GCA_964503995.1 uncultured Segnochrobactrum sp.
TTTCCAGACGCGCGTGATCCCACTCGACGGCTGGCTGGCGCTCGGCGCCCAGCTGCCGCCGAAGGAGAAGCGCGGGCTGGTGCTGATCGACCCGCCCTTCGAGGAGACGGGCGAGTTCGAGCGGATCGCCGCGAAGCTCGCCAAGGCCCACCGGCGCTGGCCGGGCGGTGTCTACGCGGTCTGGTACCCGGTCAAGGACCGGCAGGCGGCGGAGCGATTCCGCGCCTCCTTTCGCGACGGCGCCATTCCAAGGGTGCTGGACGTCTCGCTGACGATCCGCGGCGCGGCGGCGGTGCCGCGGCTGGACGGGACGGGCATGCTGATCGTCAACCCGCCCTTCCCGCTCGCCGGCGAGCTGGAGACGATGCTGCCGGCGCTGGCGCGGCTGCTCGCCGACGGCCCGGGCGCGGCCTGGCACGTCGAAGAACTCGCCGGCGAGACGCCGCAGGCTTGACCGGGCCGGCCAAGCTCCGCACAGTGCCGAATACACTCTTCCGACCAACCGACGTCGACAGGCCCGCCATGTCCCGCCTCGCCTCCCTCGCCCTTTCCGCCGCGCTCAGCCTCTGCAGCGTCGCCGGGCTTTCCGCGCCTGCCGCTGCGGCCGACTACCGGGCGGCGCCCGCCTATGACGGCAGCGTCTGCAGCGAAGGCTGGGTGCTCAGCCGAATCAGCAGCAAGTTCCGGCACCAGGTGCGGAACGTTCCCGGGCTGCCGCGGGTCGAGATCGTCGACTTTCACGGTCTGCACCTGACGCGCCACGAGCCCAGGCGCGAACTCTGGCCGGTGGCGCGGACCTATTGCCAGGGCAGCGTTCGGCTGTCGGACGGGCACGACCGGGCGATCTGGTTCTTCATCGAGGACGGCATGGGCTTTGCCGGCGTCGGCCACAATGTCGAGGCCTGCGTATCGGGCTTCGACCGGTGGAACGTCTACAACGGCCGCTGCCGCGTCGCACGCTAACCGGCCCTGCCCGGCCGCGGGCGCAGCGCCGGGCGCCGGCTCACGCACTCGCGCCCGACCGGTCGATCCATGACGAAAATCCTGATGTCCAGCGCCTCGCCCTTCGCCAACAAGGTGATGGCGGCGGCGGCCTTTGCCAAGATCTCCTTCGAGGCGGTGGCTGTCGACACCAATGCCGATCCGGCGGTGCTGATCGAGGCCAATCCGCTCGGCAAGATACCGGTTCTCGTTCTCGACGACGGCAGTACGGTCTACGACAGCCGCGCGATCACGCAGGAACTGAACCGGATGTCCGGGAACCAGCTGTTTCCACGCCAGGCCGTCAAGCGGCGCGAGGCGGAGACGCTCGAGGCTCTGGCCGACGGCATCGCCGACTGCCTGCTGGCGCAGGTCTACGAGAAGCGCTTCCGGCCAGAGGAGAAGCTGCACCAGCCCTGGATCGACCGGCAGGCGGCGAAGGTCGCGCGCGGCCTCGACCATCTCAACGACAACGCACCGCGGCTGGGGAAGAAGGCCCATGCCGGCCACATCGCGCTGCGCTGCATGCTGGCCTACGCCACGCTGCGCTTCGGCAGCGGCTGGGAGCGCGGACGGCCCAAGCTGAAGCGCTGGGTGAAGCGGTTCGACGAACTGTTTCCCGATCTCCAGCCCTATCTGCCGCACTGAACCCGGTCGCCCCGGGTCGTCGCCCGGAAAGGAGAAAGGCCGGACCCCTCGCGGGATCCGGCCTCATCCATCAGGCTCGATGCGGCGCCGGCGGCGCCGCGCCGGGCGATCAGAACTTCATGCCGATGCCGAGCAGGAAGTTGTTCGACTTGGAGTCGACCTCGGTCGCGCCGCCCGAAAGGGCGAAGTCGTCCGAGCCGTAGTCGGTGTAGCGGTACTCGCCGCGGGCGAAGACCTTCTCGGTCAGCTTGACGTCGGCGCCGACGCCGGCCGTCCAGCCGAACATCGTGTTGGAGTCGGAAGCGATGCCGTCGTTGACCTCGACCTTGGCTGCCGCGCCACCGCCGGTCGCGTAGACCAGGATGTTGTCGGTCGCCGCCACGCCCATGCGGGCCCGCAGCGAGCCGTTGAAGCCGCGATCGGTCGAGGCGCCGGCGTTGGTGCCGTCCGCCCAGTCATAGCCGACGTCGCCTTCGATGCCGTAGACGAACATGCCCGACTGGCCGTTCCAGCCGCCGAAGAGGCTGCCGTTGAAGCCGTCGGTGTCGATCGAGTTGTTCACGCCGGAATTGATGTCCGTGTCGCCCGTGCTGTAGGCGCCCTGGATACCGGCATAGGCGCCGGCCCACGACGCGACGGGAACCTGGTCATAGGGAACCGGCTGCGGCGCCGGCGGCTCCATGCCGATGACGTCGGCGGCGAACACGGAGGTGGTGGAGAGCAGCGCGGCGATGCCGAAGGCTGCGGCGGCCGAACGGCCGATGTTGGAACGGATGGACATAGGTTACTCCTTGCACAATCTGGAAGGGTTATTGCCCCCCTTCTCGCCTCGGATCGCCAGGGAGGAACGGTGACGAC
>CAZDCR010000187.1:0-2434 GCA_964503995.1 uncultured Segnochrobactrum sp.
CCTCGGTTGACGGCGCGCGTTTCCGCAACGGGCCGTGGTGGAACCTCACGAGGTTGTTAGTATTCGGTTCACCATTAGGCATGCTTTAACAGACGTTAACGTGCGTTTATATAATCGCCGCAGTCATCCCATTCGTGCCGCATTTTCGCCGCGGTCTGGGAGGCACATGTGCTTCCGACGCAACAGACAAAAGCCTCGACAGGTCTTATAACCAGTCCATCGACATCACCCGCCGGGGCAACCGGCAAAGCGACGACTAGGAGTACTACCATGAAGAAGTTCCTGCTTTCGAGCGTTGCGGCGATCGGCCTCGTCGCTGCCGGCGCTGCCTCCGCCGCCGACCTGCCGTCCCGCAAGGGCCCGGTCGTCGCTCCGGTCTACGCCCCCGTCTTCACCTGGACCGGCTTCTACGTCGGTGCCAACGCCGGCTACGGCTTCGGCAACGTGAACGCCGGCACCTTCGCCCTGGCTCGCACGGTTTCGATCGGTGACATCGACGGCTTCGTCGGCGGTGGACAGATCGGCTACAACTACCAGATCGGCCAGATCGTTCTCGGCGTCGAGGCGGACATCCAGGGCGCCGACCTGAAGGCCAGCAACGGCTTCGGTGACCGCATCAAGACCGAGTACTTCGGCACGGTTCGTGGCCGCGTCGGCTTCGCCTTCGACCGGTTCATGCCCTACATCACCGGTGGTTGGGCCTACGGCAACGTGAAGACCAGCATCGCCGGCATCGGCTCCTCGGACACCAGCCACACCGGCGGCTACGCTGTCGGCGCCGGCGTCGAGTATGCCTTCACCAACAACTGGACCGCCAAGGTCGAGTATCTCTACGTCGACCTCGGCGAGAAGAGCTTCTTCAACACCGGCGTCAAGGTCGGCACCGACTTCTCGGTGGTCCGCGCCGGCCTGAACTACAAGTTCTAGTCTGCTCCCCCTCACGGGGACAAAAAGAACCCGGTGGCCTCGGCCACCGGGTTTTTTGTTGTTTCGGGTGATCGTTACGACCGGGAGCCGGGCCGGCAGTGCGGCGCCGGCCGGTCCCTGTCGCGAGACCGGCCGGCCGTGCGGGTGTCAGCCCTTGACGCGGGTCGCCTCGAAAGACGGGACCTTGGTGGCGAAGGCGTCGAGCCAGGCGACGAGCCGGGGGTGATCCGCCCGCCAGGTGCCGGCGAAGCGCAGGTCGAGATAGCCGAGCGCGCAGGCCAGCGCGATCTCGCCGATGCGCGGACGGTCGGGATAGACCGGCGGGGCGGCTTCGAGCGCCGCCAGCGCGCGCGACACCTTGCCGGCCTGGTTGGCGACCCAGGCGGCGTTGCGGCCTTCTTCCGGGCGGAAGCGCGTCTCGTAGACCTGGAGCAGGGCAGCGTCGCAGAGGCCGTCGGCCAGCGCCTGCAGGCGCAGCTGCGCGAAGCGCGCCTCGCCGGCCGGGATCAGCCGGTTGCCGCCGGCGAGATGGTCGAGATAGTCGACGATGACGCGCGAATCGAACAGCGTCATCCCGTCTTCCAGGACCAGCGTCGGGATCTTGCCCAGCGGGTTCTGCTGGCGCAGCGGCTCGGCCGGGTCGTTGGTGTCGGCGACGACGATCTCGATGCGGTCGCTCAGCCCGAGTTCGGCGGCGGCCATCTTGACCTTGCGGCCGAAGGGGGAGGCAGGGGAGGAGCGGAGAACGAGCATCGGCGAGGCCTCGGAAATGCGGGCGTGTCAGCCGTCCGGACGGATCGGCTCGCATAGATAGCGCGGCTGCGGTCCCTGGGCGAGGCGTTCCGTCAGGGCCGGCAGCAGGATCTGCGCCTCCTCGGCGAGCCGCCAGGGCGGATTGACCAGCAGCAGCCCCGTGGCACTGAGGCCGCCGGCCGCCTCGGGCCGGTCGACATCGATCTCGAGCCGCAGCAGCCGGCCGATGCCCGCATCCAGGATCGCATCGACCAGGCCTGTGGCAGCGCGGCGATCCTTGACCGGGTACCAGAGCGCGTAGATGCCCGTCGGCCATTTGCGATGCGCGGCGACGACCTCGGCAGCGAGCGTCTCGAACTCGTCCTTCTCCTCGAACGGCGGGTCGATCAGGACCAGCCCGCGCCGCTCCTTGGGCGGGACATTGCCGCGCAGCGCGTTCCAGCCGTCGATCGCCAGTGCCTTGCAGCGCTCGTCGCGCCCGATCGCGGCGACGAGCTTCTTGTGCGTCTGGGGGTGGAGTTCGGCCGCGATCAGCCGGTCGTCGCGGCGCATCGCCTGCCGGGAGAGCCAGGGCGAGCCGGGATAGGCGTTCGGCCCATAGAGCGCGCGTGCGCCGGCGACCGCATCGCGCCAGGGCTTGAGCAGGGCTTCGACGGGGGCTGCCAGCGGGGCCTGGTCGAGCCGCGCGACACCGTCCTTCCATTCATGGGTCCGCAGGGCTTCTTCCGAGCCGAGATCGTAGCGGCCGGCGCCG
>CAZDCR010000188.1:0-2346 GCA_964503995.1 uncultured Segnochrobactrum sp.
GCGAAGATAGTTGGAGGGTAGCTTCCTGCAAAAATAGCTCAATGCCAGGACAACGCCAGTCACGAAGGACATTCGACATGGCCACCAAGACCGGATTTTTCCGCAATGCAGTCGACGCGCTCGTCGAGGCCCGGCAGCGCCAGGTCAGCCGCTACGTCAACGGCGCGCTCCTGATGCTCGACGACGAGACGCTGAAGTCGCACGGCTACGACCGCGCCGACCTGAAGAAGCGCGGCGGGGCCTACTACATGTTCTGATCGGCCTGCGCGGGCTTCGTGCCCGCCGCATGCATCGAAGGCGGCTTCTTCCGGACGGAAGGGCCGCCTTTGGTTGTTTTGGGGGCGGCAGCGTGACGTGCGGACCTTTCAGCGACAGCGCCCTGCGATACCCCCCTCTGCCTGCCGGCATCTCCCCCTCAAGGGGGGAGATCGACAATTGCAGCGGCAGCGCTCTCTCTCCGTCGATCAGAATGGCGATGGCATTGCGACAGCCGATCTCCCCCCTTGAGGGGGAGATGCCGGCAGGCAGACGGGGGTGTCCCAAGGGCTCAGGACCCGCCGGAGACGCCTGCCGCCCACGATGCGACCAGCCCCTCAGCGCTCGAAGTGAATGGTCACCCAGTCGCCGCGCGTCAGCGTCGAGACGTGGCGGAAGCGCTGGCCGGCATAGGTCGCCACAACGGCGTTGCGCTGGCGCACCAGGATGCCCGACAGGATGAGCGAGCCGCCGGGCGCTACATGCGCGGCCATCTGCGGTGCGAGCTTCATCAGCGGGTTGGCGAGGATGTTGGCGACGATCAGGTCGTAGGGCGCACGCGCCGCGATCTCGACATGGCCGAAGCCGGTGGCGGTGACGCAGCGCACCAGGCCGGCGACGCCGTTGAGCCGCGCGTTCTCGCGCGCCACGTCGACGGCGACCGGATCGATGTCGGTGGCGAGCACCGGCTCCCGCGCGAGCTTCGCCACCGCGATCGCCAGCACCGCGCTGCCGGTGCCGAGGTCGAGCACGCGGCGGGGCCGCCGGTTGCGGACGATCCGTGCGATCGTTTCCAGACAGCCGGCCGTCGTGCCGTGGTGGCCGGTGCCGAAGGCCAGGCCGGCCTCGATCTCGATGGCGAGGTCGTTCGCCCGCACCTTGTCGCGGTCGTGGCTGCCGTGGACGAGGAAGCGGCCGGCGCGCACCGGCTTCAGCCCGTCGAGCGAGGCCGTGACCCAGTCCGTCTCGGGAAGAACCTCGCGTGCGAACGCGCCTTCGATGCCTTCCGCCGCGAGCAGCCCTGCGAGGCGCCCGGCCTCGTCCTCGCCGTCGCCGTCGACGTAGAGGTCGACCGTCTCGATGCCTTGCGCGGGACCCTTGTCCTCGTCGATGTCGGTCAGCGCGACGGGCCAGCCATCCTCCTCGAACGCAGCCTCGACGAGACCGTAGACCTGCCGGGCGAGCGCGCGCGGCGCGGTGAAGGAGAATTTGGTCTGCGGCACGGGAAACTCCGGAACGTTCGGCCGGCGCAGGGAGGGGAGGCCGGGCGCTCTTCCTGCCTCAGCCGGCCCGGCGCTTCAAGCCTCAGCCCTCGGCGATCAGCCGCTTCAGCTTGGCGATCGCCGTGTCGGGGTTCTCGCCATAGGCGATGGTGCCGAAGAAATCGCCGTCGCGGCCGAGCAGCAGGATCGAGGCGGTGTGGTCCATCGTGTAGTCGCCGCCGTCCAGCGGCACCTTCTTCCAGTAGATGCCGAAGGATTTTGCCATCGCCTCCACCTTCGCCGTCTCCCCGGTGATGCCGGTGATGCGGTCGGACACGTTGGAGACATAGGCGTTCATGATTTCCGGCGTGTCGCGCTCCGGATCGACCGAGACGAAGTAGGCGCGGATGGATTCGCCCTCCGGCCCGAGCTGCTTCAGCCAGCCGTCGAGCTCGAACAGCGTCGTCGGGCAGACCTCCGGGCAATGGGTGAAGCCGAAGAACACGGCGGTCGGGTGACCGCGGAAGGCCGCTTCGGTGATCGGCTGGCCCGACTGGTCGGTGAGCGCGAAAGCGTCGCCGAAGGCTTCGCCCGAGTGCAGAGGCTTGTACCACGTTTCGTAGCCCATGTAGCCGAAAGCGCCGGCCATAAGGATCACGATGCCGACCAGGATTCCACGCATCATGTTCAGTCTCCTGCCGTCGGGTGCGGGCCTAGGCCTAGAAACACCAGGAAAGTCCGCTTTCGGCCAGCGCCATGAACATCGCCGCTCCGTGCGCGCTCCAGGCAGCGAACGCCATTCCGGTCGCCGCGGCGAGCGCGGCAAGAACGGTCGTGGAGACGAGGATCGGGCGGGCGGACATCCGGTGCGGTCGCTTTCGTGGAGCCG
>CAZDCR010000189.1:0-2234 GCA_964503995.1 uncultured Segnochrobactrum sp.
CCTCCACGCCGCGCCCGTCAGCCTCGATCGCGCGGGCGGCCATCTCCGCCGACGCCGGCCTCGCTCTTCGCGCGCCACAATGGCGGCGGAACCTTTCTGCCGAACGCCGCGTTGTCTCGGCAATCGGCAGCCGAAGCGGCTGCTGCAGGCGGAGGAACCTTTCATGACCCTGATCGACACCGCTTCGCCGTCTATGCCCAGGTCGTCGAACCCGCTGATCGCTGGTGCGCGCGTCGCCGGCACCGCGGTCTACAACAGCGCGGGCGAGCATCTCGGCGAGATCTACGACGTCATGCTGGACAAGAGGACCGGCAAGGTCGCCTACGCGATCATGTCCTTCGGCGGCTTCCTGGGCCTCGGTGAGAAGTACCACCCGATTCCCTGGAGCGTGCTCGACTTCGATCCCGGACGCGGCGGCTATGTCGTCCCGATGACGAAGGACAAGCTCGAGGCAGCCCCGATGTACGACAGCCAGGGTGAGCCCGACTGGGACGACCGCGCCTATGGCAAGCGCGTCCACGACTATTACGGCACGATGCCCTACTGGATGATGTAGGCCACGCCAGACGCAGGTCGCGGCGGTTGCTATCCCCCCAGCCGAACCGTCGTGGCGGCGGGATGCGGGCCGAAAGGCCCGCATCTTCCGTTTTGGGTGAGGGCCCGCCTCCGGGGCTTTCAGTCAGCCGGCGGGCACACGCGAGCCGCCGGCTCCTCACCGGGGCGCCATGAAGCCTTTCACACCCTCCACGCCATGCACCACACCGTCATCGTCAACGCCCGGGCCGGCACCGTTCTCGAGGCGGGGGCGGATGCGTTCGAGGCCCGCATCATCGCCGGCTTTGAGGCCGCCGGCTGCTCGGCGAGCGTGCGCATGGTTCACCCCCGCGAGCTCGACGACGCGCTGGCCCTGGCGGTCGAGGATCGCGCGACGATCCCGGTGATTGCGGGCGGCGACGGCACGCTGAATGGCGTGCTGCCCGTGCTCATGCATGCCGACCGGCCGGTCGGGGTTCTCCCGCTCGGGACGGTCAACGTGCTGGGCCGCGATCTGGGGCTGACCGGCACCCTGGAGGAGCAGATCGCTGCGCTTTGCGCGGGGCAGCCGCTGTCGCTCGATGTCGGCAGCGTCAATGATCGCCTGTTCCACTCGCTCTCGGGCATGGGGTTCTTCAGCCTGATGGCCCGCGAGCGCGAATACGCGCGGCGGCGCTTCCCCTTCAGCCGCGCCATCGCTTTTCTCGTGGCCGCCACGCGCTCCATTCTGTTCACGCGGTCGATCACGGTCGCCATCGACATGGGACGCGGCGACGAACGCCGCCTCGTCGAGGCCGATGCGGTGCTCGTCACCGTCAACGCCTTCGAGGGCAGCGAATGGCGTCGGCCGCGGCTCGACGGCGGCGTCTTCGAGGTCCACATCCTCAACGCCGGCGGGCTCTATTCCCGCTGCAAGGCGGCGCTGTCGGTGGTTTCCGGCCACTGGCGCACATCGCCGAATCTGATCTCCTTCACCGGGTCGCAGGTCACCCTGACACGCCGGGACAAGCGGCGTGGCCACATCACCTTCGACGGTGAGGTCGAGCGCAAGGCGGGTCCGCTCGTCTACAGGCTCCTGCCCAGGGCCATCCGGCTGATCGCGGCCCGCGACAGGCTCGTCTGAACCCCCGGGCCGTTGCACTCGGGGCCGGGCCCCCCATTTCCCAGGCGACAGGTCTTGACCGGAGGTGACGTCTTCTTGCTTCAGCCGCGCATTCTGATCCCCGTCGCCGCCGCCTGCGTCTTTCTGGCCCTGGCGCTGTTCATCGCGTCCGGTCGCAGCTTCGCCTTCGACCGCAGCATCGTCCTGCTGTTCCGCGAGGCCGGCGACCCCTCCATGCCGATCGGCCCGGCCTGGCTGCGGGAAGCCGTGCGGGACGTCACCGCCTTCGGCAGCACCGTCGGACTCGGCATGATGACGATCGCGGCCGGCCTGACCCTGTGGTTCTGCCGCCATCGGCACCTCGCCGTCGGCCTCGCCCTGACCGTGATCGGAGCGACCGCCGTCTCCACCGTTCTGAAGATCCTGATCGGCCGCGACCGGCCGGACATCGTCGAGCACGCGGCCCTGACCTTCACGGCCAGCTTCCCGAGCGGCCACGCCTTCCTCTCGGCCGTCACCCTGCTCAGCATCGCCGGCTTCGTCGGCCTCGCGGCGCGGCGGGACGACATCACCCGCCTGTGCCTCGGCCTCGCCTGGG
>CAZDCR010000190.1:0-2123 GCA_964503995.1 uncultured Segnochrobactrum sp.
AGCGCCAGGCGCTCGCGGGCGCGCATGCGCTGGCTCTCCGACTTCAGCTGCCCGCAGGCGGCGAGGATGTCGCGGCCACGCGGCGTGCGGATCGGCGAGGCGTAGCCGGCTTCGTTGACGATGTCGGCGAAGGCCTCGATCGTCTCCCAGTCGGAGCATTCGTAGCCAGAGCCCGGCCACGGGTTGAACGGGATCAGGTTGATCTTCGCCGGGATGCCCTTGAGGAGCCGCACCAGCGCGCGCGCGTCCGCGGGTGAGTCGTTGACGCCCTTCAGCATCACGTACTCGAAGGTGATACGCCGCGCGTTCGACAACCCCGGATAGCTCCGGCAGGCGTCGAGAAGCTCGGCGATCGGGTACTTCTTGTTGAGCGGCACCAGCACGTCGCGCGTCTTGTCGTTGGCCGCGTGCAGCGACACGGCGAGCGACACGCCGATCTCGGCGCCGGCGCGTGCGATCATCGGCACGACGCCTGAGGTCGACAGCGTGATGCGGCGGCGCGACAGCGCGATGCCCTCGCCGTCGGAGACGATCAGGAGCGCGGTCTTCACCTCGTCGAAATTGTAGAGCGGCTCGCCCATCCCCATCACGACGATGTTGGAGACGAGCCGGCTGCCCTCGGTCGGCACCATCGCCCCGTCCGGCGTGCGGCCGCCTGGGTGGTCGCCGAGGCGGTCGCGGGCGACCAGGATCTGCGCGACGATCTCCTCGGCGGTGAGGTTGCGCACCAGCGTCTGCGTGCCGGTGTGGCAGAACGAGCAGGTCAGCGTGCAGCCGACCTGGCTCGAGACGCACAGCGTGCCGCGGCCGACCTCGGGGATGTAGACCGTCTCGACCTCGACCGGCCGGCCGGCGCCGCGCGGGGGAAAGCGCAGGAGCCACTTGCGGGTGCCGTCGGAGGAGACCTGTTCCTCGACGATCTCCGGCCGGGCGATGGTAAAGCGCTCCCCGAGCAGCGCCCGGAGGTCCTTGCCGACGTTGGTCATCGCGGCGAAGTCGGTGACGCCGTAGTGGTAGAGCCACTGCCAGATCTGGTTGGCGCGCATCCGCGCCTGCCGCTCGGCCACGCCGGCCGCGACGAGGGCGCTCGCGAGCGCCGGCCGCTCCAGGCCGATCAGCGACGGCTTTTCCGCGGTGGCATTGGCCACGACCGTCACGGGCACTGGGCGCGCCCCGGGGGCGGCGGCAGTTGTCTGGCGGGTGGCGTCGAGAACGACGGTCATGATTCCGGTCCGGCTCTTTGGGCCGCGCGGCCCGAAACGGCAACGCCCCGGACAGGCCGGGGCGCTCCTTGGTCTCTGTGACGGGGCAACGCCTCGTCCCAATCTAGTGGATCGGCGCGTCGCCTGCCACAGTCGTGGCCCGCGCCGTCACGCGACGATCAGGGACACGCCTTGTCGATTTCGCCCACCGAGGCGGAGATGCCCGACAGCGAGAAGGTGTAGCCGGTCGGGTTGCCGCGGCCCGAGGTGCCGGCGACGGTCATCGAGCGGCCCTTCTTCATGGCGGCGACGAGCGGCGCCTCCTGGGCGGCGTTCTCCACCCAGGCGCCATCGCCCTTGGTGAAGAGCGTGAACTTCTGCCCGTCGATGTCGACGGAAACCCGCGATCCGTCCTGGAACGGATAGCCGACCAGAATGCTCGGCTCGTTGCGGACGCCCTCGCCGGGGCGGTTGGAAACGAAGAAGAACACGTCACCGTGGTTGAGGTTCGGCGGCGTCTTCGATTTCGGTGTCGTCATCGCGAAGCAGACCTTCCCAGGGCCTTCGCCATGCGAGAAGGACGACCAGTCGTTGTTCTGCTTGATGAGGGCGGGCTCCCTGCCGGTCGTGCCCTGGGCGAAAACCGGGCCCACCGCAGCGAGGCCCGCGAGCACCGTGAAGGTCAACGTACGTACGTGCATCGTCTCCTGCCGCTCAGTGTTCCTGCCCGCCGCCGGGTCCAAGCCGTGTCCCCGCTGCGCCACCGCTTGATAAAGCACCGCGTAGCGTTACGGAACCGTTGACGGCCGGTTTTCGGGAGCGACACATCCGCGATCGACGTGCAGGGGCCGGCTGCACCGGCGTCCGGCTCGTGGGTCGCATCCTGGTATCGTATCCGTCCGATCGCCGCGGCGAGCCGGC
>CAZDCR010000191.1:0-1955 GCA_964503995.1 uncultured Segnochrobactrum sp.
GGTCGGACGGCATCCGCCCACACGCACCAATCCGCGCCAAACCGTCGCACACTCGCCTTGACAGGATGACGGTATTACCGTACCACGTTGGTGTGCGAATGAACTACCATTCCACCATCGGTGATGGCGAGGGCATCGGTGGGTCGTGGGGGCGACGGAGCGGGGAATGATCGCCTCAGCATCGCCCTTCCGGAAAAATCGCCCGGGAACGCGATGATCGCCGGTGTCGGTCCCGGGCACAGGGGCGGGGAAGCCTCCGGGATCGCCACGGTCTGGAAACCCGGCGTCCGTCGCCGTATGTGATGGCCGCCTACCGGATGGACCGCGCGTCAGCCGGGCGGCAGGTCGGCCAAGTCTGCTGGCGAAGTCTGCTGGCGAAGTCTGCTGGCCAAGTCTGCTGGCGAAGTCGGCTGGCCAAGTCTGCCGGCAGAATACGCGAGCGGACCGCCGTTCCGACCCGAGCTGGTTCGCCGACGCTGCCGTGCCCACCCGATCCGCCGACCGACGACCTCGATACGGAGCCTGAGCGAATGAGCGCATTCTTCGAGGAGCAGGTGCTCTCCGTCCACCACTGGACGGACACGCTGTTCAGCTTCACGACGACGCGCGACCAGGCGTTCCGCTTCAAGAACGGCCAGTTCACGATGATCGGCCTCAAGGTCGACAACAAGCCGCTGCTGCGCGCCTACAGCGTGGTGAGCACGAACTACGACGAGACCCTCGAGTTCCTGTCGATCAAGGTGCCGGACGGGCCGCTCACCTCGCGCCTGCAGCACATCAAGGAAGGCGACCGCATCATCGTCGGCCGCAAGCCGGTCGGCACGCTCGTCATCGACAACCTGAAGGCGGGGCGGAACCTCTATCTGCTCGGCACCGGCACGGGGCTCGCCCCGTTCATGAGCATCATCCGCGACCCCGAGACCTACGACCAGTTCGAGAAGGTGGTGCTGGTGCACGGCTGCCGGCAGGTGGCCGAGCTCGCCTATGGCGAGCGCATCACCCAGGAGCTGCCGCAGGACGAACTCATCGGCGAGCTGATCCAGGAAAAGCTGATCTACTACCCGACGGTGACGCGCGAGCCCTTCCACAACCGCGGCCGCATCACCGACCTCATCACCTCCGGCAAGCTCTTCGAGGACATCGGCGTGGCGCCGCTCGAGCAGGCGCACGACCGGGTGATGATCTGCGGCAGCCCGGCGATGCTGGCCGACCTCAAGGCGCTGCTCGACGCGCGCGGCTTTGCGGAAGGCAACACCGGCGAGGCCGGCGACTATGTCATCGAGAAGGCCTTCGTCGAGCGCTGAGGGCTAAGGCCGTCCGCCGCCGAACAGCTGCCGTTCGACGGCGGCCCGCGCTGTCACGTCCTCGGGCGCGGAAAGCCGCGCGGTGAGCCGCCACGCCGCGGCGAGATCGCCGCGCCGCAGCGCCTGCCGCGCGCGCCGGCGCGCCCATCCGTCCCGCAGTGTCCCGACGAACCGCGCGAGCGATCCGCCTGCCGGCACGAGGCGGCGGCTGAGCAGCGCCGTCGTCGCGGTGGCGGCGGCGAGGAAGGCGAGGGCGGCGAGTGCGAGATCGCCCGGCGACCGCGTCGCGGGCGCCGCCGGCGTGGCGGTGAGGCCAATGTCGCGCTCGAGGTCGGCAAGGCTGCGGCCGGCCTGGCGGAAGGCGATCGTGCGCCCCGGCAGCACGGCGGTGCGCATCTCGCCTGCCTCGGTGTCGAACCACGGGATGGCGATCTCCGGCAGCTCCGCCGGGGCGCCGGACGTCGGCCGCAGCGCCCAGGAATAGACGATGCGGCCGATCGGCCCGTCGCGGCCTTCGACCACGGCGAGGCGGCCGGGGCGCGGCAGCGACTGGCGCAGCGCCTCGCCCTTCTTGCCCTTCGCTTCGGCTGAAATGACGGTGCGCCGCTCCGGCGCCTCGGAGAAGACGATGAGGCCGTCGGCCTTGAGGAC
>CAZDCR010000192.1:0-1861 GCA_964503995.1 uncultured Segnochrobactrum sp.
CGCCGATCCCGATGGACCCGGCCGCGGCCGTCCTCCACTACGCCCAGGAAATCTTCGAGGGGCTGAAGGCCTATCGCACGGCCGACGGCGGCGCGACGCTGTTCCGCCCGCTGGAGAACGCCCGCCGCTTCCAGCAGTCGGCCGAACGCCTCGCCATGCCGAGCCTGCCGGAAGACGTGTTCCTCGAGGCCGTCGACCAGCTGGTCAAGATCGACCGTGCCTGGATCCCCGAGGGCGACGGCAGCCTCTACATCCGGCCCTTCATGTTCGCCAACGAGATTTTCCTCGGCGTGAAACCCTCGTCGGATTACCTCTTCATCGTCATTGCGTCGTCGGTCGGCGCCTACTTCAAGACCGATGCGCCGGCGGTCTCGGTCTGGGTCTCCGAGGACTTCACCCGCGCCGCCCCCGGCGGCACCGGCGCCGCCAAGTGCGGCGGCAACTATGCCGCCAGCCTGCAGGCCCAGGCCGAGGCGACGCGGCACGGCTGCGACCAGGTGGTGTTCCTCGATGCCGTCGAACAGCGCTGGATCGAGGAGCTCGGCGGCATGAACATCTTCTTCGTGTTCGACGACGGCTCGATGATCACCCCGCCGCTCGGCGGCACCATCCTGCCCGGCATCACGCGCAGCTCGCTGCTCACCCTGGCAAAGGACAAGGGCATCAAGGCGACCGAAGAGCGCTATTCGATCGAGCAGTGGCGCAAGGACGCGGCCAGCGGCCGCCTGCGCGAGGCCTTCGCCTGCGGCACCGCCGCGGTCGTCACACCGATCGGCACGGTGCGCAGCAAGGACGGCGAGTTCAGGATCGGCAATGGCGGCTCGGGCGCCAAGACCGAGGAGCTGAAGGCCGCCCTCGTCGGCATCCAGCGCGGCCGCACGGCCGATCCGCACGGGTGGATCCACAGGGTCTTTTAGGTCGTCGCGCTAGAACAGCTTGCCACCGTTCGGCACCGGCTTGGTCGGCGCGATCAGCACGACGCTGCCGTCGGCGGCCGGGAACCCGAGCGTCAAGACCTCTGACATGAACCGGCCGATCTGACGCGGTGGGAAGTTCACGACCGCCGCAACCTGGCGACCGACCAATTCGTCCGGCGTGTAATGCACGGTGATCTGCGCCGAGGATTTCTTCGTGCCGATCTCGCTGCCGAAATCGATCAGGAGGCGGTAGGCGGGTTTGCGCGCACCCTCGAGCGGTGCCGCCTCGACGATGGTGCCGACACGAATATCGACACGCTCGAAGTCTTCGTAGGTGATGCTCGTCATGCTGCGCCGAAACTAAAGCGGCGTGGGCAAAAGAAAAGGGGCCACGTACGCGGCCCCTTTCCGGATCGGCGACAGGCCGACCCACGCTTACGCTGAAACGCTTACTTCTTGGCGATCGCGGCCTTGACCTCTTCGGTCAGCTCGGCGACTCGGGCGCTCAGCGCCGTCACGGCGTCGGCCTGGCCCTTGGTGTAGAGGTCGGCCAGTTCCTTCGTGTTGGTGATGGCTGAGTCGTAGGACTTCTTGATGAAGTCGATCTGCTTGGCGGCCTTCTCCTCGACGGTCGCGGCGGCGAGGACTTCGCTGCCGTGCTTGGAGAAGTCTTCCATCGCGGCGCGGACCATGTCGCCCTGGCGCTGCGCGATCGTCTTCATCTGCTCGACGGCGGCGGTGTTGAGCGAGGTCATGGTGGCGAAGTTCTTGCGCGCGGTCTCGACGAACGTCTCGACGTTCACGGCCGGGAGCTTGAACTCACCGGAGATCTTGCTGAAGTCGAAGTCGGCGAAGGGGTTCTTAAAGGCACCGTTGGCGTACATGGGAAATCTCCTCGAGGGTCAAAGCAAGGCTGAGCTGGGGTGCCCCGCTTTTGCTGCGGT
>CAZDCR010000193.1:0-1841 GCA_964503995.1 uncultured Segnochrobactrum sp.
GACCGCCGCGCGCGTACGGACCTTGCGGCCGGACATCGTCAAGGTCGACGCGAAATGGTTCCGGTCGGTGGTGGCGCGGCCCGACGCGCTGCGCCTGCTGCCGTCGCTGTTTGCCCGGCTGTCCGATCTCGGCTCCGCCATCCTGGTCGAAGGGATCGAAGCCCCGCGGCAGTTGCAGGCCGCCCTCGAGGCCGGGGCCGACCTCTTCCAGGGATTTCTGCTCGCGCGCCCGGCGCTCGCCGGAACGATCGTCGACGAGACGCCTCTCCCGATCCGCGATCTCCTGGCCGGGGGCGTGCCGCAGCGCAGCTGAGGCGGCTATTCGCCGGGCCTTGTCGCCACACCCGACAGCGTGCCGATGACGTCCGACAGCATCGGAACGTAATCCTCTCCGTGCCCCGTTCCGACCGCGAGCGCGAAGGAGTTGCGCACGGCCGCACCGACGGGATTGGGCGTCTGCGTGGCGTTGGCGAAGGCCGAGAGGTAGCTCAGGTCCTTCAGGCCGTTGGAGAGGGCGAAGCGGTGCGCGTCGCGGTCGCGCTCGAGAACGTATTTGAAGAAGGTCTGGTAGAAGCCGCAGTCCATGCGTCCGCCGCGGATGACGCCGTCGAAGACCTGCGGCGTCAGCCCCGCCTTGGCACCCAGCGCCAGCGCCTCGGCATAGATCGCCGCATAGCCGAGCGAGACGAAATTGTTGAGGAGTTTCATCGTATGGCCCGAGCCGACGGGCCCGGTGTGGACGATCTTCTGCGCGAAGGTGGCGAGCACCGGCCGGGCGCGGGCGAAATCCGCGGCGCTGCCGCCGGCCATGACGTCCAGCGTACCGGCCTCGGCCTCCTTGGGCGTGCGCGACAGCGGCGCGTCGACCAGCGCGATTCCTTTGGCCGCCAGTTCCGTCGCCAGGCGCACCGTCGACGACGGATCGGAGGTCGAGCAGTCGCAGATCAGGATCGGCCGGCCGGCGCTCGCCAGTCCCTCCGGCCCGTGCACGACGGCCTCGACCTGCGGGCTGCCGGTGACGCAGAGGACGACGACGTCGCAGCGCTCGGCGAGTTCGCGGGCCGAGCCGGCTTCTTCTGCGCCGAGTGCCACGAGTTCTTCGGCGGCCTCGCGACGGCGGTGGGCGAGGATGGTCAGGTCGTAGCCCTTAAGAAGAACGTTCCTCGCCATGCCGCGCCCCATCAGTCCGATGCCGATGAAGCCTACTCGTTCCCGTGCCATGCTGTTTCTCCATCTGGTCCGGATCGCAGGATAGCGCAGTCTTGCGGCATTGGGGGAGGAAGTTCGCGTCGAGCACGCAAGCCAGGAGGACGATGGCAGTGCCGGGTCCCGGCCGGAGAGATCGCGATTTGCCCCGAGCAGAGCGATGGGCCGTCGCGCGCGTCGGCGCAGCACCCGAGCGCCAATGAAGAAAACGTGCGAATCAAAAAAGGCGGGGACCAGCCCCGCCTTTCGTTCCGCCGGAGGCGGAGAGACGATCCGTGGGTCGCGTGACCGGCCTGATGGCCGGGCGCGCCGCGTGGTTCGCGATCAGGCCGCGGCGAGCTTGCCGGCGGCGGACTTGCCGGTGCGGCGGTCCTGCTCGATCTCGAAAGAGACCTTCTGGCCTTCGTTGAGGCTGGTCATGCCGGCGCGCTCGACGGCCGAGATGTGGACGAACACGTCAGCGCCGCCATTGTCGGGCTGGATGAAGCCGTAGCCCTTGGTCGCGTTGAACCACTTTACGGTGCCAGTTGCCATGTGGATATTCCTTGCGTTTGCAACTTCGGTTGACCCCCACGAATGGCGGTCGGGGATATCGAGATTTTGGAGATAGAACCGAGCAAACGCGAAGATCGCGG